>NZ_JBIAKK010000002.1:682961-958484 GCF_042872425.1 Streptomyces sp. NPDC005262
ACAGCCGACCACCGCCCAGTGATGGACCGGACGCCGTGTGAGCTCTCCGCCAGCGTCCTGCGCCCGTAGTTGGTCGTTGGCCTCGATCGGCCATGAGCCCTCATCGGTTCCCTGATGAGGGCTCATGTGCCTGTGTGGTGCGTTCTCTCCGGAGCGGGAGCCGTCTGGCGGCCCGGCTGTCGCGTGAGGTCAGCGCCGCCGGGATTCGAGTGGCGGCGGCCGGTGTACGCGGGCCAAGGGCTGTCCCGTAACCCCTGGCGGCCAGGGATTACGGGACAGCCCTTAGCGCTCTGCTGTCAGTAGTTTCGATCCACGGCGAGAGCCCGTTTTCGTCAACTTTCCCGATGATCGTCACAAAGATTGCCGGTAGCCGATCTTCCTCACGGCGACTGTTGCGGATGGTTATTACCGGAGACCTCTACTCCTAGGATGGTCGGTTTCTTGCTGTGCGCTCGGCCGAGTGTGAAGCTCCTGCTGGGAGCAGCGCTCGTCCCTAAGAGGTGTTGAGAGGGGACACCGTTCGTGAACGAGCGCCTGTCTTTCGCTCCGGTAGTCGAAGGGAGAAAGTCATGCGTGGCAAGCGGTACCTCGTCCGGCTCAGCCCACTGCTCATCGCTTCTCTGGCGTTCCCAGCAGGTTTCGCCGCGGAAACGGCCAGTGCCTCACCCCCAGCCGCTGTGGCGGCATCGGCCCCCGCGAAGGCAGCGCCAACGACCATCGACCAACCGCGTTTCCCGGGTCAGCAGCAACAGCAGCGGGGCGGCCTGCCGTGCTTCCCTGCGCAGCAACAGCAACAGGGCGGACAGCAACAGCAGCAGGGCGGCCTGCCGTGCTCCTTTGTGCGGCAACAGCAGCAGGGAGGCCGGCAGCAACAGCAGCAGGGCGGCCTGCCGGGCTTTGGCTTCGGTGGGCAGCAACAGCAGCAGGGCGGCCTGCCGGGCTTCGGCTTCGGTGGGCAGCAACAGCAGCAGGGCTAGTCGCTCTGTGCCCGAACTGCCACGCCCCTCACGGCCTACGGCCACAACAGGAAGAAGCTCCGACACCTCCTCGCAGCTATCCATGACTGCGTTGTGGAAGTCGAGCTCGGCGGCCCGGCAGGGTGCAGCGAAGAACATCTCCTGAGCTTGGGCGAGCCCGCATCCGACAACCTGCATGGTGGTCACGACGGCGTCCACCCCATCGCAGCCTTGCTCCTTCCAGAACTCCTGCAGGGCTGCACCGTCGCGGCTCTCCACCCAGACGGGTCCTGCCGCCGTCGCCGGTGATGCCGATCTCGGCCATCCGGTTCACGACGCCCGTCCCGGCGTGAGGCCCGCCCTCGGGGAGGACTACGAGGGTGCCGGTGGTGAGGTCGTACGGCTCCCAACTCGTCGACAGCTGAACGGGCCGACCGTCGGCGAGGAACTCGTACACGGTGCGGACGCACAGGTCTCTCCATGATCCTGCTGAGGCGGAGGCAGTGATGTTCTACACCCCGTTGTGTGAACTGCTCGGCATCGAGACGCCCATTATTTGCGCCCCGTTCGGTCCCTGGGACGAAGTCGCCCTGGCTGCTTCCATTTGCACTACGGGCGGTCTTGGCAGCCTGGGCAGTGCGGCTCGGACCGTGCCTGAGTTGAGGGGGCAGTGGTCCCGATTGCGTGAGCTGACCGATCGCCCCTTCGCGGTCAACCACACGACACGGCCGTTCGATGAAGAAGCCTTTGAGGCCACGCTCGAAGAAGGGCCCGCGGCCATCTCCTTCCACCTGGCGGTTCCCGAGGACCTGATCGCCCAGGCTCATGCTTCAGGAATCATGTGGATCCAGCAGGTGACGGACGCTCGCCAGGCGGCTCAAGCGCTGGACGCAGGAGCCGACGTCTTCATTGCCCAAGGCAGCGAAGCCGGAGGCCACAGTGGCGACGTGAGCACCATGGTGCTGGTCCCGCAGGTCGTTGACATGGCAGGCGACACTCCGGTCGTCGCTGCCGGCGGCATCGCAGACGGCCGGGGCGTCGCCGCGGCGTTCGCTTTGGGGGCCCAGGGCGTCTCGATGGGCACGCGCTTCCTCGCCTCCACCGAGATGAACATTTCCGACGAGTGGAAGCAACGGATTGTCCGGGCGGACGCTGTGGACGCCGTCAAGGCCCTCAACAGCGAACGGGTCCTCCCGCCCTACTCGCGTCCCGGCAGCTACGGCGTTCCCCGCGCGCTGCGTACCGATCTGGTGGATACCCTCCGTGATCACCCTGAGCAAGTGAACCCCGAGGACGCCATTCCGCGTTTGATGGAGGCCATCAGCCGCGGGCGCGGCGATGAATATCTGCCCTTCACCGGCCAATCTGCCGCACTCGTCCACGACATCCTCCCCGCAAGCGAGATCCTGCGCGGCATCTTGCAGGAAGCAGAGACTGTCCTCACCGCAGCTGCAGCACTCACAGATAACCGTGCTCCGAAGCGAACTCGGCCTTGAGCCACTCCTGCGGCATGAACTTGACAGCCACACCCAGTGCCCCTGGGCCTCCCGATCCTACGAGTGACCGGAATCAACCCATCATCAACGTAAGGAACTTGAATGAGCGATATCGGGCCGGCGAGGTCCACGGCTGATCCGCCAAGACTCGTGCGTGACGAAACACGAAGCAGACTTGCTGACCCTGTTGCGCGAACTCGATGATCCCGAGTGGTTGGAGCGGCCAGAGGCGAGTTCGCCGGTTGCGGTGTTGCGGCGGATCAGGCGCCGGTTCTTGTCGGCTCCGGTCTGTACCCATGCCCAGTCGTAGTAGCGCGGTCCTTTCGCTCCGGCGCCGGTGCTCGCGATGGGCGACATCGCGGAGGCCACGGGGAAGGTGCAGGCGGCTTTTCGCCGAAGCCAGGCACCCCCGTTCAGTGCGGTGACGGTCTCGGGTCCAGGGCGTTGCCGATGGTGCAGCCGCCCTCTCCGGGCATCCGCTGGATCCGGGGCGGCACCCACACCTCGGTGGCGCCGGGGCCCACGCGGGCAAGAAGGCAGTCCTGCGCGTCGAAGCCGTTGCCCTTCACCGACAGGAGAACGCCGACCCGGCCTCCGGCCGCCTTCACTTCGGTACGGATCGCCGGATGCAGGTCCAGGGCGGCGAGCGTACGGCGCACCTCGGCCTCGTCCACACGGCCGCCCTCCGGCACCCGGGGAAGTTTCGCGCGGAGCTCCTCGTAGGGCAGCCGGGGCGGTTCGGGTGGCGGGGCGAAGGTCAGCGGCGGGCCATCCGGGCAGTCCACGTCACGGGGATCCTCACGCCACTCCGACTTGGGTGACACCCGCACCGCGAAACAGCGCCGCACGACGACCTCCTCAGGGTCGAGCCATCCGTCGTACGCCGAGCCGGTCGTGCGGACGACCACGTCGACGCCGTCCCCGTCGTGTGTCGAAGTACCCGTCACCCGCAGTACCTCCACCCCGTCGATGCCGGAAGCGGAGCGCCCGACCTCCTCCGCCGTGCGCGGACGCTGGCCGTAGAGCCGTTCGCCGGCCTTCCTGGCCACCTCCCGTGCGGCGTCCGTCGCCTTGTCCTCGGAGGACGGCACCACCCCGCAGGCGACGGCGAACAGCAACAGCGGGGCGAGCAGCAGCAGTCGGCGCATGCGTTCACCCTTCCGGCGCCGCGCGCGGCGGGCAACCACTCGCGTACTCAGACCGGCGTAGGTGATCGTACTCAGCCGGTGCAGCGATCAGAGGTGGGGGCACCCCGTGAGGTTTCGGCAGCGGGTGTGCACCTCGATGTCGATCCTCATCCGGGGGTCGGCGAGGCCACAGACCATCATCTTGGTGGCGGGCTGAACGTCGCCGAAGCGGCCGCGTAGCAGGGGCCGGCCCAGCTCGAAGTCGTCGCGGTTGGGGAGGAGATGACGCACCTGGACGGCGTCCGGTGCGGTCCGCTTCCTTCAGCGCGCATTCGATGTTGCGGAGGCACTGCTCGGCCTACTCGACGACGTCGTACGAGATGGTCATCGTGCGGTGGTCGAAGCCGGTCGTCCCGTTACGCGCGCCCAGTCGCCGTCGACCACGGATCGGGCGTAGCCGATCTGCTCCTCGTAGGTGCCGGTGCTGGAGCTGCCGCCTTGAATCGGAGCAAGCCGGACCACCGCCCGTCAACGCGACCTTGCGAAAACCCAGGTCAGTCCTTGGAGTACTGCCACGCCTTGTACGTGAACTCAAGGCTGTACCCATCAGGATCGAAGACGCTGGCCGCGTAGTACCCAGGAGCGTAGTAGGGACGGTCCGCGGGTGCGCCGTTGTCGGTCGCACCCGCCGCCATGGCCGCCGCGTACGCCGCGTCGACCGCCTCCTTCGACGGCGCGGTGAAGCCGACGTGCGCGGCACGTCCCTCACTGACCCCGTCGCGCAACCAGAACACAAAAGCCGTGTCGGTACCGAACCCCTTGAGGTCGGGGTGGCCCTCCGGACCGGTCGAGCCGTCGAAGTCGATCACGTGGCTCATACCCAGTGGCTTCAACGTCCGGTTGTAGAAGTCGACCGAGCGGTCCATGTCGCTCACCGTCAGGAAAACATGATCGATCACTGTACTCATCTCTTTCTGGAGACTGAGGACGCCACCAACGGGAGCGTCCAGGAGTGGTTGTTGCTGCAGCTCGGCCTCCGGGAGAGACCGTGCCGCCGGCATGCCGCCTGCCGGCGTGCCCGGTACTCAGCCGTTGAGAAGCCGCATCTGTTCGGGGGTGTAGCGGTCGCCGGAGACGATCCCGTGCGGGGCGACCGCGTCGATGGCGGCCAGTTCGTCCGCGGTGATGGTTACGGCGGCAGCGACGCTGTTCTCCTCCAGGTAGCGGCGGCGCTTGGTGCCGGGGATGGCGACCGCGCCCTGGTGGAGGACCCAGGCGAGGGCCAGCTGGGACGGCGTGACCTTCTTGGCGGCGGCCATCCGGCGGACCTCGTCGACCACGGCCAGGTTGCGGTTGAAGTTCTCGCCCTGGAAGCGAGGGTCGGTGCGGCGGTAGTCGTCGGCGGCGAAGTCGTCCGGGCCGGTGATCGCGCCGGAGAGGAAGCCGCGCCCTAGCGGCGAGTAGGCGACCAGGCCGATCCCGAGCTCGTTCAGGGTGCCCATGACCCCGTCCTGCTCGATGCCGCGCTCGAAGAGCGAGTACTCGGTCTGGACCGCGGTCAGCGGGTGGATGCGGTGGGCGCGGCGGATGGTCTGCGGCGCGACCTCGGACAGGCCGATGTGACGGACCTTGCCGGCGTCCACCAGCTCGCCCATGGCGCCGACGGTGTCCTCGATCGGCACCTGCGGGTCGACCCTGTGCAGGTAGTAGAGATCGACGTAGTCGGTGTTCAGGTGGCGCAGGGAGCGGTCCAGAGCGCGGCGGATGTACTCGGGGCGCCCGTTGAGGCCGGTCACCGCACCGTCGTCGCCGATCTCGATTCCGGTCTTGGTGGCGATCACGGCCTGATCGCGGCGGCCGGTGAGCGCCTTGCCGAGTAGCTGCTCGTTGATGAAGGGGCCGTAGATCTCGGCAGTGTCGAACAGGGTCACGCCCAGTTCCAGGGCGCGGTCGATGGTGGCCAGCGATTCGGCCTCATCGGTGCTGCCGTAGAAGGCGCTCATCCCCATGAGGCCGAGCCCCTGGGCGGAGACGGCGAGGCCCTGGCTGCCGAGCGGGCGGAGTTCCATCGTGATCTTCCTTGTGTCGAGGTCATCCAGCAGAAGCTAACCAACTGGATGGTTTTCATAGTGGGGCACACCTCCAGAGGTGTCAAACCAACTGGATGGTTACTTGCTAGAGTGACGGCATGCCCCGAGATTCCGCCGCGACCAAGGCACGCCTTCTGGACGCCGCCTTCGCCGAGTTCGCCGCGTACGGCCTGGCCGGCGCCCGGGTGGACCGCATCGCCGAGGCGGCCAACGCGAACAAGCAAAGGATCTATGCCTACTTCGGCAACAAGGAGCAACTGTTCGACGCCGTGATCGACCGGGTGCTCACCGTGGGCGCGGAGACAGTGCCCTTCGACGCCGCGGACCTCCCCGGAGTCGCGGGACAGATCTTCGACAACCTGGTCGCCCACCCCGACCTGATGCGGCTGCTCTCCTGGAAGCTGCTGGAGCGCCCCGGCGCCACCGACCAGGAGGCCGCCACCTACACCGCCAAGATCACAGCCGTGGCGGCGGCCCAGGAACAGGGCCGAGTCGAGCCGGAGTTCGACCCGGAGGACCTGGTGGCTTTCGTGCTGACGCTGACCCAAGCCTGGTTCAGCCTCACAGGCGGCATGAGCCCAACCAGCGGAAGCGACCCATGGTCAACGCGACGATTGGGCCGGCACCGCGACGCCATCGTCGACGCGGTACGGCGGATCACCACACCGCACAGATAGAACAAGTGGCGGATCACTCACACTGGCTGCCCAAGCTCGTCGACGATGGCACTGTCGAAGCTCTCGGCCATGTTCACCAGGCGGTCGACTTACTGCCGCCCGGGGTAACCGAGCACGGACTGGACGACATGGTCGCAGCCGTGCTTCGCGCCAAGCGACCGGAATGCGGCAGAGTGTCGACGAGCAGGAGCGTGTTCCCCAACAGACAACTCATCAGGGGGAATTGGAAGATCAAACCAGTCGAACTGGATCTCCTCGCGCGGCGGGTGAGCGATGATCGCGACGTCGCGACCCTTGGTCGTCTGGTTCACAGCGCGGCCGCACGTCGTGGCGGCGCAGGGCTCGCGTGAACGCGCACCCGCCGCCCGCCGCCCGCCGCCCGCCAGACTCGTCGGGCGGATGACGACCACAGGCAGGTATCCAGACACGCTCAGATCCAGGAGACGGAAGATGAAACGCCCCACGGAAAATTGATACTGATGGAGAAGGTGGGGTTTGTGAGGATATGCCCCAATTTGTTTAGTTGGACAGTCAGCAATGTAACGATGCGCACGAGCAGTTGGGTGACACGTCGCGAAAAGCCTGCATAGCGCAGCGGGGACTGTGGAGCGTACGTACGGGCGACCGCGTACGACGCCAACGACGCCCACTCCTGAACATCAACAATCACTTGCGCCGAAGGTTCCTCGAGAACACGCCTCCCTTCAGATTGAGAGAGGGCGTGGAGAATTACCTCAAGCGCGGCCGCAGCCTCGTCCTCGGAGTCACCCGCTGCCTCGCACACCTCGTTGCGTACTCGCGTGGGGACTTCCACATTGCCTCCAAGACACAAGATTTCGACGGTCCCATCTTTCGTCCGGATGCGCGCGGATGCATCCGGACACCGCCACCCGGAGCAGCGCGAAGCCCCCCGGCCGGGTCATGGTCGAAGGCTCTGTCGTGATGGAGATCGACGGGCCTCATCACAACGCACGCCGAGCGCTCGATGTGACCAGAGAGCACTTGCTCTGCAGCGGCGTGACGTGGACCTCGAACGGCGGACCGTCTCCGTACGTCGCGCGCTCGCCGAGACGCGGACAGACGTGCTGCTGATCAAAGCCCCAAAGAGCGCGGCTGGCGTCCGTGCCGTCGCGTTCCCGGCGTCGCTGAGGAGCGAGCTGGTGGCGCATCTCGACAAGCATGCCGAGCCGAGCCGCACCGGTCTGGTCTTCACCGGAGCACGAGGCGGCCAGCTTCGTCGGAGCAACTTCCGCCGCATCTGGCTGCGGGCTGTCGAGGAGGCCGGACTCGGGGACGTGCACTTTCACGGACCTCCGGCACACGGGCAACACCCTCGCGGCGACCGGTGGCGCAACAACGCGTGAGCTGATGCAGCGCATGGGGCACTCGTCGGCCCGGGCGGCGCTGATCTATCAGCACCTGGTCAACGGACGCGACCAAGCCATCGCCGCTCATGTCGACGAGCAGATCAAGAAAGTCCGGCCGGCAGACACAACCGCGCACGAGCCCGGGGAGGCATCTGGCACGTAAGTGGCACGACGCCCCTCCCCCGCCGTAATCGCGGAGGAAAGATCAAGGCCCAGGCTCCCGGTTTACTTCCGGTGACCTGGGCCTTTGTCGTGCCTACTGCTGGTGGGCGCGGACGGTTTCGAACCGCCGACATCTGCTTTGTAAGTTCGATCTCCGGCTTCCGCGATGCCCGTGAACGTGGGTTCAGCGTGCAGTCCCGAGTGTGCCGATGACCTTCTCGATCCACCGCTGTCCGGCGTCGTTGATGTCAACGGTGGATGTCAGAAGGCCTAGTGTTCCTCGGGCGGTGGGTCCCGTGGGTGTCGTACCCGCTCGTCATTGGCGCCCATGGCGGCGGGGTTGGTCCCAGCCTCGGTGAGGCTCAGCGATGGTGGTGATGTGGCCAGTGGTGGTGGGGTCGGTGCCATGTGACCGTGAGGGTGGCGGTCTGGGTGGTGGCGGTGCCGGCCGGGTTGGTGAACACGGCGCGGTACTGGCTGCGGTTGTCGGCCCGAGTGGCCTTCGTCAGGGTGTAGGCGTTTTTGGTGGCGCCGGGGATGTTGGCCCACGCCGCGTTGTCGCCACTGCGGCGCTGCCACTGCACCGTCGGAGTGGGCTTGCCCGACGCACCAGCGGTGAACGTGGCGTCCTCGCCGCGGCTGACCGTCTGGTCCTTCGGCTGCTCCACGACGACCGGTGGGGTATTGACGGTCAGGGTGGCGGTCTGGGTGGTGGCGGTGCCGGCCGGGTTGGTGAAGACCGCCCGGAACTGACTGCCGTTGTCGGCCGACGTCGCCTTGCTCAGGGTGTAGGAGTTCGTGGTGGCGCCAGGAATGTCGGCCCACGCCGCGTTGTCGCCACTGCGGCGCTGCCACTGCACCGTCGGAGCAGGCCTACCCGAAGCAGCAGCAGTGAACTTGGGGTCCTGACCGGGGTTGACCGTCTGGTCCTTCGGCTGCCCGGTGATGACCGGCAGTGTGTTGACAGTCAGAGTCGCGCTCTGAGTGGCGGTCTTACCGGCCGGGTTGCTGAAGATCGCCCGGAACTGGCTGCCGTTGTCGGCCGACGTCGCCTTGCTCAGGGTGTAGGAGTTCGTGGTGGCGCCAGAAATGTCGGCCCACGCCGCGTTGTCGCCACTGCGGCGCTGCCACTGCACCGTCGGAGCAGGCCTACCCGAAGCAGCAGCGGTGAACGTGGCGTCCTGACCGGAGTTGACCGTCAGGTCCTTCGGCTGCCCGGTGATGACCGGCGGGGTGTTGACGGCCACAATCGCCAGACTGTGGTAGCCGCCGGCGGCGATTGCGGTGACAGTCTTGCCGACCAGCGACGCAGGCACATTCGTCTGCCCGATCTGATTGTCGCCCCAGGCGGTGACCTCGCCGTCGTCGGTCAACGCCAGACTGTGCAAATCCCCGGCGGCGATCGCGATGACGGTCTTGCCGTTTAGCGACGCCGGCGGCACATTCGGCAGATCGAAGCCCCCGTAGTAGAAGTAGCGGCCCCAGGCGGTGACCTTGCCGTCGGAGGTCAACGCCAGACTGTAACGACCCCCGGCGGCGATCGCGGTGACGGTCTTGCCGTCCAGCGACGCCGGCACATCCGTCTCCCCCTCGACGTTGTGGCCCCAGGCGGTGACCTTGCCGTCGGAGGTCAACGCCAGACTGTGCAAATCCCCGGCGGCAATTGCGGTGACGGTCTTGCCGTCCAGCGACGCCGGCACATTCGTCTGCCCTTCCTGATATTCGCCCCAGGCGGTGACCTTGCCGTCGTCGGTCAACGCCAGACTGTGGAAGAATCCGGCGGCGATCGCGGTGACGGTCTTGCCGTCCAGCGACCCCGGCACAGTGGCCTGCCCAGAGTCGTTGGAGCCCCAGGCGGTGACCTTGCCGTCGGAGGTCACCGCCAGACCGTTATGACCCCCGGCGGCGATCGCGGTGACGGTCTTGCCGTCCAGCGACGCCGGCACATTCGCCCCCGAGGAGCCCCAGGCGGTGACCTTGCCGTCGTCGGTCAACGCCAGACTGTGCAAATACCCGCCGGCAATCGCGGTGACGGTCTTGCCGTCCAGCGACGCCGGCACATTCGTCTGCCCTTCCTGATATTCGCCCCAGACGGTGACCTTGCCCCCCTCACCCGAGGGTGGCACCCCGACCGGATCCGCCACCGCGGAGCCCGCCGTGGCCACCAATAGAGCCATGAGGCCGGCCAACAGACCACGTACCACCATCGCCGACCGCCACGCCGCAGCCACCCCGCCCGCACGCCCCAGACCCACCACGACCGCACACCACCCAATCGACGGAGTTCGACTCTCCCATGAACGATCACGGAAAGTAGCATCGACGTGACTCTATGTATCTCACCGAAGGTGTCGGCGTGGCGGATCCGGCGAGCTCTTCCCCGTCCGCCGGAGGCGGACGGACGTCAGCGGGGACGGCTGGCGGCCGCCATGCTCGACGACGCACCTCGGGCGGAAGCGCGAAGCCGACTATTGGCGCTATCACTTCCGCAGCCCACCACTTCCACTTGCGAGGCCAAGACCGCCGGGCTCCGCGTCAGTCATCCGGCTGCGCGACCCTGCTGACCGCCGCCGGAGTCGCTCCCCGCGTCGTGATGGAGATCCTCGGGCACAGTCAGATCGCCGTCACGATGAACGTCTATGCCCACGTCGTCCAGGACACACAGCGCGAGGCCGTGAGCCACCTGGACCGCATGCTGAAGCGGCGTCCCGGCCGTGAGTGACCGCCCCCGTTGATGTCAAAAGTAGATGTCAAAGGCCCCCAACCATGATCGGTTGGGGGCCTTTGCACTGGTGGGCGCGGACGGTTTCGAACCGCCGACATCTGCTTTGTAAGCCTGGCAGCTGCCCTCAGAGAGTCCCACCAGGTCAGAAGCCCTGCCGCGGCACATGGGCAGTCTGCGGAGCGCTGCACCTTTATGCGCCCCAAGTAACCGTCACTGACCGCGCCATCTGGCACGCGACTGGCACGGCGACGCCAGCGGTTCCGTCAGGGCCCCAGTCGGTCACTCGAGCAACTGAAGAGCAAGCGGGAGCTGT
The DNA here is from genome assembly GCF_042872425.1 of Streptomyces sp. NPDC005262. NCBI lineage: Bacteria > Bacillati > Actinomycetota > Actinomycetes > Kitasatosporales > Streptomycetaceae > Streptomyces > Streptomyces sp. NPDC005262. The sequence continues at coordinate 693,875 of NZ_JBIAKK010000002.1, forward strand.
TCCTTGTGGGGCCATGTGAAGGTGCGGTCGGTTTCAAGGTGCGCATCTCCCCAATGGATCGCATGGATGCCGCTCTCCGGGTCTGCCGTGAAGAACACGCATACGAGCTTCGTGGACGCACCCAGCTCCTCGAAGGCCTCGTGTAGTTCGAGGTAGTCCTCCGTTGTCAGGTCGTCGTCGAGTTCGAAGAGGGCGTCCTGAGGCTCCGGACCATGTGCCCGAAAAAGACGGCGTCGCGTAGGGGAGGTGTTGGAGGCGAGACGAGCCCGGTCAAGCGGCCTTGGCCGGTCCGCGTACCTGAATGGGAAGAGCGCGTGCTCGTTGACTACGGCGTACTCATATCCCCGCACGTCCCTGACAGACTCCCCCAGTTCCCGTGCCGTGTCTGCCAAGTTCTCGCGCACCGCTTCGGCCAGTGTGGAGCCGTACGGGCTCCGCTTCTTGAGCCCGGCCGTGAGGTGTACGGCGTGAGCCCGCCCGTGTGCCCGAGCCAGTTGAACCGGAAGCGCCGCGGCAAGCTTGCCGGCACTGCGCCCAAACCGCTCGACTGCCCAAGCCGAGGGCACAGCTTGTTCCTCACCCAACACAGACATAAATCGTCCCCTCCCCGGTCGCCCCACCTACTAACTGTGTGACAGGCGCACGAAGAGGGGGCAAGGGAGCGATCCGGCCACATGGTGCAAAGGTGAACCTGTTGCGAGCTGGCGAACCCCTCGATGCGAACTACCGGCACCGCGGTTGCTGAGGGCTGTAGGGCTGTCGGCAAGGGGTTTAGGGATCAACAGGTTGCTGATAGTCGCTGTGGTTGCGGTACCTCTCTGCTGTACTGCTGGCCGAGGGGACGGACCGATGCGGGGTGGTGGAACCGTGAGTGCAGGCAGCCGCGGAGTGCTGGGAGTCGTGGGCGCGGCAGCCGATGGAGTTGAGCAACTACGCACCGGCCTGGTCGAGCCAGCGATCGCCCTCGGCTGGCAGGTAGCCGTGACCCTGACCCCGAATGCCGGCCGATGGCTCAGGGCGAACGGCGAGCTCGAACGCCTGGAGGCTGTGACCGGCCTGCCCGTACGGGATGCACTTCGCCTGCCGACTGACCCTAGCCCACACCCGGTTGCCGACTGCTACGTCGTCGTCCCGGCCAGCGCGAACTACGTCGCCAAACTCGCAATGGGCGTCGCGGACAACCAGGCACTGACACAGGTAAACGAAGCGCTCGGCACGATCGGCGTCCCCGTCGTGGTGTTCCCGCGGGTCAACGCAGCACATGTACGGCACCCGGCGTGGGACGGACACGTCGCGACGCTACGGAAGGCGGACGTAGAGCTCATCCACGGTCCTGACGTCTGGGCACTCTACGAACCCCGCGAAGGGCCAGCAGTTCGACAGCTCCCCTGGACCACGATATTGGAATCCATCCAGCATCTGACGGCCCAGACTGCTTGACACCCGCCTTAGGAGTTCGCATGGAATCGCGAGCTGGCCCGTGCACGTCTGCTTGCCAGCAAGCGCGTTCTGTTTTCCTAGGCCGAATATCGCAACACACGCGCCGGGCGCTAAGGTTCACTTCGTACAGCGGGACGTGCTGTACAAGTTTCATGAGGCGCCGGGCTGCCCTGGGGAGGGCTCAGCACCGGCCGGTGCGCTGGGGGGCGACATGCTGGAAATGGTCAAGGGAGCTAACGTCGGGCTTGCTTCTCTAAGCGAGGACGTCAGCTCGGTGGTCCTGAGCCTCGCTTGGTGTAGCGCAACGGGGGACGGGGACGCAGATGTTTCTGTGCTGCTGTTGGACGCGAACGGTAAGGTGCGCAGCAACGCAGACTTCTTCTTCTACAACAATCCAGCCGCAACTGATGGCAGCGTGCAGCTCCTGGGCAAGACACCGACCGCCGTTGGGAGCGAGGATCGAATCAGCCTCGACCTGACTGCAATACCGTCGGGGGTGGAGCGCGTTGTTGTGGCAGCGAGCCGTGACGAAAACGCACGGTTCGGTGATCTGGACGATCTACGGATAACGATCGCCGACCGTACAGGTGAGGCTCTCCTCGGGTTTTCCATCACCGATGCCGGAGTGGAAAGTGCGTTCCTCTTCGGGGAGTTGTACCGACGGGGCGGGGAATGGAAATTCCGCGCTGTCGGCCAGGGGTACGAGACCGGGCTGGCAGGTCTGGCTACGGACTTCGGTATCGATGTGGACGACGCCCCCGAGGAAGAGCCGGAGGAGCCCGCGGGGGGTGCTGGTGTGGAGTCCTCCGCGGTGGTTGCCGGAGCTCCGGCCGAAAGTCCGGTGACCGTACCAGCGCAATCGGCGGCGCCTGAGGCTGCTACCGCAAGGCCGCGGCGTCCTCGTACTGCCAAGAAGAAGGTCACTCTCCCCAAGACGGCCCAGAAGTCGCTCGCCGAGAATGACGCGTGGCGGCAGGCCCGGCTCTTCCCGGCTTCGTCCCTGAAGAATGACCGAGAGCGGGAGATGCGGGCGACATCCGTGCTGCTTTCGGTAATGGCCCAGGTACCAGAGTTCGGGCGCAGGCTCACGGCCGCCTTCGGGGCTCCTGCCGGCCGAATGCAGACCTTCACCGAGGTCTCGCTACCGCACCGGGACACGCCTAAGCGCCCAGACGGCGTTATCCGCGTCGAACGTGCGGGCAAGTTGTGGACCGCCCTGATGGAGACGAAAACCAACGGCAATCCCCTGAAGCCTGAGCAAGTGCAGGATTACATGGACATCGCCGCCCGGCGCGGCTATGAGGCCGTGATCACACTGTCCAACGACGTGGCCCTCGAAGGTAGGCCGCTCGTCGACGTCAAAATCGATGGGCGGCGCAAGCACAAGGTCACGCTGTGGCATCTGTCCTGGGCGGAGGTCACTCACCAGGCACAGATGCTGATCCGCCACGAAGGCGTCGGCAACGCCGCCCACGCGTGGCTCCTCCATGAGTTGCTGCATTATCTCCAGCACGAAAACTCCGGCTGTCACGGCTTCCAGAACATGGGCCCCGCTTGGGTTCCGGTACGCAAAGGCATCGAGGAAGAGACGCTCTGCCAAGGCGATCCGCGTGCCGTAGAGGTGGCCGAGAGCTGGGAACGACTCGTGCGCCAAGTCTGCTTGCGGCTAGGCGGCGAACTGGGGCAGAAGGTTCTGCCTATCCCGCGACGCGGCAAGCGCGGCACTGATCCCCAGGCCCGCCGTGTCGCGCTCGCCGACAGCTTCTGCGAAAACGGCCGCCTGAACGCCGAAATCCACATCGATGGCACGCCGGGCATCATGGCCCTCGTCGCAGACCTGCGTACGGGCAAGCTGCGCACCTCGATCGAAGTGCCCGCGCCAGAGCAGGGCTACCCCCTCACCTGGGCCAAGCGCCTCATCCGCCAGCTCGCCGAAGCCCCCGCCGACCTTCACATCGAGACCCTCGTCCAGGGCGAAGGTGGAGGGCCGCGCGCCACCCTGGAACGGCTACGCCCCGAACCGGGCGACATCCTCCCGAAGGACGGCTCCCAGATCACCGGCTTTCGTCTGTCCCTCGTTAAGAGCGTGGGCAGCGCCCGTGGCAACGCAGAGTCCGGCTTCATCCGCAGCGTCGACGACGCCATGGACCGCTTCTACGCCAACGTCGTCACACATCTGGAAACCCGCCAGGCTCGCTCGTCGCAACCCGCGGAAGCAGCTACTACGGGATGACAGGAGCGGTCCCAGCCAGGCCCTGGGGGTGCCGACGTCCAGCCCCTCAACTCCGGTCTCGCGCATCGGAGTCGGAATGACTCGACATCCGCTTTAGGAGTTCATTCTCAGCTACATGCGTGCTGCCGCGTTGCTACCACAAGTGCTCAAGGTCCCTCCGTAACTGCCAAGGTCTCCGTGTGTGCAGCTCTGTTGCCGTCATCTTCTGCCGTCAGGATCCGCAAAGCACTGGCACCGGTGCTGTCAAGCTGACCGAGAGGGCCGCGTCCGGTGTAGACGAAGACTGCAGACCATGGAGATCTGAAGTTGATATTGCAATGATTCCGTGAACCGTCGAGACTGGCGCCCCGCCCTCACCGCACAGGAGCATGCATGCGCCGCCTCGCCGCCGCACTCGTCACCATCGCCGCACTCGCCATCGGCGGGGTGATCTGCATGTACCCCGTGACCATCAGCATCTTCGGCACCACCGGGACCTGCGGACCGGCCATCTTCGCGGCGCTCTCCGACCGGACCACCTACGGCACCGACGAGACCAGCATTGCCCTCCAGCCGGAGTGCCGATCCCAGGGCTGGAGCATGTCTCTGATCGGCGGCATCGTGGGAGGCGCCGGTCTAGCGGCGGGCGCGGCACTGCTGTGGCTGAACACGTCGAAGTGGCCGAAGACGGCGGCCAACCTGCGGACCACGGTCATGCAACTGCATTACTACGCCCCGGACGGGTACTGCCCGACCTGTCGGATCGTCTGGCCGTGTCAGACAGCGCAGGCAATCCGCGTCACGCTGGTTAGCGACCCCAGCACTGCCCCATCGCACTGAGCGGGGTCAAGCGGCAGCGTAGGTACGTCGGCCCACCCCGGTCTCCTGGGCGAGTTGCCGGGTGCGTGCGGCCAGCCGCCAGGTGAACATCGCGAGGACGAGCGTGCCGATGGCCACGAGTGCTTCCCAACCGAAGCCCCACGGGTCGTGGACCGCGACCTCGTTGAGCACGATCATCCGGCAGTCGCCTCTCGGTCTCGTCACGCAACGCGTTTGAGTGTCACCTTACGTGCCTGCCGGTAGGCATTATGGAAGAAACAGGGTGTTAGAGCCGCAAACCGCTCGGTTCGAGGAGCGCGGGATGACTGTTGCACTTCGGCTGATTGCCCATGCACCAGCGGCGGTGACTGGCGGCGCCGGACGCCGAGAGCGGCGACAAAATGGTGCGTCGTGGCTGAGGCGGCGGGCCCCTATAGGGCCCTCATTGAGCTGAAATCAATCTTGGTCGGAACGCTAGTCTCGTCAGCCACGAGCCGTTCCATTGCCACTTCCCACACTTCGTAATGAAGTTCTGGCGACGCATCGAGAAAGCCGAAAAGGAATCTTTGCTGGATAGCGTCGTGTGAGAGATGGATCTGCATTGCAATGTATTCAGGGTCGAGCGCTCTGGCCTTTACTGCCGTCGTAAGGACCTCAACCCTCGCAAAGTAATCTTCTTCGTCTCTACATGGCTCAAATGAGCTGACGACGAGGCAGATCGCTCCCCGGTGTCGAATGTCGATGGACGCATCTCGTGCGACTTTCTTCCACTCGCGAGAAAATGCGACGCGAAGTCCCCGAGGAAGGGCACCCGCCTCTACAGTACAAAGCGCGAGACCCAGTTCAACCTGAGAAAAGTCCTTGGCCCATTCCCGAAAAACCGAAGGCGGGACATGCGGAAGCCAAGCAGAACCAGAAGTGGTCCGCAGCGCTTGATTGAGCCATGCTCCGATCCCGTCCGGAAGTCTCCGTGCGCGCGACAGCCAAGAGAGGTCCACGTGGGCTCGCCCCTTCAAGGCAATCTCCGAAATCCCCTTTAGGCTCGCTATCGTTTCCTTTTCAGCCATTACTCCATCGAATGCATGTGCGCTGCCGATAATCAGTTGGGCCACATCTGACCTTACGTAGCCGGGTGCGGCAGAGAGGCATTGAAGAATTTCGGCAAGGTGAGCTCCCGGAACTAGTCTGCGCCCGCTTTGAGCCGGTGGGTCGAAACTCCGCCCAATGCTTGCCGCCAACGGAATAAACGGAAGGCAGTCACGGATGCTCGCCGTGAAGCTCTGCGCTAGGCGGTCAATCAATATCGGCTCTTGCCAGGAGCTCTCAATTCGTTGCCAATCGTCGAATTCTCCGACGCAGGAGTCATCTCCGAGAGAATCTCTGGATAGGAGTCCGTCTTTTACGTCCTGAAGTACAGCGACAATGGGCCACGGCAGAAATGAGCTACCCCAGACGAGATCGAATCCAGCCGCATCAACCGCCAGGGCCGACTGGGCGAGCGCCACTGCCGACGGCTCATCGTTGAATCGCTTGACTGCGTGCATCCAATGGTCGGCGCGAACCTCAGATAGATTGATATCACGCCAAATTTGATGATCTCTAAGTTTTGGGATATGGCAAGTGACCCTGCTGCCCCCAACTACGAGTGAAGCAGAGAAGTGTTCGTGGAACGCAGGTTGCTCGTAGGCGGTAATGAAGTTGGTTACCCACTCAGGACCTGAATCGATGTGCAAGGGACGAGAGTAAGGGCGCCTCCACCGGGCAGATAGGATTGCCGGAAGATCCCAAATAGGAACATCCAGAAGCCGCTCAGCTGCGACACTCAGCAATTTCGGCGAAGATACTTCGAAGGCAAGTCGCATTACACTTACTTGCGCAGCCTTATCCATACCTGCATAAACTGCATCGAGAGTCGTCTTAGCCCATGCATCACCCCTAGCAGCTAGCCTTGCCAGGAAGACAAGAAGACTTTCGCTCGCTCGCTTTCCTTCAAGAAGCCAATTTTCAACGTTCTCTTTTGCTGTTTGCAGTCCGCTATCGGATAGGGCCGGCACGAGCCGCTCTACATCATTGACTGTTGGCAAGCCAAATAGTTTCGTGGCTTGGTCAACCAAGACAGCCTCATGCTTGGGCGCCTTCACCATCCCATCAGCCAGAATGTCCAAAGCGAGGCGCGAACCTAGGGCGAGGCGTCGCGTGGGCGCCTGAGGACTTTTTGCGTGAATGTTCAACTCTGCCACGACTGCACTCACGGAGTCGCGTAGATGCCGTCTTTCAGCGTAGATCTTACCCACTGCAAATAGAAATACATTTCGCCAATGGGAACTTGCACTGATCAGGCTTAGCCGGTCTCGAACCTCTACATCGCTAGCCGACATCAAAGCATCTGCGGCCCAAAATTCCTGTAGTGATCGGATCTCAAATCCGACCTCTCCTGCACGAGACGGGACTAGGAAGACAAGGCGATCCGTAGCGGCGAGGCTGATAGATTTGGCCAGTGAATCTAGTGATGCCCCTACATGCCCCTCGCCTTCGAGGCGCTGCCGAATTATTGTGCTGAATTCTCCAATCGCAATCCTGGACTCCGTGTCTCCAGACCGTTCACTTCGCGTTTGAAGGAGAAGGCCCACATCGGCATGAATGGTGTCAATATCTGCTCTATGGTCTCGTAGGAGGTTTGTTGCTGCTCCTTCCTTCTCCAGTTCACGCTCGTAGATCACCCTGTAGTAATCTTTGAAAAGGGTATAGCGATCCTTGGGAGCTTTTCCCATTCGATCAAGCAACACTGCCATGATTGTGACTTGAAGTGGAGATGACATCAAGCGCGCAGTTGACACTTCATCCGCTGCTTGATTCAACCGATGCAAAAGCCTTGAGGTGCGTTCTGAGTCGGCACTATGGCGAGCAGTTGCCAGTTTTCCCGCGTAGTGAAGCGCGCGTTCTTTTCCGAGAGGTTTGAGCTCCAGATGCAAGAAATTCGAAGGTGAGAATTCCTCTGTGTATCCCTGGGGTCGGGTAGTAGCAATTAGTGTCACGTCGGCGGAGATTTCCTCAACATCCATGAGGAACTCGTTGATTACGGACAAAACCTGATCTCGGTTACTCGAAGCTGGCACTTCATCAAGGCCATCCAAAAGCAAAAGCCAAGGGAAAGTTGCAAGCCATTCACGTAGATCTTGTGGTGTGATGTTGACATCCGAGGAATCCGAGGCTCGCGCAGCAATGAATTGTAGAAGAGACTTTGAGCGACCATGCGCCAAGTCGTCCGCAAGTTGAGTCAGTGGCACTTTTACTGGCCATCGATGAGAATTGGGAATGAGTCTCTCGCGCGCGGCTTGCTCTGTAATTAGTTTTACTGCCTGCGCAACTTCCGTGGTGCGTCCTACAGCGGTTCCTTCGATGAGGCGTGCTCGGTAAATTTGACAAAGGAATTGACTCACGGTGCTTTTCCCTTGCCCCGGGCCTCCTACAATTACGTAACGCCGGTGACTCCCTTTCCGTCGGTCTGCCGTGTGCGATGAGTCTCTCCTGTCGCACGAATTGATAAGATTCCGTAGAATGTGAGCTGGTGCGCCTGAGTTATTCCCCCCTGGAGGCCCCATTGGTAGGTCGATGAAGACTTCTGCGAGTGGAATCTGCAAGTCGTCTGCGGAGCCGGCCTGGTCCAAGTTGACGTGGAGGTCACGTACCAGTTCTTTGGCCAGGTATCTTTGTAGCCCCTTTCCGACGTCCTTTTTGCGTGCCGAAAGTTGGGAGTGCAACTCGGCAAGCACATCACCCGGGAGAACCCATGCTGCATAACTAGTCCGGATCTTGGTGTGGATCTCCAGAAGGCGATTGACAGTCTCCCCGTGCCACACAATCCATTTCTTGATCCCTAGGGCCCCACATTGGGCCTTGAGCTCCTTGTCTACGCGGTCGATACCGCCTGTGCTTGGCACTCCCGAAAGCGTAACGTTTGTTGCAAAAATGAGGCAGTCTGGTTTTCTGGTTCGCTTGTTGGAAGTCTTCCAATCCTTTAGCTCAGCGCGAATCTGACTGATCAGCCAAGTCGCGTCCTTCTGAGGCGTGGTAAGAGTTTCGCAGTACTTAGCTTGAAGTACCCCGTATCCATCTACAGTCGGCCCGTCCTTACCCAAGGTGATGGGCCCGTCGAAGGTTGCCTCTCTCCCGCCATCTGGACCGGGACCAAAGACGCTCAGGGCTGAGCCGATTTCGGCAAGGGCCAGGGTCTGAGTGAGGTTCTCGAACTCGCGTGACCCCAGCTTGGAGAGATCAAACTTCATGGCCGCAGTATGTCGGACACTCGGCTTCCTCGCTGGGCCTTCTGAGAAGAAGACCATTCTGAGACCCCGCAGATGCAACGCGCGCCGTTCACGTAGCCAGATGCGTGCCAAGTCTTAGGAGGAACCGCGGGGGACCGCCGACCGAGCAGGCAGCGGCCGGCCCCCATGGCAGTTCCTCCGCACTTAGCCTCGACCTGCGATTGCTCCACAATCCCCACCCTCACACGATGCGGCCACCACGGGCGCATGATCGCCAAGGCAGCATGGCGGACCGGGGCGTCCATCGCCTACGGCTACTGGCCGGAGCGGGCCAGCAGGGTCATTCGGCTTCCGCCGCCCCCATCCCAACCCACCACGCACCTCAGCTTCCATCCCGTCCGCCTTCGGCCCACACATGGTGGAGCGGGCGTGGTTCAGGGCGTCAAGGTGGAGCGCGCCACTGTACGAACGACCTTGACGCCCTGGGCCGCGACTGCTCGGCTCTGCCTGGGACGAAGGTGGACGGGATGGGAGCCCACGACGCTCGCCACGATCCGGCCGGCACTCGCCAATGGCGCCCATCCTTCCCGGAGTCTGAGCGCCCCCCGCCGGAGGCATGTCCTTGACCTGCGGATGGCTTTCTCGCTTCCGCCTGCAGCACGCAGCGCGCCGCCTGGCGCGGCCAGCCGGGGCGAAGACAGAGGCAGGCCGCGCCGCTGAGGCGGTGCGCGCCCGCGCCGTGCGCGGGCCTTGATGAAGTAGAGAAACTCTTACCGCGCTACGAGCCCGTGGCTTCGAGGCTGGTGCGGTTGGCGTCGATGCGCGCTGCAAGGTCGATCAATGAGCACACGACTTGGGCCCTGGCGATCGGGTCGAAGTCCGCCACGACAGGTGCTGTGGAGAGGTAGTCCGAGGGGTAGATCCCCCAGCCTTCGATCAAGCTCCATCCAGCCTGGACCTCGGCGGTCTGCCCGTCGGAGGATGACACTCGTAGCCATGCGGTGCACTGGTCAGAGAAGTCGTACGGCAGGTAGACGGTGCCGCCCCCATCCCTGAGGCTGGCGAGCTGCGTGCCCCACTGCTCCAGCAGACGCGAGATCCTGGGGCCAAGGCCACCGGGGACGGTCGGAGAGTCGTCCAACGCCAGGTAGTAGGAATCGCAGCGGTGTTGGTAGGGGCCAATGCGCAACCGGAGATCGTTGTGAGACCCCTTCGTGCGGACACGGTCAAAGTGCAGCTCGACGTCCGCTGACATGAGCGTCCTCTTTCAGCGAGAGCTCGTGATGAGGTGCTTGCCGTCGTGGCTCCGCACGTGGGGGCCGGCCCCGTCCAGGGCGTCGAGCAGGCGGATTGCGTAGACCTCGGACATGCGCTCGGTGATCTGCTCCGGGGTGAGCCAGTCGACCGCGGTGGATTCGGCTGACGTTCGTTCGGTGCCCCCTGAGGGCTTGCACCGGAAGACCATGGCGACGATGCCTCTGGCCGTGTTCTTGTAGACGCCTGTGAGCTGGTCGACCTCGACGTGGATGCCGGTCTCTTCCCAGACTTCGCGGCTGACGCCTCGCTCCGGGGACTCGTCCAACTCCAGCACTCCGCCCGGCAGCTCCCATGTGCCGTTGTCCGCGCGGCGGATCGCCAGGAGTCGGCCGTCCTCGCGCACGACAGCCCCTGCCACGGACACACTGTGCTTCGGCGTTGACGGGGCTTCCTGGGCGCTGTTACTCATGTACAGGAGCATAGGAGAGTGGGTAGGTCTATGGGAACCGCGGTAGGAGATGGCAGGGCCGTACCTCGGTACGTTCAGATCGCCGACGAGATCGTTCAGCAGATCCGGTCGGGTGTCCTGAAGCCTGGCGACATGGTGCCGAGTGAGTCCGAGTTGGTCGACCGTTACGGGGTGTCCGGCGGCACGATCCGCAAGGCCATGGTGGAGGTGCGTGCGAGCGGCCTGGTGGAGACCCGGCATGGCAAGGGGTCCTTGGTGAAGGCCCGGCCCCCGGTGCGACATCGTTCGTCGGACCGGTTCCGGCGCTCGCATCGCAAGGGTGGCAAGGCCGCGTACCTCGCAGAGTCGGAGCAGGCCGGCGCGACCGCCAAGGTGAGTGTGCTGTTCATCGGCCCGGCCGACGCACCCGACGACATCGCGGAACGCCTCGGTGTGGATCCCGGAGCCAAGGTGCTTGCTCGCCGCCGCCTCTACTTCCGCAACGGCACTCCGGTCGAGACTGCTACGTCGTACCTGCCGTGGGAGGTCGTGAAGGACATCCCGGAGCTGTTCTCCGAGAACCCTGGCCCCGGTGGGATCTACGCCCGACTTGAAGACGACGGCCATGTCTTCGCGGAGTTCGTCGAGACCCTCCAGGCGCGGCCGGCCTCCAAGGCGGAGTCCTCCGAACTCGCGCTGAGCCCCGGTGCCCCCGTCATTCATCTCGTCCGGAACGCCGTGACTGAAGAGGGTCGTGTGGTCGAGGTCTGCGACACCCTCATGGCCGCTGACCAGTTCGTCTTTAGCTACAGGATCCCTGCCACCGACTGACGCACACTCAACTCCCCTCGGCCCGTTGCGATTTCTTCTTCGCGGCGGGTTGACTCATGTATAGGAGTGCTGCACTCTTCTTCATGTCACTCATATACATGAGTGGCGGAGTTCGGCACCTACAGAGGAGTGATCTGCTGTGCGTCAGATTCCCGTCGACACCACCAATGCGACCGTCATGGTCGCCAAGACCCCCCAGCCGAAGGTCAAGGACCGCCGTACTGGTGAGATCGCGCTCGACAAGGACGGCGTGACCCTGATGACGGTGGAGGTCATGTTCTCCACGCCGGACGAGGTGGAGATCCTCAAGCTCACCGTTCCCCAGCCGGGCGTCTCCGAGGACCTGGCCATGGGTACTCCGGTTGCGCTGACGGGCCTTGTCGCCTCGGCGTGGGAGAACGAGTTCAACGGGCAGAAGCGGCACGGGATCGCGTTCCGCGCGGTCGCGGTCACCTCGCTCGCCGCCGCTGCGTCTCATCCGAAGGCGGCCTGATCATGACCGGTTTCACGGTCGCCCTGGTGCTGGTTGTCGCTGCCGCAGTGATTCTGCGGTGGCGGCGCCCCGCCTGGTACTGGCTGGCCTTCGGCGCGGCCTTAGCCGCCGTGCGGGTGTCGGTCCGCTACGTCTCCGTGATGGACGCGTGTGGACTGACTGTCCCGCCCTCCCGCTGGCGCCTGGCCCTCGCCCGGATCGCCAGCCGGCCCGCGCCGGAGTCTCGCGCCCCGCGCATCCTGCGCGTTCATCCCACTCGCACCGGCCTCGTGTTCCGCCTCAAGCTCCGCCCCGGTCAGGACGCCTTCGACGTCTCCGCCGCGACAGACCGGCTGCGTCACTCCTTTGGCATGTACGGCGTGACCTCCCGTGAACTGCGCTCCGGTGTGGTCGAAGTGCGGATGACCGGCTACGACGTGCTCAAGCGGGTGCAGATGCCTGCCAAGACCGACCCTGCACCGATGCGGGTCCCGGTCGCCCTGCGCGAGGACGGGGCAGTCCACTACCGCGACTACCGCAGCGTTCCGCACGGGCTCACCCTCGGTGCCACCGAGTCGGGGAAGTCCGTCTATCAGCGCAACCTGGTGGCCGGCCTCGCGCCCATGAACGTCGCGCTGGTCGGAATCGACTGCAAGCAGGGCGTCGAACTCTTCCCGCTGGCTCGCCGGTTCTCCGCACTCGCCGACAACCCCGACACAGCCCTTGAGCTCCTCGACGCTCTCGTGACGCACATGGAGGACGTCTACCAACTGATCCGGGCTGAACAGCGGATCACGGTGAACGTGCCGGACGCGGAGATCGCCGCAGACATCTGGGACCTGCCCGACCACCTGCGACCTGTCCCGGTCGTGGTCCTGGTGGACGAGGTCGCAGAACTCGCCCTCTTCGCGACCAAGGACGAGGAGAAGCGCCGGGATCGGATCATCACCGCTCTGGTCCGGCTTGCCCAACTCGGCCGGGCTGCCGGGATCTACCTGGAGATCTGCGGACAGCGCTTCGGCTCCGAACTCGGCAAGGGCATCACCATGCTCCGCGCCCAGCTCACCGGTCGCACCGCCCACCGCGTCAACGACGAGTCCTCCGCCAACATGGCCTTCGGCGACATCGCCCCCGACGCTGTCCTCGCCGCCATCCAGATCCCCACCGAGACGCCCGGCATCGCCGTCACCGGCGATTCCTCCGGCGGCTGGGCCCGCATCCGCGCCCCGCACACCTCGCTGCGCCAGGCCGTGAACATCTGCAACCGGCACGCCGACCGCACCCCGGACCTGCCCGTCCTCGCAGCCTTCCGGCCCCTCGTCGGTGCCTTGGCCCCGGCCTCCGAGCCGCTCACCAAGCCTGCCTCCGTCACAGCCTGACTCGTCCCGCTCCCCGGTTGGCGTGACCGCATCGCGCCAGGTCCCTACCCGCTCCATGCCTGAAGGAAGGGAGAGCGACTCCCATGTGTGAGCACATCGAGGACTTCCACCGCACCGTGTTGATGCTCGGCGCCCTGGCCCTGTACGCCGAGCTCCCCGGCGCCGACGACGACTTCATCGACACCATCGGCCCCTCTCTGGCTGCGTCGCTCCCGGAGCCTCCGCCGGGCATGTTCCCGCCCGGATACGACCCCATCGGCGGCACCGACTACCCCGGCGGCTCGTGATGGCCCGGCCCGCGTTCCGCGTGGACGCCGTCCTGGTCCAGGCCGTCATCGCCGGTGCCCTGTCCTTCGCCCACCTGCACGACCTTGCCGACGCCGCTGGGCAGGACGGCTGGAAAGCGTGGGCCTACCCCATCTCGGTGGACCTGCTCCTGGTCGCGGCCTGGCGACGCCTGCGCAGTGAGGGCCCGTCCCGGCTGGCCTGGTGCTGGTTCCTGATCGCTCTGTTCGCCTCGCTCGGCGCCAACGTCGCCACCGCCGGATTCCTCGACCTCGCCCACCCGCCGGCCTGGCTGCGGTTCGGCATCGCGGGCTGGCCCGCCCTCGCCTTCCTCGGCGGCACCCTCCTCGCCCACTCGCACACCACCGAGGAGCCGGAGCCGGAGACAGTTCCGCCGGCATCCGCAGAGCAGGAGCCCAGTCCCGAAGTCGAGCGGGACACGGCCCCCGCTTCGCGACCGGAGCCCGAGCCCATCGCCGCGGCTGCCGAGGGCATCCCGGAACTCGCCCCCTCCACCCCCGTTGCCCCGGTTGGTCCGTCGGTTCCGGCCGCGCTGGTCGACCACGCCCGCAAGCTCGCCGACGACCACCAGGCCCGCACCGGAGCCCGGATCGACACCGACACCCTGCGCGCCCGACTCGGCGTCCCCCCGCAGCTCGCCGAGACCATCGCCGCCCAACTCGCCTGAACGGAAAGGAGAACCGCCGCCATGCCCGCTCGTGACCACTTCCACTCCGTGATTCGGATCGGCCCGGTGCAGATCGGCACACACCGCGACCGCCACGGCCACACCAAACACGCCGCCGTCTGCAGCGCTGACCGCTGCGGCTGGTCCGCCGACTACTCCAGCCAGAGCGCCGCCCAGCTCGCCGCCCGCACCCACCGCTGCACCGCCCGCTGACCACAGAGGAGATCGCGTCATGGACGTCCCGCTCTGGCTCGCCCTGATCGTCGTCGGCGCTCTCGGCATCAAGCTCATCCGCCCGCCGCTGTGGCTGGTCGCCGTCCTGCTCCTGGGCGGCTACCTCCTCGCGGACAGCTTCCTCGCCCCGGCCATCGACAGCGTCACCAAGTAACCGTTCTCGAAGGGAGATCCACCATGTTCAAGCCCAAGGTCCCCACCATGCCCCAGCCCACCGGCCGCATAACCCCGCCGACCATCGTCGAGCCCACCGCCGTGGTCCAGCACACCCCGCAGAACCCCACGCCTCTGGTCGCCCCGACCCCTGCGGCCAGGCCGACCGTCCAGCTCACGCCGGGTGCTGTCGTCGCACTCGTGGGTGGTGGGGCGACCGTCGTCCTGGTCGTCGGCGCGGTCCTGGTCTCGATGCTCCTCGCGGTCGCAATAACCGGCGTATCCGTCGCCATCTGCGCCCTGGTCATCCGCTCGCTCATCGCCTCTGACAACCAGCATCGCTGACCGGCCTCCGGGCGGTGCCACAAGCCGCCAAGCATCGCCACTGCCCGGACGGCCCACGCAACCCCTTCCAACCGCAACGAAGGAGAACCGTGGACACCCAAGCGCTCGCCCTCGCCTTACCGCTCATCGGCTGGGCCTCGCACACCGCCCTGCTCACCCACCGGCTCGTCACCGCCCGCCGGGACCCGCTCACCGGCCTTCGAACCCGCGCCGGATGGACCGCCCTCGCCGAACGCATCATCCGCCGGCACCGGGACGCCGTCGTCCTCCTGCTCGACCTCGACGACTTCAAAAACCTCAACGACTCCCACGGCCACGCCGCCGGGGACTTCGCCCTGGCCGTCACCGCCGAACGCCTCGCAGCCTGGTGCGGCCGTCACGGCATCGCCGGTCGCCTCGGGGGAGACGAGTTCGTCGCCATCGCCCGCCAGGCCCCGGACCTCGAAAGCCTCCACCGCGCCCTGCGCCAGCCCGTGGCCTACGCCGGACGTCGACTCCCGGTCTCCGTGTCCGTCGGCTCCTGCCACGTAAAAGACCTGCCGGTCCGCAGTCTCTCCGACGCGCTGGCCACCGCCGATTGCGCGATGTACGCGGACAAAGGAAAGGCCGGTCGACGCGGCACCCGTCCGCTCTCCCGCTGATCAAGCTCTGACCGGCCTCCGGGCGGCGCACAAGCCGCCAAGCATCGCCGCCGCCCGGACGGTCCGGCCCCTTCCAACCGCAATCGAAAGGACCACCATCATGACCCAGCACAGCCCTGCCCCGACGCGCATCTGCCCGGACTGCGACGGCTTCCCCGCCGTCGCCATCGACACCGGGACGCTCCTCGACGACGGCACCCGCGCCACCCTCCAGGTCACCTGCCGCCGCTGCCAGGGCACCGGCTCGACCCGCACCGCGGCTCCGGCCCCGGTCGCCCAGCGGGAGCACGCGTGACGGACTCGATCCTCGCGAGCCTGGACCCGGCCACCCTCGGCGATCTCCTGCGGGTGGCCGGGTCCACCGGCTTCGACCGCTGGCAAGACCAGATCCGCCGCACCGGTGGCTGCTCCAACCCCATCCACCTGTCCGGCTGGACGCTCACCAAGGACAAGACCACCGGCGAGACCCTGCACCGCTACTCCACCGACACCGAACCCGACGGACGACTCCGCGTCGCCTGCGGCAACCGCCGCGCCTCCCGCTGCCCGGCCTGCGCCTGGACCTACTCCGCCGACACCTACCACCTCATCCGTGCCGGGCTCGCGGGCGACCAGGACAAGGACGTCCCCGCCACCGTCCGCGACCATCCCCGCGTCTTCGCCACGCTCACCGCCCCATCCTTCGGCCCGGTCCACAACCGTCCCGACGCCGGCCGCTGCCGCTGTGGTGTCCAGCACCCACCCGAGGACGACACCCTCGGCACACCGCTCGACCCGGACTCGTACGACTATGCGGGCGCGGTCCTCTTCAACAACCACGCCGGGGACTTGTGGCAGCGCTTCACCAACCGCCTCCGCCGCGAGATCGCCGCCCGCGCCGGCCTCACCCAACGCGAACTCAAAGAAACGGCACGGGTCTCGTACGGCAAGGTCGCCGAGTTCCAGAAGCGCGGAGCCGTCCACTTCCATGCCGTTGTACGCCTCGACGGCCCGGAAGGGGCCGACAGCCCGCCGCCCTCCTGGGCCTCCGTGCAGCTGCTCAGCGACTCCATCCGCGCGGCCGTCGCGCACTCGTACACGACCATCACCGTCCCGGCCGCCGCCGGCCACCCCGCGCGCCCGCTGCGCTGGGGCACCCAGCTCGACATCCGTCCCATCCGCGCCTTCGACGCCGGTACCGACATCACCGAACAGGCCGTCGCCTCCTACGTCGCCAAGTACGCGACCAAAGCCGCCGAGACGACTGGCACCGTCGACCGTCGCGTCGGCAACCGTGAGGCCCTGGTCCTGCTCGACGTGCCCGACCACCCGCGCCGACTCATCGAAGCCTGCTTCGACCTCGATCCGCTCTACCCGGACCGGCGGCTGAGGGCCTGGGCCCACATGCTCGGCTTCCGCGGCCACTTCTCCTCCAAGTCCCGCCGCTACTCCACCACCCTCGGCGCACTCCGCCAGATCCGCGCCGACTACCGCGCCGCCCAGCAACGCGAAGAACTCGGCCTGCCCCACCCGGACCAGGACCCGACCGTCCTCGTCCTCACCGACTGGCAGTACGCCGGACAGGGACACAGCCCCGGCGAATCCGTCCTCGCCGCCTCGATCGCCAGAGACCTGCAACTCAACCGAGAAACCGCTCGCGAAGCCCTCGCCCTGGAAGGAGACATGACCGCATGACTGACCGACTGCTCACGGTGGAGGAGACCGCTCAACTCCTCGGTACAACCGCACGCTTCCCCCGCCGCCTCATCGCCGAGCGTCGCATCGTGTTCGTGAAGGTGGGGCGGCATGTCCGCATCCCTGAGGGCGCGTTGGCTGACTTCATCGCGGCCAACACTGTCCAGCCGATCGTCACGAGTCGCCGGTTCGGGGCGGTGGCCTGATGGCAAACCAAAAGGGCAAACGCCGTCGGTTCGGTTCGGTCCGCAAGCTGCCGTCTGGCCGCTTCCAGGCCCGGTATCCCGGCCCGGATGGTCTGATGCGTTCGGCGCCGGAAACCTTCCCCACGCAGACCGACGCTGATCGGTGGCTCGTCCGCAAGGAAGCGGAGATCCTCGACGGCCGATGGAAGAACCCCGACGACAAGATTCTCTTCGGGGTATACGCCGATGCCTGGTTCAGGGAGCGCGATTACGCGGCAACTACCCGTGAACGCAACGGCAGCGCGCTACGCCTCCACGTCCTGCCGACCTTCGCGAACGTGGTCCTGAGTGAGATCACGACACCGCAGATCCGCCGCTGGCGTGCTGGCCTCCTGGAGTCCGGTGTCGGTGAACCGACGGTCGCCAAGGCGTATCAGATCCTCCGCGCCATCATGAATACCGCGGTCGACGACGAGGTGATCCAGCGCAACCCCTGCCGTATCAAGGGTGCTGGGGCGGCCAAAACAGCCGAACGGCCGTTCCTAGATGTCACCGAGGTCTTCCAGCTCGCCGACGCCTTGCCGGCGCGCTTCAGGGTGTTCATTCTCCTGGCAGCCTTCACTGGACTCCGCTTCGGGGAGCTCGCCGCGCTCCAGCGCCATGACGTCGACCTCGGCCGGCGAACCGTCGCCGTACGGCGTGCCCTGGCAGAGACCCGCACGGACGGCATCCTGGTCAAGGGACCCAAGAGCGCGGCCGGTGTCCGTACCGTCGCCTTCCCGGACTCGCTTACGGAGAGCCTGGCTGCTCACCTCGCTGCCTACGCCGAGCCGGGTCGTACAGGCCTCGTCTTCACGGGAGCGCGGGGCGGGCAGCTTCGCCGGAACAACTTCCGCCGCCTGTGGCTGCGAGCCCTGGAGACGACCCGCCTCGGAGACGTGCACTTCCACGATCTGCGCCATACCGGGAACACCCTCGCCGCAACCGGCGGTGCGACCACGCGCGAGCTGATGCAGCGGATGGGGCACTCGTCGGTGCGGGCCGCATTGATCTATCAGCACCTGGTGAACGGCCGTGACCATGCGATCGCCGCCCATGTCGACGAGCAGATCAGGAAGGTTCGGCCGGCAGAGCCCGGCGACGCATCTGGCACGTGAGTGGCACGACGCCACTCCCCCGCCGAAATCGCGGAAAAACGATCAAGGCCCAGGTTCCCGGTTCGATACCGGTGACCTGGGCCTTTGTCGTGATTCCTACTGGTGGGCGCGGACGGTTTCGAACCGCCGACATCTGCTTTGTAAGAGCAGCGCTCTACCCCTGAGCTACGCACCCGTGGATGAGAGAACAGCGTACATGGCGCATGGCCCATGCTCACAAACGGTTGCCCGGGCCGACGAAGGGCGGGGGTTCGGGGGGATATCCCCACCCCGCATACGGTAGCCGCCCGGATTCACCCCGGGCTGCCGCGCTCCCTACGGTGGTCCCACACCGGTGGGAGGGGCCCCCCGGACCCGGACGGGGGATCGATCACCGTGGCACTCCATACCCGCACTCGCACACTCGTAGCGTCCGTAGGAGCCGTAGTCGTCGTGCTGGGTCTGTCCGGTTGCGGAAGTACGGATGTGGATGACGCACCGGTCGAGCACAAGTCGTTCGCGTTCGGGGGGAAGTCCCTGACGATCGACTCCGGCAATACGGCCGTGGAGCTCGTGCCGGCCGATGTGGACAAGGTCGAGGTGACGCGTCGTGTCGACGGGTGGGTGGTGCTCGGGAAGGGGCCCGACCCGCGTTGGACGATGCGGGACGGCAAGCTCACGCTGCGGGTGAAGTGCACGGCGGTCGTCAGCAACTGCGACGCCGTGCATCAGGTGAAGGTGCCGCGTGGGGTCGCGGTGACGGTGGACGGTGACAACGGCCGGGTCGTCGCCTCCGGGTTCGACACTCCTCTCACGCTCCGCTCCGACAACGGGAAGGTGACCGTGCGTGACTCCAGTGCGCCGCTGAAGCTGGAGAGCGACAACGGGGACGTCGTCGCGGAGCGGATCTCCAGCACGTCCGTCTCCGCGCAGTCGGACAACGGGGAGATCCGGATCGGGTTCACGGCCGTGCCGGATCGGGTGGACACCGTCAGTGACAACGGTCGGGTGTCCATCGAGCTGCCGAAGGGGTCGCAGGCGTACGCGGTGACCGCCGTCGCCGGGAACGGGGACATCTCCGTGCGGGTGCCGCGCAGCGACAGCAGCCCGCATGTGGTGAAGGCGCACAGCGACAACGGGGAAATCACGGTTCGAAGCGCGAACTAACGGGCCCGTGTGTTCGTCCTTACCTGGTGGGAGAATGAACCGGGCAAGGCGATACGGCACGGGAGAGGGATGTGACGGCGACACACGCGCGGCCGCAGGCAAGAGCAGGTGGCAGAACCGCCGTCAGGGACGTCCTCGGATTGATGCTGCTGCCGTTGCCGTTGCTCGCCGCGGCGTTGCCGGCCGCCTTCGCCGGTGGTGGTACGCGGCGCTGGTTCGGCGGTCGCGGGGAGAGCCAGCGCGCCGATGCGCAGGCGGCGAAGGACGCGGCCGCGGAGGCCTTCTACGAGCTGGACACGGCTCAGCGCGATCTGCAGATCTCGATCGAGACGATCACCGCGGTGGACAGCTCGCCCGCCGCGCGGAAGGTCGTGGACGATTTCGCCGCGCTGGGGCGGCGGATCGACGAGGCCAGTCATGCGTACATCACGGCGGTCGACGCCCACGACCTCGATCGCGACGATCTTGAGCCGGCGGTCGCGGCGCGGGCCCGGACGGAGCTGATCGCCGCCAAGGACGAGCTCGTGAGGATCAAGGGCGAGCTGGAACGGTTCGCGCAGGGACTCGGTCCCCTCCTGGGGAATGCCGAGACGCAGCTCGCCCGGCTCGCGCCCGCCGTCGAGCGGGCGCGACAGGCGCTCCTCGGTGCGAGCAATGCTCTCGATGCGGCGCGCGCCTCCGGACTGCGGGCGGACGATCTCGCCGCCCGCCTGGCGGCCCTCGCCCCCGAACTGACCAAGCTCAACCAGGGCGCCGGCCGGCACGGCGTACCGGACACGCTGCAACGCGCGGATCGCGTGCTGCGCGGCGCCGAGGCCGTGCGGGCCGAGGCGGCGAAGCTTCCCGAGCGCGCCGCGGAGATCGACCACCGGCTGGTGTCTCTGCGCACGCGAGCCCAGGCGCTCACGACGCGCGCGGGCTCGGTGGAACCGGTGCTGAGCGAGCTGCGCCGGCGGTTCACCGCTGCCTGCTGGCAGGACCTCCAGCCCGTGCCCGAGCAGGCCGCGGTCAATGTGCGGCAGGCCGAGGAGAAGCTCAAGGAGGCCACCAAGGCGCGGGACGAGCAGCGCTGGGCCGATGCGACGTCGCGGCTGTCCACCGTACGCGCCCTGCTGAACGCGACGGACGAGGCCGTGTCCGCGGCCGCTGACCGGCTGCGCCGCCTCGACGACGTGGCCAAGGACCCCCAGCAGGAGATCCAGCGGACCAGGTTCGCCATCCGCGACGCCCAGCGTCTGGCCATGGCGGGGCGCAACACACCCGAGCCGCGCCATGCCCGGCCGCTGGACGATGCCGTGGCCCGGCTGGAGCGCGCGATCGCCGGGCTGGAGGGTCGCCACCCCGACTACTGGCACTTCCTGACCGAGACCGAAGCCGTGCGGCAGACGGCGGCGCGGGTGGTCTCCGAGATCCGGGAGGAGCGGGGCGCCGGCGGCTGAGCCGTGGCTGAGCCGAGTTGTCGCGGCGGGGCGCGGGGCGGATCCTGGTGGTTGACGGGAAGGAGTCCGCTCATGGCCACCCATGCAGTGCATCCCCCGCGGCGACGTGTACAGAAGCCCGCACGGCGCAGCAGAGTCGCCCGGTTCGACGACCATCTCCCGGTCGATCACCGGCTCAACAGCGTCTACCGCATAGGAGCGGGGATGATGGGGCTGTTGCTCCTCGCCTTCGGCATCCTGGGACTCATCGACAAGATCGGCTTCTTCAACACGGGCGACGCCACTGTCGCGGGTCTGAACACCAACGGCGCGCTCAGTGTCCTCTCCATCTGTGTAGGCCTGCTCCTGTTCGTCGGGATGGTGATCGGCGGAAACTTCGCCTCGACGGTCAACATGGTCCTGGGCATCGCGTTCATCCTCAGTGGCTTCATCAATCTGGCACTGCTCGGCACCGGCTTCAATTTCCTCGCCTTCCGAATGCAGAACGTCCTGTTCAGCTTTGTCGTCGGGCTGATGCTGATGATGTTCGGGATGTACGGAAGGGTCAGCGGCGGGCTCCCGCACGACAACCCGTACTGGCGTGCCCGGCATCCCGATGAGGCCGCCGGGGAACAACGCCACGACCGGAGTTCGCCGATGCCGGTTGCCGGCCGGAGGGGCATTACGCAGTAGCCGTGGTGCCCGCCGGTTAGCCTGGGGTCATGCCTCGTTACGAATACCGCTGCCGCTCCTGCGGAGACACGTTCGAACTCAGCCGTCCGATGGCCGAGTCGTCCGCACCTGCCTCCTGCCCCGCCGGGCACGAGGACACGGTCAAGCTCCTCTCCACGGTGGCCGTGGGCGGGGCGTCGGCCAAGTCCGCGCCCGCCGCCCCGTCGGGCGGCGGTTGCTGCGGTGGGGGCTGCTGCGGCTGACCCGGCCGGCCGCGCGGTCGCTACCGCTTACGGGAGAGGGTCAGTCCGTCCGCCACGGTGAGCATCACGCTGTCCATCCGCGGGTCTGCGGCCACATGCTCGTTGAACTCCCTGATGGCCGCCGCTCCGCCGGTCGCGCGTGGGTCGGTCACACCGCCGTGGAACAGCACGTTGTCGGTGACGATCAGGCCGCCCCGGCGCATCCGGGGCACCAGCTCTTCCCAGTACGGAATGTAGTTGCCCTTGTCCGCGTCCAGGTAGGCCAGATCGATGTGCGGCTCGGACGGCATCGCTCCGAGGGTGTCGAGAGCGGGGGCGATGCGCAGCTCGATCCGGTCGGCGACGCCCGCCTTCTCCCACGCCTCGCGGCCGTAGGCGGTCCACTCCTCCGAGATGTCGCAGGCGATCAGCCGTCCGTCGGCGGGCAGTGCCTGCGCCATCGCCAGGGCCGAGAACCCGGTGAACGTCCCGACCTCGACGATGTGCCGGGCGCCCGTCAGCCGTACGAGGAAGGCGAGCAGTGGGCCCTGCTCCTCGGCGGACTGCATCCCCGCCTGTTCGGGAAGGTGCGCGTACGTGGTCGCGACGAGTTCACGCTGCACCGCGTCGAGCGGCGGGTTGTGCGCCAGCATGTACGCGTACAGCTCGTCCGTGATCTTTGTTTCGTTTCCCTTGCTCATCGCGCACTCCCTCTGTGCCTGCCGGGCAGGCGGTCACCTGCCCGGCACGCTGGTCACCTGCCGGGCAGACCGGTCACGGCCTCAGGTACCACTGTTCCCTGCCGGAGGCTCTGCTGCGGGACGGAAGCCCGGAGGAAACGCCGGAGGATCTCCTCACCGGCCGCCACACCGTTCTCCGTCAGTACGTCGACGTGCGGGGCGCTCCAGTTGGTGTCGGCGAGTTCGCCGTGGCCGGGGCGCCAGGCGTGGTCGGCGGCGAGAAGCAGATCGGCGTCGAGGAGCGAGTCACCGGCGGCGAGGGTGAGCGTGGCGCCGGCGCGGCGGGCGACTTCGTTCATCGCTGCGCTCTTGGTGAGCGGCTTGGGCACGGCGTAGATCTTGCGGCCCTGGAGGGACACGGTCCAGCCACGGGGGTCCGCCCACTCGGCCAGCTCCCTCACCCAGCCCGCGGGCAGCAGCGCGCGTTCGACGACGAGATAGACGAAGAGGTCCTCGGCGACCCGTTCCTTGAGGAGCCAGGCAGGGTCCGCGGTGGCGACGAGGTGGGCGCGGACTTCGGCGAGCGAGGCGCATTCGTCGGCGAGCCGGCGGGCCACCTGTGTCTGCCAGTCGGGGTCGGACACCCCGTCGACCAGGAGGTGTCCGCCGTTGGCGCAGATGGCGAACTGCGGTGCGGGGCCGGGGAGCCTGATGCGGTGGTACTGCTCACGGGTGCGGGTTGTCGTGGGCACGAAGACCGTGGTGCGGGCCAGCTCCTCGAGGAGTGCGGCGGCCGTCTCCGTGAGATAGGAGAGCGGCTTGTGGCCGTACACCTCGACGCAGAGCAGCCGGGGGGCTTCGGCGTCCGGCATGGCGAGCTGGAGCGCCGCGGCCGAGTAGATGAGGGTGCGGTCGAGGTCGCTGGCGACCAGCGTCACGGGGCGGGCCGGAGCGACCTGAGCGGCCATGGGGGCCGGAGCCGTGGGCGTTGGGATCGTCACGGAGCCAGGGGTGGTCAAGGAGCCGGGCGTGGTCAGGGAGTTCGGGGTGGTCACTGCGACGCCACCGCCTTGCCGTCCGCTCCGGTCGCTCCCCGCGTGTACTTCGGGTGGATCAGTCCGACGCAGGTGTACGGGAGTTCGTCGACCTCTTCGACCGGCACTCCGCGCTGTTCGGCCAGCAGTCTGATGTGCTCGAGGTCGGCGCCGGCGCCGCGCTTGGCGAGGATCTTCCACGGGACGCGTCGCAGCAGTACGCGGGTGGTCTCGCCGACGCCCGGCTTGACCAGGTTCACATCGTGGATGCCGTACTCCTCGCTGATGCGCTCGACGGCCGCCCAGCCGTCCCAGGTCGGGGCGCGGTCCGCGGCGAGCAGTTCCTTGACCTCGGCGTCCACTGCGTCGACGACCTCGTCGAAGTGCTCGGCGACGGTGTCGAGGAAGTGGCCGGACACATCGGCGTCCGCCAGCTCCCGGTAGAACTTCGCGCCGTGGAAGTCGTGCGGGCCGACCAGGTCGGAACGGAGCACCGTGCGCGAGATCAGTCCGGAGACGGTGGAGTTGAGGCAGGCGGACGGTATGAGGAAGTCCTCGCGGGTGCCGTAGGTGCGGACGCAGCCGCCCGGGTCGGCCAGGACCGCGATCTCGGGGTCGAAGCCCTCGAACTCGGCGAGCGCCGCCGACAGTTCACGGGTGATCGCCCCCTTGCCGGTCCAGCCGTCGACGAAGACGACGTCCGCCGGGTTGTGGTGGGCGGCCAGCCAGCGCAGGGCGTTTGCGTCGATGCCCCGTCCGCGCACGATGGAGACGGCGTAGTGCGGCAGATCGAGTCCGTGCCGGTGCTGCGCCCAGCGGCGCATCAGCACACCGACCGGGGTTCCGGCCCGGGCGAGGGAGACGAGTACGGGACGGGGGCTGCGCTCGGCGAGAACCGTCTCGGTGACGGTGCCGACGGCCCGTGCGATGCGGGCGGCCGACAGGTCCAGGGCCGCCTTGAACAGGTCCTGGTAATCGGCGGACGGCTGGTATTCGACGGGCAGCGACTCGGCGTAGTGCGCGCCACCGCTCTGTATCGCCTCCTCGCGCTCCTCGGTGGGCGCCTCCAGTTCGGTGTCCGAGAGGTCCTGGAGCAGCCATCCGACGTCGTCCGGCCCGTAGGAGGAGAAGACGGGGCCGCGAAGGGGCTCGGGCAGCATAGGGGGTTCCTGCCGTTCGGGGGCGGGTGAGGAGGCGTACGGGACGTACGAGGGGACGACGGCCAGCAGGACGTGGGCGGTGTGCGCGGCCAGCTCCGCCAGCAGGCCGCCGCGGGCGTGCAGCTCCGGGGTGTCGGCGGTGGAGTCGACCACCACCACCACCGCGTCGAAACCGGCGCCGGCGACGTTGTAGGCGAAGCGCTCGCCGGGGCCGTCGGCCGGGTTGTCGTGGGCCGGGAAGACCAGACGGCTGCGTATCGCGTAGCCGGGGTCGTCGACGGCGAGAACGGGGGAACGCGTGGTGGTCGAGTACCGCACCTCGGCGTCGGTGTGGTCCTCCAGGGCTGTGCCGAGCCGGAGCGGTGCGTACATCAGCTCCTCGAAGCCGAGGACCAGTACCCGGCGGGCGTCGCCGTCCAGGGCGTCGGCGATGCGGGCGGCCATGGCGGGAAGGGCCGCTTCCAGGGACGCGCGCTGTGCGGGGGTGAAGCCGTGCCGGCCGCCGTCGGGCACTCCGGCCGGCCACCGCAGCTCCACCCGGGTGCAGAAGGTCTCGGTCCCCCGCCCCGGTACCGACGATCCGGCTCCGGCTGCGAAAGCGGCGGCGCGGCCGTCGCCTGCCTCGGCGGCCCGCTCATGGGCGGCGACCAGCGCCTGCCCCTTCTCCAGGACGCCGTCCGGGAGGCGGACCGTGCCCGTTCCCCTCGCCACCAGGTCGACACGTGCGCCGATCTCCGCGGCGAACTCGGTCAGGCGTCCGCGGTCGGTCGGCGACCGCATGTCCACGAGGGCCACGATCACGTACCGGTCGCGGGGGTACAGCTCGTGCAGCGCGCGGATCGTGTTGAGCACGGTGTTGCCCGTGGAGAACTCGTCGTCCACCAGCACGAGCGGCTCTCCCGCCCGGCCCTCACCGCGGGTCCCGAGCAGTGTCGGATCCTCCGGCAGCAGCAGATGCGAGGTCGCGTGCGAGTGCGACTCCTCGAAGCCGCCCGCCCGGGCCACGCCCTCGACCGGGCGGCGCGTCGAATGGAGATACGGCGCCACTCCCAGCCCGTCGGCGACCGCATGGCCGAGACCGGTGGCCGTCTCCGCGTACCCGAGGACCACCGACCGGCCCGCCAGCGCCGCCCCGAGGAGCTCGCGCACCCGCAGGCCGAGTTCGAAGCCCGCCCCGTAGACCACGGACGGCCTCTGCGGCACATGCTTGCCCAGCACGTTGGAGACGAGCAGATGGGCCCGCTTGGGGTTGCGGCGCAGAGCGAGGCCCAGCAGCTCCCGGAGCTCCACGTCGCCTCCTGGCGCCCCGTTTCCGACGAGCTCGACGCCCAGTCGCTCCGCCACCCAGCTACCCGACCACACCACGTTCGCCGTCTCTTTCCTCGCTGCGCGCTCGCTCATCGAGGCGCGCTCATTCCGCGAGGCCCGCGGCCAGCAGATCCACGAACCCGACGTCTTCCTTCGCCACACCGAAGACCTCGGCCCGCAGCAGCGTGCGCTCGGCCCAGGCCCGGTGGGGCTTCACTTCGTTCATCTTGTTCGTATACGCGGAGCGCATCACTCCACCACCTCCCCGCTCCGGCCGAAGGATGTCCTGTGCATCGCTGAACTCCTCGTGGCTGACCACGGACAGTGCATGGACGGGCGCGACGTGCGAGGGGTGGATGCAGGTCTTGCCGAGCAGCCCGTTGGCCCGGTCGAGCTCGATCTCCCGCAGCAGCCCGTCCAGGTCGTGCTCGATCAGCTCTGTGCGCAGCTCCTCGGCCCGGCCCTCCAGGAAGGGGCTGCGGCGAAGCTGCGGCTTGAACATGCGCTCCTGAAGTCGGAAGTACTCCCACACCGGGCCGGTGATGGTGAAACCGGTGCCGTCCGCCCGGCCCAGCACGTTCACCACGTCGGCGATGACCGCGGCGACGAGCTGCACGTCGTACGCCGTCATGTCGGGGGCCCTGCGCAGTCCGTACGCCGAGCAGAAGTCGGTGACCCCGAGCCGCAGCGCGAGCACCCGGTCCCGGTACCTGTCCACGGTACGGGCGATTCCCTGCAGCGTCTCGCCACGGGACTCCAGATGCAGCAGCTCCGGGGATTCGAGGACGGGCATCGCGAAGAGCCGCCGGCTCGTGGCCGTCTCGGCCTTGGTGAGTGCCTCCATGAACGGCACACCACGCTCTTCCGTGAACTTCGGAAGTACAAAACCGGACAACAATCGGGCAGAGCCGCCGAGCCGGTTCACCAGGTCCGTTATCTGCTCCGGCTCACGGACCCGGATGAAGAGCAGCGGCACCTCGACACCGCGTGCCGCGAGGTCGGTGAACTGCCTGACCAGGTTCTCCTCGGCCTCCGTCACCTCGGAGTCGTCGATCGAGTCCTCCAGGCACAGCACCATCGAGACGACACCGCGCCCGGCCTGTTTGATGATGTCGTCCGCGAGCCGCGGCCGGGTGGCCGGGGAGTAGAGAGTGGCGCCCAGGGCGGCCGAAAGCATGCGGGCGGGCGAGCCCGCACCGAATTCGCCCGGCTCCCGATGGAACAGGCCCTTCCGCGCAGCGGGCGAGATGTGCCCGAAATGCCGCATATGTTTCCCCCGTACTGCTTGGCCGGCCGGACAACGCATGGCCGGTAATAGTACGTAAAGACTGGTGTCGAGAGTTCCCTGCGTGCATGAATTTCGGGTAACTCGTCCATTTCCCGACGGTTCCGCAGGGCGCGGCGGGCGTGGCTCCGACGTGATGCCGGGACATGGGTTGTGACCCCCGCGTTGTCTGCGCGGGCAGCCAGCAGGCAGGATGACCGCCATGACGCACGCGATGCTGAAGGGCTCGAACGTCCCCCTCGATGCCACGGCTGTACGGGCCGTGCTGCGCTGGACCCCGGGCACCGGGGTCCCCGACGTGGACGCTTCGGCCCTGCTTCTCGGCACCGGTGGCCGTGTGCGCTCCGACGAGGACTTCGTCTTCTACAACCAGCCAAGGCACCCTTCCGGCCTGGTACGACGGCTGCCGAAGCGCAGTGTCGCCGAGGGGCTGACCGACACCATCGAGGCCGACCTGGGCGCGCTCGACCCCTCGGTCGAGCAGGTGGTGATCGCCGCGTCCTCGGACGGCGCGGCCTTCCAGCAGGTCCGCGATCTGCGCATCCTGCTGTACGACGCGGGCTCGGCCGGCGTGGATCCGCTCGCCGTGTTCGATGTGCGGCCGGAGACCGGCGAGGAGACCGCGATCATCTGCGGTGAGCTCTACCGGCGCGGCGATGGCTGGAAATTCAGGGCGGTCGGCCAGGGCTACCCGACGGGTCTGGTGGGTCTCGCGACCGCGTACGGCATCTCGGTCGACGAGGCGGAGGCCGCGGCCGAGCCCGATGCGGTCGGATCGCCCAGCCCCTCGCCCGCACCGGCTGCCGCACCGCCCGCCCCCGTGTTTCCCCCCGCGCCCGGCCCCGACCCGCAGGCCACGGTCCAGCACCAGCAGCCCGCGTACGGCTACCCGCAGCCGACAGCGGTCGCAGCGCCCGTCCCCGCTCCCCAGCCGGCCTACGGCTACCCGCAGCCGGCCTCCGCACAGCCCGCGTACGGGTATCCGCAGCCCGCGGCGGCTGCGCAGCCCGCCCCGGACCCGAATTTCGTCCTGCCTCCGCAAGGCCCGCAGTTCGTCCGGTCCTGACCGGTCCGGCGCCGCGGGCCGCATCCGGGTCCGAGGACCGGCGATCGGTATCGCCGGAACTCAGGAGCGGCTCCCAGGTCACAGACCGGGGTGAAGCGCGGGCGGTCTCAGGCGCGTGACTTGTAGCCTCGGCCCCACTGCATCCCCCAGCCGTACAGCCGGTCCAGCTCCGACTGGAAGCCGTAGACGAATTTCACCTCGCGCCGCACGATCAGCTCGTCCTTGACGTTCTCCACGGTGAACACGGCGCACGAGCGGGCCTGCGGGGCCCTCTCGTCGAGCTCGATCTCGAT
This sequence comes from Streptomyces sp. NPDC005262, assembly GCF_042872425.1. Taxonomy (NCBI): domain Bacteria; kingdom Bacillati; phylum Actinomycetota; class Actinomycetes; order Kitasatosporales; family Streptomycetaceae; genus Streptomyces; species Streptomyces sp. NPDC005262. The sequence continues at coordinate 722,664 of NZ_JBIAKK010000002.1, forward strand.
CCGCGGCCCGTTGCCGGGGTAGAGCGTCACCTTGGCGTGCGTACGGTCGAAGGCCGGCGTCTGGTCGTAGATGTACACGAAGAACAGCAGCCGCTTGATCTGCTCCCGCTGGTCGAGGTTGACGTACACGGTCTCCCCCGACGGCGCCCCGAAGCGGTCGTCCCCGCTGAGCCTGATGTACGGCGGCCCGTTCAGGTCGCCGATCAGGTTGCCCAGCGGCTGCACGACACCCTTGGTGCCGTCCTTCAGCTCGTACATGCAGCCCAGGTCCAGGTCGACGTTGACCACGCCCTGGGTGTGGGCCTGGACCACATCGGGCTGGAAGAGCTTGAACGGCCGCAGCAGCCGGCCGCTCTGCCGCGATCGGCCCTCGATGTCGGACGTACGCATCCGCCAGGAGAGATTGACCCTGAGGTTGCCGGTCAGCGCGCCTTGTCTGGTCAGCGAGACCGTGGCGTGCCGCTTGGAGAGCACGATGGAGTTGGTCGCCGCGTTGCCCGACTCGAACTGCGCTTCGCGCCTCGGCCACAGGCCGTCCCAGAACGCCATCCCCAACCCCCATACGTCTCGCTACTGCCCGGCCCCGCGCACATCACTGCGGGGCGGCCCCCGGGCCGGCTCCGGGTGTCCCCGGAGAACCGTCGCCGTACGACCGCCCCGCTGAGAGCGTTCCTCAATCCCTACCGGGTCACACCCCGGACGGGACTTCCGCCTTGGAGCCCGAGTTGTCGTCGCCGCCTCCGGCCTCCAGCGCCTTGTTGCGCCGGACCGAGGACCAGAAGGACCAGGCGATCAGCACCACGCCGACGAGACCGGTGATGATCTCGTTGATCTGGTACTGGATGGTGACGAGCAGGATGACGGACAGTGCGCCGATCGCGTAGTGCGCGCCGTGCTCCAGGTAGACGTAGTCGTCGAGGGTGCCCTGACGGACCAGGTAGACCGTGAGCGACCGGACGTACATGGCGCCGATACCGAGGCCGAGGGCCATCAGCACGATGTTGTTGGTGATGGCGAAGGCGCCGATGACGCCGTCGAACGAGAAGGACGCGTCGAGCACCTCGAGGTAGAGGAACATGAAGAACGCGGCCTTGCCGGAGAGAACCACCGCGGAGAGCTTCTTGCCGGTCTTCCTGGCCTCTTCCTCGGCCTCGTGCTCGCGCTCCTCCTCTTCCTCGAGCTTGTTCTCGAAGTAGCTGGAGAGACCACCGACGATGAGGTACGTGATCAGACCCGCGACACCCGCGAGCAGAACGGTCTCCGCCTTGTCCGCGTGACCGCCGTGCTGGTGCGCCTGGGTCGCGAAGGTCATGGCCGAGATCAGCAGCACGATGAGCGCGATGCAGACCGACAGCATGTCGACCTTGCCGAGCTTGGCGAGCGGACGCTCGATCCAGCGCAGCCACTGGATGTCACGCTCCTCGAAGATGAAGTCGAGGAAGATCATCAACAGGAACATGCCACCGAAGGAGGCGATCGCCGGGTGGGCGTCCGTGACCAGTTCCTGATAACGGTCGGGCTGGTTGAACGAGAGATCGACCGCCTCGATGGGACCCAACTTGGCGGTGATGGCCACGATCACGACGGGGAAGACCAGCCGCATACCGAAGACCGCGATGAGGACACCGATCGTGAGGAAGATCTTCTGCCAGAAGGCATTCATCTTCTTCAGGATTCCGGCGTTGACCACCGCATTGTCGAAGGACAGCGAGATCTCGAGGACGGAAAGGATCGCGACCACCCCGAGGGCCTCCCACCCCCCGTAGAACACCGCTGCGACCAGGCCGAGCGCGGTAATCGCGAACGACCAGCCGAAGGTTTTCAGAAGCACTGGCTACCCCATCGTGTAAGTACGGGTCTCCCCCGGGCGTGTGCGGGGCTCCCCCGCGCCGTGCGCGGCTTTACGAAACGTTGACCCCGAAGTCTAGAGCGATGCCTCGCAGCCCCGACGCGTACCCCTGTCCCACTGCACGGAACTTCCATTCACCGCTGTACCGGTAAAGCTCACCGAAGATCATCGCGGTCTCCGTCGAGGCGTCCTCGCTGAGGTCGTAGCGCGCGAGTTCCTGGCCGTCCGCCTGGTTCACCACACGGATGAACGCATTGCTGACCTGACCGAAAGTCTGACCGCGGTTGTCGGCCTCATGGATCGAGACCGGAAAAACGATCTTGTCACAGTGGGCAGGCACCTGAGTGAGGTTCACGATGATCGACTCGTCGTCGCCCTCGCCCTCACCGGTGAGATTGTCGCCCGTGTGCTCCACGGAGCCGTCGGGGCTCGTGAGGTTGTTGTAGAACACGAACCACTCGTCGCCCAGCACCCGGCCCGACTGGCACAGCAGCGCGCTGGCGTCGAGGTCGAAGTCGGCTCCGGTGGTGGATCGCGCGTCCCAGCCGAGGCCGACGAGCACCTGGGTGAGGTTGGGTGCGGCCTTGGAGAGGGAGACGTTGCCTCCCTTGGCGAGCGTGACGCCCATGGTGTGTGTCCTCCCCGAGTCGATGAACCGTCTATCGATGAACCGTCCGTCGACGGACCGTCTGTTGTGCGCGTCCGGCGCCGCACTGGGTGCGGCGCCGGACGTTGACGTGCTGGACGTGACCGGGGCAGTGCCTTCGCAGGCGCTGCCCGGTCACGCCTTCTGGGCCGTGCTCAGACGTTGACGCCGAAGTCCTGCGCGATGCCGCGCAGGCCCGAGGCGTAACCCTGACCGATGGCACGGAACTTCCACTCCGCACCGTTGCGGTACAGCTCGCCGAAGACCATGGCGGTCTCCGTCGAGGCGTCCTCGCTCAGGTCGTACCGCGCGAGCTCGCTGTTGTCGGCCTGGTTGACCACGCGGATGTACGCGTTGCGGACCTGCCCGAAGCTCTGCTGGCGGGACTCGGCCTCGTAGATCGAGACCGGGAAGACGATCTTGTCGACATCGGCCGGAACGCCGGCCAGGTTCACCTTGATGACCTCGTCGTCGCCCTCGCCCTCACCGGTGAGGTTGTCACCGGTGTGCTCGACGGAGCCGTCCGGGCTCTTGAGGTTGTTGAAGAAGACGAAATTCCCGTCGCTGCCGACCTTGCCCGCCGCGTTCGTCAGCAGGGCGCTGGCGTCGAGGTCGAAGTCTCCGCCGGTGGTGGTACGGGCATCCCAGCCGAGACCGACGATGACCGCGGTCAGGTTGGGCGCGGCCTTGGTCAGCGAGACGTTGCCGCCCTTGCTGAGGCTGACTCCCACGAGTCCTCCCATTGGTTTCATTAGAGGCCGACAGGTGCCGGCGCCTCCATCGTGCGTTGGCATCGGATCAACGAGTGGATCCTAGTGACCGGTTCCCGGCCAAAACAGGCTTTTGGCCGGGAGGCCGGGAGATCGCCCGGATCTTCGCCGGAGGATCCGCCGAATCCGGATCAGATCGCGTCGAGGGCCTTGATGTAGTCGTTGAGGTCGCGTGCGTCGGGGAGGCCGTTGACGACGGTCCAGCGCACCACGCCCTCCTTGTCGATGATGAAGGTGCCGCGCACCGCACAGCCCTTCTCCTCGTCGAAGACGCCGTACGCCCGCGAGGTCTCGCCGTGCGGCCAGAAGTCCGAGACCAGCGGGTACTCGAGACCCTCCTGCTCGGCGAAGACACGAAGGGTGTGGATGGAGTCGTTGGAGACGGCGAGGAGCTGCGTGTCGTCGTTCTCGAACTTCGGCAGCTCGTCGCGGAGGGCGCAGAGCTCACCCGTGCACACGCCGGTGAAGGCGAACGGGTAGAACAACAGGACCACGTTCTTCTCGCCGCGGAAGTCGGAGAGCTTCACGGTCCGGCCGTGGTTGTCCTTGAGCTCGAAATCCGGGGCCTTGGTGCCGACCTCGATCGCCATGGATACGCGTCCCTTCACTGCTTCACCGGGCTGGGCTGTCCGGGTGGACTCCCACCCTACGCAGAGCCCTCCCGCAGGGCCCTCGGCGGGCCGCACGCCGCCCGTGTCCCGACTCCTGCGGGCCTGCTCCCGGGCATACGAAGACCCCCGCCGGTGCACGACCGGCGGGGGTCTCGTGGTGAGTGCGGTTCAGCGCTTGGCTTTGGCCGACTTCGGGGTGACAAGACGGCTGCCCGTCCAGTCCTTGCCCGCATTGATGCTCTTGGTCTGGGAAAGACCGGCTGTCTGCGCAGCCTCGTTGATGTCGCTCGGTTCGACGTATCCCTCGCGGCCGGTCTTCGGCGTCATCAGCCAGACCGCACCGCCGTCCTCGATCAGACCAATGGCATCCACCAGCGCGTCCGTAAGGTCGCCGTCCTCGTCGCGGAACCAGAGCAGAACGACGTCAGCGACGTCGTCGTAGTCCTCATCGACGAGTTCCTGGCCGGTAGTGGCCTCAATGCCCTCACGGAGCTCCTGCTCGACGTCGTCGTCGTAGCCGATCTCCTGGACCACCTGTCCGGGCTCGAACCCCAGCCGTGCAGCCGAGTTGGTCCGTTCCTCCGCGTGGTCCGCGGTCGCGCTCACGGGTTGCCTCCTGATCATGTTTCGGAAAATGCTTCAGCCACGCGCGTGCGCGGGGCGTTGGCCGTAGTCCACACGGGCGCGGCGGATCGCGCAAGTACCCAGCGTGCGAGACCGCCTAAACGGTGACGTTCCCTGCCACGTCGCCGCACGATCGGCATGTCCCTTGCGGGGTCCGGCGCTGCCGTCCACACCCTTTACGTGCTTGAACAGCATTACGTCCTTGAACAGCTTATGCCGTTTCGGTCCGCCAATCGGAGTCGAACAGCCTTTGGGAACGCTTGGACGGGTTGGGCGTATGGTTGCGATTTGGTCCCACCCGTCCGCCGGACCGTCCTCGCACACCGGACGTGATGTCTCACAACCTGACGGTTACCCCTGGGTAGAGATGACGTTTGCGTCCTCGCGGTACACGATGGTGATGACGTACATGCATACATCCCGGGGGCGTGCCTCCCGTAATCAGGCCCCGTAGAGCACCACCGAACAGCGAAGGAACAGCGTGGCTTCCGGATCCGATCGCAACCCGATCATCATTGGCGGCCTTCCGAGCCAGGTCCCGGACTTCGATCCTGAAGAGACCCAGGAATGGCTCGACTCCCTCGACGCCGCCGTCGACGAGCGCGGGCGTGAGCGGGCCCGCTACCTGATGCTCCGGCTCATCGAGCGCGCGCGCGAGAAGCGTGTCGCCGTGCCGGAGATGCGCAGCACGGACTACGTGAACACGATCGCCACGAAGGACGAGCCGTTCTTCCCCGGCGACGAGGAGATCGAGCGCAAGGTCCTCAACGCGACGCGCTGGAACGCGGCCGTGATGGTGTCGCGCGCCCAGCGCCCGGGAATCGGCGTCGGCGGCCACATCGCCACGTTCGCCTCCTCCGCCTCGCTGTACGACGTGGGCTTCAACCACTTCTTCCGGGGCAAGGACGACGGCCTCGGCGGCGACCAGATCTTCTTCCAGGGGCACGCCTCCCCCGGTATCTACGCCCGCGCGTTCCTCCTCGACCGGCTGAGCGAGGCGCAGCTCGACGCCTTCCGCCAGGAGAAGTCGAAGGCGCCCAACGGCCTGTCCAGCTACCCGCACCCGCGGCTGATGCCGGACTTCTGGGAGTTCCCGACCGTCTCGATGGGCCTCGGTCCGCTGGGCGCGATCTACCAGGCCCGGATGAACCGGTACCTGGAGGCGCGCGGCATCGCCGACACCTCCCAGTCGCACGTCTGGGCCTACCTCGGTGACGGCGAGATGGACGAGCCCGAGTCGCTCGGCCAGCTCTCCATCGCCGCCCGTGAGGGCCTGGACAACCTGACCTTCGTGGTCAACTGCAACCTGCAGCGCCTCGACGGCCCGGTGCGCGGCAACGGAAAGATCATCCAGGAGCTGGAGTCGCAGTTCCGCGGTGCCGGCTGGAACGTCATCAAGCTGGTCTGGGACCGCTCCTGGGACCCGCTGCTGGCGCAGGACCGCACGGGCATCCTGGTCAACAAGCTGAACACCACGCCGGACGGCCAGTTCCAGACGTACGCCACCGAGACGGGCGCGTACATCCGTGAGCACTTCTTCGGGGACGACCCGCGGCTGCGCGAGATGGTCAAGGACATGTCCGACCATCAGATCCTGCACCTGGGCCGTGGCGGTCACGACCACAAGAAGGTCTACGCGGCGTACGCGGCGGCCAAGGCCCACAAGGGCCAGCCGACGGTGATCCTCGCGCAGACGGTCAAGGGCTGGACCCTCGGACCGAACTTCGAGGGCCGCAACGCGACCCACCAGATGAAGAAGCTCACGGTCGAGGACCTCAAGCGGTTCCGCGACCGGCTGCACATCCCGATCACGGACAAGCAGCTGGACGAGGGCTACCCGCCGTACTACCACCCGGGCCGCGACTCGGAAGAGATCCAGTACATGCACGACCGCCGCAAGGGTCTGGGCGGCTACGTCCCGACCCGTGTGGTGCGCGCGAAGCCGCTGGTCCTCCCCGAGGACAAGACGTACGCGACCGCGAAGAAGGGTTCGGGACAGCAGTCGATCGCCACGACCATGGCGTTCGTCCGCATCCTGAAGGACCTCATGCGGGACAAGGAGATCGGCAAGCGTTTCGTGCTGATCGCGCCCGACGAGTACCGCACCTTCGGCATGGACGCGTTCTTCCCGAGCGCGAAGATCTACAACCCGCTTGGCCAGCAGTACGAGGCGGTGGACCGCGATCTGCTGCTCGCGTACAAGGAGTCGCCGACCGGTCAGATGCTGCACGACGGCATCTCCGAGGCCGGCTGCACGGCGTCGCTGATCGCCGCGGGTTCGTCGTACGCCACGCACGGCGAGCCGCTGATCCCGGTGTACGTCTTCTACTCGATGTTCGGTTTCCAGCGCACCGGTGACCAGTTCTGGCAGATGGCCGACCAGCTCGCGCGCGGCTTCGTACTGGGTGCGACCGCCGGCCGCACGACGCTGACGGGTGAGGGTCTGCAGCACGCGGACGGCCACTCGCAGCTGCTCGCCTCGACGAACCCTGGCTGTGTCGCGTACGACCCGGCCTTCGGGTACGAGATCGCGCACATCGTCAAGGACGGTCTGCGCCGGATGTACGGCGAGAACAGCGAGGACGTCTTCTACTACCTCACCGTCTACAACGAGCCGATCCAGCACCCGGCCGAGCCGGAGAACGTGGACGTCGAGGGCATCCTCAAGGGTGTCTACCGCTTCAAGAGCGGCGAGCGGGGCATGATCCCGGCCCAGATCATGGCGTCCGGTGTGGCGGTCCCGTGGGCGGTCGAGGCGCAGCAGATCCTCGCCGACGAGTGGAACGTCAAGGCGGACGTCTGGTCGGCGACCTCCTGGAACGAGCTGCGCCGCGAGGCCGTGGAGGTGGAGCGGTACAACCTGCTGCACCCGGAGGAGGAGCTGCGCGTCCCGTACGTCACGCAGAAGCTCTCCGGCTCCGAGGGCCCGTTCGTGGCGGTCTCGGACTGGATGCGTTCCGTGCCGGACCAGATCGCACGCTGGGTGCCCGGCGCGTACCAGTCGCTGGGTGCGGACGGCTTCGGCTTCGCCGACACCCGTGGCGCGGCCCGCCGGTTCTTCCACATCGACGCGCAGTCGATCGTCCTCGCGGTGCTCACCGAGCTCGCGAAGGAGGGCCGGATCGACCGCTCGGTGCTGAAGACGGCGATCGACCGGTACGAGCTCCTGGATGTGGCAGCGGCCGATCCCGGCGCGGCCGGCGGCGACGCCTAGGCACGGTCGGCGGACGAGCCGAACCGAAGGGCGGCGGACCTCCTGGTCCGCCGCCCTTCGGCGCTCTCCGACCGGTTCCTCGTCCGGCTCCGCGGTCAGTTCTCCCAGATCTTGAATGCCCTGACCTGGTACGGGGACTGCGGCACCCAGGTCCCGCCGCCCGGATACGTCTCGAACTCGCCGGTCTCGGCGCACTCCGCGGACTGATAGGTGGTGACGGGACGGCCGGTGCGGTTGGCGAGTGCCTGGGCCTTGCCGCCCGGCGGCAGCGGGACACAGCTCTCGATGTCGGTGCCGGACAGTTCATGGATCTGCCGGGCGCCGGTGAAGTCCGGCTTCGCCCAGAAGCAGAGCTGACCGCTCCCGCATGTCCCGAGGCGGACCGGTGCCGTGTGCGCGGCCGGTGCGCTCTGCGACGCCGAAGCGGCCGCCGGGATCAGTGCGCCGGCTGCCAGTACCGCGGCAAGTACGGTCGTACGCATGTCAATCAACCCCCGTGGTGGTGTGGATCAGTTGCACGCACCCTGACCTGCGGGACCACGCCACCGGAAGGGGCTCCGGGCCACACCACCCGGATAGGCGACAGCCCCGCCGGAAGGGTCCGGCGGGGCTGTCGTATGCACGGGGTTGACGCGCGGGCGTCATCGACGCCCGGGCCGACGAGGGCCGGCGGCAGGCTCAGATGTGGCCTGCGCCCGCGCCCGCCTCGGCGTTCTCACCGCGCTTGGTGAGCGTGGCGACCAGCGCCGCGACCACCGCGACGATGCCGGCGACCATGAACGCGGTACTCATGCCGGACACGAACGTGTCATGCGCGACGCTCGTGATCTTCTCCACGACCGGCGCAGGCAGGTCGGGTCCCACCGGCGGAATGCCGACCTCGACGGCCGAGGACGCCTGGTCCAGCTGCTGGGGCGAGAGCGGCGGAAGCTGCGCGTCCGCCCAGTTGCCGGCGAGGTGGGAGTCGACCTGGGAGGCCATGACCGCGCCCAGCACCGCCGTACCGAGGCTGCCGCCGACCTGCATGGAGGCCTGCTGCAGTCCGCCCGCGACACCGGAGAGCTCCATCGGGGCGTTGCCCACGATGACCTCGGTGGCGCCGACCATCACCGGGGCGAGGCCGAGACCGAGCAGACCGAACCAGACGGACATCGTCGCCGTGCCGGTGCCGGTGTCCAGCTGCGACATCCCGAACATGGCGACCGCGGTGCACACCATGCCGCCGACGAGCGGGACGCGCGGGCCGAGCTTGGTGATCAGCACGCCCGCGAGCGGGGAGCCGACGATCATCATGCCGGTCAGCGGGAGCAGGTGCAGACCCGCGTCGACGGCCTTCATGCCGTGCACGTTCTGCAGGTAGAAGGTGACGAAGAACAGTCCGCCCATGAAGGCGAATGCCATCAGCACCATCAGGACGACACCCGCGGACAGCGGCACCGAGCGGAACATCGCCAGCGGGATCAGCGGTTCCCTGACGTTCTTCTGCGAGAAGGCGAACACCGCGAAGAGGCCCACGGCGGCCACCAGGAAGGCGATCGTCTTGAAGTCGCCCCAGCCCCACTCGGCACCCTTGATGAGCGCCCAGATCAGGCAGAACATCGCCTGCGACAGCAGCACGATGCCGCCGATGTCGAAGGAGCGCGGGGCGTTCTCGGCCCGGTGGTCCTTGAGGATCACCGCGCCGAGCAGGAGTGCGATCACACCGACCGGCACGTTGATGAAGAAGACGGACTGCCAGCTGACGTGCTCGACGAGCACACCGCCGAGGATCGGGCCGCCTGCGGTCGAGGCGCCGATGACCATGCCCCAGATACCGATCGCCATGTTCAGCTTCTCGGCCGGGAAGGTGGCGCGCAGCAGGCCGAGCGCGGCCGGCATCAGCAAGGCACCGAAGAGGCCCTGCAGTACCCGGAACGTGATCACCAGGCCCACGCTGCTGGAGAGGCCGATGGCCCCCGAGGCCGCGGCGAAGCCCACGACCCCGATCAGGAAGGTCTGGCGGTGGCCGAACCGGTCACCGAGCTTGCCCGCGGTGATCAGGGAGACCGCGAGTGCGAGCATGTAGCCATTGGTGATCCACTGGACCTGGGCGAGCGAGGCGCCCAGGTCCTGCTGGATGGCGGGGTTGGCGATCGCGACGATCGTGCCGTCGAGCGCGACCATCATCACGCCGATGGCCACGGAGAAGAGCGTCAGCCAGGGGTGGCCGCGCAACCCCTTGGCCGGGGCGGGGGCGAGGGTCTCCTGCGGCTCCCGCGACGCCTTTTCTACGGTGGTCTGACTAGTCATGCCCGGGAGATTAGTGTCAGTCACTGACAGTTGACAAACCATTTCACAAGTCGGTAACTGTCTCGTAGCTCACAGGTTCACCAAGTCGGACAAAATATCAGAAAGAGGACCAGTTAAGTGACCGACGGGCAGCGAGTCGTGGACCATCCACCCGGATTGCGCGAGCGCAAGAAGCGACGCACCCGGGACGCCTTGCTGCACGCCGCCCTCGAACTCTTCACCACCCAGGGGTACGAGGAGACCACCGTCGACGAGATCGTCGACGCCGTCGACGTCTCCCAGCGCACCTTCTTCCGCTACTTCGCCAGCAAGGAGGAGACCACCTTCGCCGTCCAGGAGATGGTGGAGTCACGTTTCCTCTCGGAGCTGCGCCAACGGCCCGCCGCGGAAAGCCCGTTCGAAGCCATGCGCAGCGCGGTGCTGTGCGCCTGGAACAGCATCGGCGAAGCGATCGAGGAACTCGTCACGGTCGAACTCCACATGCGTACGTACCGGATGATCGAGTCGACCCCCTCCCTGCTCGCGGCCCACCTGCGGCGCAGCATCGACCTGGAGAACCAGATCGCCGAAGTGATCGCCGCGCGCGAGGGTCTCGACATCGCGACGGACCCGCGGCCGCGGGTCGCCGTCGCCGCGTTCTCCGGGGTGATGCGGGTGACCGGGCAGCTGTGGGGACAAGGGCGGGACACCAGCGTCGACTCGCTGCGGACGCTGACCGAGATCTATCTGGACCATCTCGGAGCCGCGCTTGTAGGGAACTGGCACGCACCGGTCGAACGGACTGCCGAGACACCTCACACCTCCGCCGGGTAGATCCGTACCTCGATGTGCCGAATACCTCAAATAGGAACATGACGGACTTCACAACAGCCGCGCCACGAACGCCACATGTGGCGTTCGTGGGGCACGGGAGTTCGCCGGAGCGTGCGCGGCGCGCGCACGGAGCGTAAGGAAGCACCCCTTCAATTCCCTATGGACGGGTGATGTGCGTCACCCGCTTCACAGCTGCCGTCGCGCGTCTCCTAGTGTGGGCGGCAGTGACTTCCTTCGACTCCTCCCCCACGCTGACCGCATGGCGCGCGCTTCTCGCCGTCGCGGTCGTGTTCGTGATGCTGGCGACCACAGGTTGGACCGCCGTACGTCACCAACGCTCCGACGAGCCACGCGACATCGCACTCAGCTCCTGGGCGCGGGGCCGGATAGGAGGTCACCCCCTGCCGGATGCCGATGCGTCGCCGTACCGGCTGGCCCAGTTCTTCGCCTCGCTCACCGCCGCGCAGCGCACCGCTCTCGCCGACAAGTACCCCTTGGTCGTCGGCAATCTGAACGGCGCCCCGGTCACCCTGCGCTACCACGCCAACCGGCGGGCTCTGGTGCAGGCGCGGGCGGTCGAGCAGCAGCGCATGCACGACGTCCGGCTCTCCCCCGACGGCCGCAGCGACGCGCTCCGCCGGATGGAGCGCTTCCGGTCGATGCTTGCCCACGGCCGGCACTTCCTGGCCTTCGACCCGTCCGGGAAGGGCCACGCCGCCGAGGTGTTCGGCGATCTCGACACGGCCGAGCGGGTCTCGCTGGTGGTGCCCGGTGTCGACACCAGCCTGCTGACGCTGGAGCGGACCGGACTCAAGGTCAACGCAGCGCCCGTCGGCATGGCGAAGTCGCTGTACGCGGCGGAGCGCGCCGCGAGCCCCGGCACCCGGACCGCGGTCATCGCCTGGGCCGACTACACCGCGCCCGCCGGCATCGGGATGGACGCTGCCCTGGGGAACCTCGCCGAGCGCGGGGCCGTCCGGCTCACCGCGCTGGTCGACGCCCTGCCCGGCACGTCGAAGATCTCGCTGTTCTGCCACAGCTACGGCTCCGTGCTGTGCGGTGTCGCCGCTAACGAACTGCCGTCCAGGGTCGCCGACATCGCGGTCGCTGGCAGCCCCGGCATGCGGGCGAAGAACGTCGCGCAGCTGCACACCGCGGCCGATGTCTGGGCGATGCGGGACCGCGACGACTGGATCCAGGACGTACCGAACATGGAGGTCGGCGGGCTCGGCCACGGTGCCGATCCGGTGGACCGCGGCTTCGGTGCACGCATCGTCTCGGCGGGCGACGCGATCGGGCACAGCGGCTATTTCGAGCCGGGCACCGCGAGCCTCAGCAACTTCGCCGCCATCGGCGTCGGTGCCTACGATTCGGTGACCTGTGCGAGCGCCGGCAGCGCCTGTCGCGACGGAATTTCCGGTACCGAGGCCGTCCGACGCGCGTAGATCACCGCAACTGCCGGTGAATTGCGGTCCGCTCGGAGGGGGGACGTGCGGACGAATGCCGCATACGATGAGGCACATGGGTGATGTGCTGGCCGGAATTCATGCCACCTGGGAGTTCGACACCGACTCCGTGCTCATCCGCTTCGAACGGGGGATCCGCACGCCGAGGCTCTTCCAGAGCCTGCGTGAACGCCGCATTCCGCACGCGGCGTTGTCGTCGGTGACACTGACCCCGGGCAAGCGAGGCACGGTGGTTCTGCATGCGGTGCCGAGACCCGGTGCCGATCCACTGCTGGAAGCCGCGGCCGGGCAGCTGAAGGACGGCAGCGATCCGTACCGGCTGGTGCTGCCCGCCGAACGCGAGACGCTGGCCGAGTACTACGCGGACGAGCTGCGCGTGCTGCTCGGCCCGGACGCGGCGGAGCCCGCCGAAAGATTCCTGGTCGCGGCCCCCGAGGCGCCGATGCACTTCAAGGCGTACGACGGCAGGGCCAGCTTCGACGGGGACCGGATCTCCTTCCGGTGGTTCTGGACGGGTGCCTCCACGGCGAAGTGGAAAGCAGGGGACCAGACGTTCCCGGTCAGCGAGCTGAGCGGGGTCGAGTGGCGCTCGCCGGAGGCCTTCGACGGCTATCTGCGACTGGTGCCACGCGGCGCCCTCGGCACGGACATCGGGGCGGGCACTGCCATGCCTCCGGTTACGGGCAAGGGTGCCGCGGCGCTCCGTACGGTCAGCGCGCCGCCCGGTCCGCAGGCCTCGGCCCCAAGACCCACCCAGGCCGATCAGGACCCGGCCGCGGTGATCTTCGGGCTCGGCTACGGCCCGGTGCACGAGTCGCTGCCGTTCGCCGCCGCAGTACTGGAGTCCGTGCGCAGGAGACAGCCCATGCCCGTCGCCGTGCCGGCGAGTGCGATGAGGCGCGATCCGGCGGACATCGCCGAGCGGATCCGGCACCTCGGGGAGCTGCACCAGGCGGGTCTGGTGACGGACGACGAGTTCAGCGCCAAGAAGGCCCAGCTGCTCGCGGAGCTCTAGCCGGACGGACGGGAGGAGACCAGCCCGTCCGGCCCCTGCGTTGAGCACGGTCCGGGGGCTCCCCGGACACCTCCGGGAGCGGCTACTCGCGCGCCGCCGACGTCGAGCTCATGTCCGGGTAGCGGTCGCCCGCCACCTGGCCCGCGATCGGCTCCAGCACGGCCAGCTCCTCCGGCGTGAGGGTGAGCCGGGTCGCCCCGACGTTCTCCAGCAGCCGGCTGCGCTTACGGGTGCCGGGGATCGGGACCACGGTCAGACCGTGCACCTCGGCACGCTGCTGCACCCAGGCGAGCGCCACCTGCGCGGCCGTCGCCCCGTGCGCCGCCGCGATCTTGTGGACGGGTTCCAGGAGGGCGGCGTTCGTCTTCGCGTTGTCGCCGGTGAAGCGGGGCTGGTACTGGCGGAAGTCGGCCTTGGACAGGTCCTTGGCGGCGTCGGCGAACGCCCCGGTCAGGAAGCCGCGGCCGAGCGGCGAGTAGGGCACGAAGGTGACCCCGAGTTCGACCGCCGCGGGCACGGCGCTGCGCTCGACGTCCCGGCTGAAGAGCGACCACTCCGACTGCAGGGCAGCGATCGGGTGCACCGCGTACGCCTCGCGCAGCTCAGCACCGGTCACCTCGCTCAGCCCGAGCTGCTTGACCTTGCCCTGCTGGACGAGCTCGGCCATCGCGCCGACGGACTCGGCCAGCGGCACGGAGGGGTCGCGGCGGTGCATGTAGTACAGGTCGATGACGTCGGTGTTCAGTCGGCGCAGGCTGTCCTCGACGGCCTGGCGGATGTACGCGGGGTCGTTGCGTACGCCCCGGTAGTGCGGGTCGTCGGTCCGTTCGATGGCGAACTTCGTGGCGAGGGTGATCTCGTCCCGGTGCACTCCGACGAACGGGGCGAGGAACTTCTCGTTGGCGCCGCGACCGTATACGTCGGCGGTGTCGAAGAGCGTGACGCCCGCCTCCAGCGCGGCCTCCAGGGTGTCCCGGGCGGCGGCTTCGTCGGTGTCCCCGTAGAACTCGCTCATGCCCATGCAGCCGAGTCCCTGCACGCCCACCTGCGGGCCGCCGTCGCCGAGCTCCACAGTTGCGATCTTGTTTTCGGTCATCAGGATCAAGGCCTTTCCGACGCCCGCCGGGCGCCCGCATAAAAGTCGATCTTGTAATCGAGGACGGCGAGGGTGTCCTGGAGCTCCGCGATCCGCGTCTTCACATCGCGGCGGGTCGCCTCCAGCAGCTCCTGCCGCTCCTCGAAGGTGTGCTCGCCCTCGCGCAGCAGCTCCGCGTACCTGACCATGTGGGCGACCGGCATGCCGGTCAGCCGCAGCTTGCCCACGAAGGCCAGCCAGTCCAGATCGCGATTGGTGAACCGGCGCTGGCCGGTGTGCGACCGGTCGACGTGCGGCATCAGGCCGATCCGCTCGTACCAGCGCAGGGTGTGTGCGGTGAGCCCGGTGAAGGCTGCGACCTCGCTGATGGTGTAGCGGTCCTGGCCCTCGGGACGTGGATGCGCCCGTGGAGCCGATGCGCAGGCGTCGGTCGTCGCGGTAGTGCTCTCCATCACCGTCATGACCTCCACGCTAGAACCTTGGAGTGCACTCGAAGCAAGCGCCATCGGCGACAGGTTTTCCGGCCACCGGCCGGATGACGGGTGTTCGGCGGCAGGTCTTAGTCTCGTAGTCATGCAGAGCCTGGCGATGATCGAGAACTGGCCCGTCCCCACCGCGGCGGCCGCCGTCGTACGAGCGGACGGCACTGTCGTCGGCGGTCACGGACCGACCGCGCACCGCTTTCCGCTCGCCTCCGTCACCAAGCCGATCGCCGCCTATGCCGCGCTCGTGGCGTACGAGGAAGGCGCGGTGGAGCTCGACGAACCGGCCGGACCCGAGGGTTCCACAGTCCGGCATCTGCTCGCGCACACCAGCGGTCTCGCCTTCGACGAACACCGGGTGACGGCCGCTCCCGGCACCCGGCGGCTCTACTCCAACGCGGGCTTCGAGGTGCTCGGCGACCACATCGCCAAGGCCACCGACATCCCGTTCCCCGAGTATGTGCGCCAGGCGGTCCTCGAGCCGCTGGGCATGGCTTCGACGACGATGGACGGCTCGCCCGCCCGGGACGGCGTCTCGACCGTCGACGACCTGGTGCGGTTCGCGGCGGAGGTGCAGGCGCCGGGGCTGCTCGATCCGCGTACGGTGCTGGCCGCGCAGACCGTCGTACACCCCGGCCTGAAGGGCGTCCTGCCGGGTTACGGCCACCAGAACCCCAACGACTGGGGGCTCGGCTTCGAGATCCGGGACCACAAGTCGCCGCACTGGACGGGCAGTTCCTCATCACCCGCGACCTTCGGGCACTTCGGGCAGTCGGGGACGTTCCTGTGGATCGACCCGGCCGCGGGCGCGGCATGCATCGCCCTGACCGACCGGGCCTTCGGCCCGTGGGCGGCCGAGGTCTGGCCGCCGTTCACGGACGCGGTGCTCGCGGAGCTCGCACGTTCGGCGGGGTAGCGCCCTCAGCCGGCTCCGGCCGAGACCTCGCTCAGTCCGACAGCTCCCACACCAGCGCCTGCGCCGGCACCTCGGCCACCAGCTCCAGCCCCGCCGCCCCGGTGATCCGCGCCGCGTCCCCCGGACCGAGCGTCTCGCCGTCGAGCCGCACCTCGCCGTCGATCACGTGCACATACGCCCGCGCCGCGTCCGGCACCGCGGTGCGCTCCCCGGCGGCCAGCCTGCGCACATGCAGCATCGCTCCGGCTTCCGGGAGGGCGTACGGGGTGGAGTCCGCGATGCCGGGGACGGTCGTGTACGAGGGTTCGCCGCCCGGTTCGAGCGGCGCCAGCCACATCTGAAGGAACGTCAGCGGTATGTCCCCGTCGTTCCGCTCGACGTGGCGTACGCCGGCCGCCGAGCTGAGGTGCTGGACGTCCCCGGCCCGTACCACCGTGGCATGACCGGCCGAGTCGCGGTGGGTGAGCTCGCCCTCGACGACCCAGGTGACGATCTCCGTGTGGCTGTGCGGGTGTTCGTCGAAGCCCGCACCGGGCGCCAGCCGTTCCTCGTTGCAGGCCAGGATCGCGCCGAAGCGCAGGTTGTCCGGGTCGTAGAAGGAGCCGAAGGAGAAGGCGTGCCGGGACAGAATGCCCGCGGCCTCGTCGCCGCCCGTATGCCGGTCGTCCGCGCGCTGTACGGAAATCACGGGTCCACGGTAGCCCGGCCGGGCGCCCCTGTGTCCCGGTCGGGACCGGCCGGATCCCGGTCGGGGACGAGCCGTGTCCACCTCGGAAACCGGCCGTCCGCTACTCGGCAGTACGACCCGCGGCCGCCCCGGCCCTCCGTGCCCGTGGTCCGATAAGGCAGTCTTGTGTCCGTGCCCCGACCCGATCCTGAGCAGCCCGCTGCGAATGACGCCCACCTGCATGCCGCGACCCTGAAGCGGCTGGAGCAGTCCTCCGGCCGGCTGGCCGCGAACGCGATCGCCCGCATGGACGAGTCGCTGCCCTGGTACCGGGCGATGCCACCGGAGAACCGGTCCTGGATCGGCCTGGTGGCCCAGGCCGGAATCGCCGCCTTCACCGAGTGGTTCCGCCACCCGGAGACCCCGCAGGCCATCTCCACCGACGTGTTCGGTACGGCCCCGCGCGAGCTGACCCGGGCGATCACGTTGCGCCAGACGGTCGAGATGGTGCGGACGACGATCGAGGTGATGGAGGCCGCGATCGAGGAGGTCGCCGCGCCCGGCGACGAGTCGGTGCTGCGCGAGGCGCTGCTCGTCTACGCGCGGGAGATCGCCTTCGCGACCGCGCAGGTGTACGCGCAGGCCGCCGAAGCGCGCGGCGCCTGGGACGCCCGGCTCGAATCACTCGTGGTGAACGCGGTGCTGTCCGGCGAGGCCGACGAGGGCGCCGTGTCGCGCGCCGCCGCACTCGGCTGGAACTCCCCCGAACATGTCTGTGTGGTCCTCGGTACGGCCCCCGACGGTGACAGCGAACTGACCGTCGAGGCGATCCGGCGGGCCGCCCGGCACGCCAAGCTCCAGGTGCTGACCGGGGTGCTCGGCAACCGGCTGGTCGTCATCGCGGGTGGCAGCGACAACCCGCTGCATGTCGCGAAGGCCCTGATCGGCCCGTACGCGGCCGGTCCCGTCGTGGCCGGACCGGTGGTGTCGGACCTGCTGGCGGCCACCCGGTCCGCGCAGGCAGCCGCCGCCGGGCTCAAGGCGTGCAGCGCCTGGCAGGACGCCCCGCGGCCGGTTCTGGCCGACGATCTGCTGCCGGAGCGCGCCATGGCGGGCGACCCTGCCGCGCGTGACCAACTGGTGGAGGAGATCTACAGACCGCTCGAAGAGGCGGGCTCCGCACTGCTGGAAACGCTGAGCGTGTATCTGGAACAGGCAAGCAGTCTGGAGGGTGCCGCCCGGATGTTGTTCGTCCACCCCAACACCGTGCGCTACCGGCTCCGACGTGTGACGGACGTCACCGGATGGTCGCCTTCTGATGTCCGCTCCGCGTTCACTCTGCGCATCGCCCTGATTCTGGGGCGTCTGGCCGACAGAGATCCCCAGTCCTAGACTTTTGTCGGACATCAACAATTCCCCCTACGGTTCTTCGTCCCTGTCCCCACGGGTGTTCCGGACCGTTCACAAGAGAGAGTGTGAGGGTGCTCGTACTCGTCGCTCCCGGCCAAGGCGCTCAGACGCCCGGCTTCCTGACTCCCTGGCTCGACCTCCCCGGTGCCACCGACCGCATCGCGGCCTGGTCCGACGCCATCGGGCTCGACCTTGCCCACTACGGCACCAAGGCCGACGCGGACGAGATCCGCGACACCGCGGTGGCGCAGCCGCTGCTGGTCGCCGCGGGTCTGCTGTCTGCCGCCGCACTTGACGCGTCGCCCGCTGTCGTCGCAGGTCACAGCGTCGGTGAGATCACCGCCGCAGCTCTCGCGGGCGTCCTCGACGACGAGGCCGCGCTCCGTCTCGTACGCACCCGTGGGCTCGCCATGGCCGACGCCGCAGCGGTCACCGAGACCGGTATGGCGGCGCTGCTCGGCGGCGACCCCGACGTGACGATCCCGCACCTGGAGATGCTCGGGCTGACCCCGGCGAACGTCAACGGGGGCGGCCAGATCGTCGCCGCCGGCACCGCCGCGCAGATCGCCGCGCTGACCAAGGACATGCCCGAGGGCGTGCGCCGCGTGGTGCCCCTCAAGGTCGCCGGCGCCTTCCACACGCACCACATGGCTCCTGCGGTCAACCGGCTCCGCGATGCCGCCGCAGCACTGAAGGCCGCCGATCCGACCGTGACATATGTCTCGAACGCCGATGGAAAGACGGTCGCCACGGGCGACGAGGTCATCTCCCGGCTGGTCGGCCAGGTCGCCAACCCGGTCCGCTGGGACCTGTGCATGGAGACGTTCAAGGCACTGGGCGTCACCGCGCTCATCGAGGCCTGCCCGGGCGGGACCCTCACCGGTCTCGCCAAGCGCGCACTGCCCGGGGTACAGACCCTCGCGCTGAAGACCCCCGACGACCTCGACGCGGCCCGCGCGCTCATTTCCGAGCACGCAGACGCCTAAGGAGCCCGAGAGCATGTCGAAGATCAAGCCCAGCCAGGGCGCCGCGTACGCACGGATCATGGGTGTCGGCGGCTACCGCCCGACCCGTGTCGTGCCCAACGAGGTGATTCTCGAGAAGATCGACTCGTCCGACGAGTGGATCCGCTCCCGGTCCGGTATCGCCACCCGCCACTGGGCCTCCGATGAGGAGACCGTGGCCGCGATGTCCGTCGAGGCGGCCGGGAAGGCCATCGCCGACGCCGGGATCACGCCCGAGCAGATCGGCGCGGTCATCGTCTCCACCGTCTCGCACTTCAAGCAGACCCCGGCCGTCGCGACCGAGATCGCCCACAAGGTCGGCGCGGGCAAGCCCGCCGCCTTCGACATCTCCGCCGGCTGCGCGGGCTTCGGCTACGGCCTGACCCTCGCCAAGGGCATGATCGTCGAGGGCTCGGCCGAGTACGTGCTGGTGATCGGCGTGGAGCGGCTCAGCGACCTGACCGACCTGGAGGACCGGGCAACGGCCTTCCTGTTCGGCGACGGCGCGGGCGCGGTCATCGTCGGCCCCTCCAATGTGCCCGCCATAGGCCCGACGGTCTGGGGCTCCGAGGGCGACAAGTCCGAGACGATCAAGCAGACCGTGGCGTGGGACGAGTTCCACGCCGAGCGTCCGGAGAAGTTCCCGGCCATCACGCAGGAGGGCCAGGCGGTCTTCCGCTGGGCCGTCTTCGAGATGGCGAAGGTCGCCCAGCAGGCGCTGGACGCGGCCGGGATCGCTCCGGAAGACCTGGACGTCTTCATCCCGCACCAGGCCAACATGCGGATCATCGACTCGATGGTGAAGACCCTGAAGCTGCCGGAACACGTCACGGTCGCCCGCGACGTGGAGACCACCGGCAACACCTCCGCCGCCTCGATTCCGCTCGCTATGGAGCGGCTTCTGGCGACCGGTCAGGCGAAGAGCGGCGACACCGCGCTCGTCATCGGCTTCGGGGCGGGTCTCGTCTACGCCGCGACGGTCGTTACTCTCCCCTAGGCACACCGGACCTTCCGGTCCGGACGTCCGAACCCTGCTGAAACACATCGAAGGAGCGCCAACATGGCCGCCACCCAGGAAGAGATCGTCAACGGTCTCGCCGAGATCGTCAACGAGATCGCCGGTATCCCGGTCGAGGACGTCCAGCTGGACAAGTCCTTCACCGACGACCTGGACGTCGACTCGCTGTCCATGGTCGAGGTCGTCGTCGCCGCCGAAGAGCGCTTCGACGTGAAGATCCCCGACGAGGACGTCAAGAACCTCAAGACGGTCGGCGACGCTGCCGACTACATCCTGAAGCACCAGGCCTGATCCAGCCGGCTCGTGTGTCGCCACCCGGCGGTGGCGCCGCTGATTCACGACCCTCTACACGTGGAGAAGATTTTCCAGTGAACTCGACCAATCGCACCGTGGTCGTCACCGGTATCGGCGCAACCACTCCGCTGGGTGGCGACTCCGCGTCGACCTGGGAAGGTCTGATGGCCGGTCGTTCCGGCGTCAAGCCTCTCGAGGGCGAACGTTTCGCCGAACTGCCCGTCCGGATCGCTGCCCTCGCGGCCGTCGACCCGGGCGACGTACTGCCCCGCCCGCTCGCCCGCAAGCTGGACCGCTCGGCGCAGTTCGCGCTGATCGCGGCCCGCGAGGCATGGGCGGACGCCGGCTTCACCGGCAAGGCCGGTGAGGACGACGCGATCCAGCCCGAGCGGCTCGGCTCGGTCATCGCCTCCGGCATCGGCGGCGTGATCACCCTGCTCGACCAGTACGACGTGCTGAAGGAGAAGGGCGTACGCCGCGTCTCCCCGCACACCGTGCCCATGCTCATGCCCAACGGCCCGGCCGCCAACGTCGGCCTGGAGGTCAACGCGCAGGCCGGTGTCCACACCCCGGTCTCCGCCTGTGCGTCGGGTGCCGAGGCCATCGGGTACGCCGTCGAGATGATCCGCACCGGCCGTGCCGATGTGGTCCTCGCCGGTGGCACCGAGGCGGCCATCCACCCGCTGCCGATCGCGGCGTTCGCCAACATGATGGCGATGTCCAAGAACAACGACGAGCCCCAGAAGGCGTCGCGTCCGTACGACACGGGCCGTGACGGCTTCGTGCTCGGCGAGGGCGCCGGTGTCGTCGTCCTGGAGTCCGCGGAGCACGCGGCCGCGCGTGGCGCCAAGGTCTACTGCGAGGTGCTGGGCCAGGGTCTGTCCGCGGACGCCCACCACATCGCCCAGCCCGAGCCGACCGGTCGCGGCATCGCCGCCGCCATGCAGAACCTGCTGGACCAGACGGATCTCAAGCCGTCGGAGGTCGTGCACCTCAACGCGCACGCCACGTCGACGCCGCAGGGCGATGTCGCGGAGCTGAAGGCTCTGCGCAAGGTTCTGGGCGACGACCTCGACCATGTCGCGATCTCCGCGACGAAGTCGATGACCGGTCACCTGCTCGGTGGCGCGGGCGGCATCGAGACCGTCGCGACGGTTCTGGCGCTGCACCACCGGATGGCTCCGCCGACGATCAACGTGGAGAACCTCGACGAGGCGGTGGAGGCGGACATCGTGCGCGATGAGCCGCGGCCGCTGCCGGAGGGGTCGATCGCCGCGATCAACAACTCGTTCGGGTTCGGGGGGCACAACGTGGTGCTGGCGTTCCGCAGCGTCTGATCCCCGCCGCCCAGGCTGTACGACGAAGCCCGCCTCCCCGCTCGAGCGGGGAGGCGGGCTTCGTCCGCTCGGTTCTCGGCCTCGCCGGCGTTCGAGGTTCGAGGAACGGGGTCCCGTTTGGGGACGGGGCGGCCGGGGCGACAGGGATGCCGCGGCCCGCCCCCTCACACCACCTGGTGGAGCCAGCGGACCGGGGCGCCCTCGCCTGCGTGGCGGAAGGACTCCAACTCGTCGTCCCACGGCTTGCCGAGGAGTTTGGCGATCTCCGCCTCCAGGTCCGTCTCCCCGCGCACCGACCGCGCCAGCGCAGCCCGCAGCCGGTCCTCCGGCACCAGGATGTCACCGTGCATGCCGGTGACGGCGTGGAAGATGCCCAGTTCGGGCGTGGAGCTGTAGCGCTCGCCCTCCGCCGTGGCGCACGGCTCCGCCGTCACTTCGAAGCGCAGCAGATCCCAGCCGCGCAGCGCGGAGGCAAGCTTCGACGCGGTGCCCGCGGCGCCCTTCCAGGAGAACTCGGACCGCCAGGTGCCGGGCGCAGCCGGCTGTCTGACCCAGTCGAGCTGGACCCGCGCACCGAGGACACCCCCCACCGCCCATTCGACATGTGGGCAGAGCGCGCGCGGTGCGGAGTGAACGTACAGAACTCCACGTGTCGTCACCGGGACCTCCAGTGTGGGACGAGGTTCGCCTTCCCCAGCGGCCTCGCGCCCGTACCGCCTCTTCATGGCCGGCTCCCGAGGCCGTCATCAGTAAACAGCATCGGGAGTGAATATCCTGAAAAGGGACAGTATGTGACGTGATGTGATTTTCCGATACCACCCGATTGGAGCCGGGTGGTGGAACGTGGCACTGGTTCGACGTGGAAAAGCTACCGTGCGGCGGCGCCCCAGGTGTGACGTACCGTCGGTCCTGGGCCCATGATTCGCTCAGCATTCACCCGGCAGGGCGCCCGGGCCTGCTGCCTGGAGCTATAAGGAGTTGCCGGGGGCATAAACGGGAGGGCACGAGGGATGCAGAATCGTTTCGCACGTCACCGCTCGCGCACCGCTGCCGCCGTGCTGACGGTGCTTCCGGTCATCGCCGCGGCCGCGCTGACGGGCTGTGACGCCGGGCAGGACGCGACGACGAAGGGGGCGGCCGCCGCGAAGCACCGCTCCTCCGCCGCGCATGCCCCCGTCTGGGACCGCAGCCCCGAGTCGGTCGCCGCCGTCGGGGACTCCATCACACGCGGATTCGACGCCTGTTCGGTACTGACCGACTGCCCGGAGGTGTCCTGGGCAACCGGCACGGACAGCGAGGTCCGGAGCCTCGCGGTGCGGCTGCTCGGCACCTCGCGCGCGGCCGCGCACAGCTGGAACCACGCCGAGACCGGCGCCCGGATCGCCCAGCTGCCGGAGCAGATGGCCCTCGCCGCGCAGCAGAAGCCGGATCTGGTGACGGTGATGATCGGCGCCAATGACGCCTGCCGGGACTCGGCGGAGATGATGACGCCGGTGGCGGACTTCCGGGCGTCGTTCACGGCGTCGATGCGTCAGCTGCGCAGCAGGGCGCCGAAGACGCAGGTCTACGTGTCGAGCGTGCCGGATCTCAAGCGCCTCTGGTCGACGGGGCGCGGCAACGCACTGGGCAAGCAGATCTGGAAGCTGGGGATCTGCAGGTCGATGCTGGGCGAGGCGGACGACATGGGTGCCGCGGCCGTGGCACGCCGCGCCTCGGTGCAGAAGCGGGTCGTGGCCTACAACAAGGTGCTGCAGGGCGTGTGCGCGAAGGATCTGCGCTGCCGGTACGACGGCGGTGCGGTCTTCGGATACCGGTTCACCGGCAAGCAGCTCAGCCAATGGGACTGGTTCCATCCGGGTCGCAACGGACAGGCCCGGCTGGCGGAGATCGCGTACCGCAATGTCACGGCGCGGAAGCCCCCGGCATAGCCACGTGGTCTAAGGTCCGTGATCATGGACACGGGTTCGAGCACGGCGATACGTACGGAAGTCTTCGGCACCCTCGCGGACGGTACCGCCGTCCACCGCTGGACGCTGGAACGGGCCGGTACGCGCGTACGCGTCCTGACGTACGGCGGCGTCGTGCAGTCGGTCGAGGTGCCCGGGCGGGACGGCGTCCGGGCCCCGGTGGCGCTCGGGCTGCCGGATCTCGCGGCGTACGAGAGGCCCTCCGGTCCGTATTTCGGGGCGCTGGTCGGGCGGTACGCGAACCGGATCGCGCGCGGCTCCTTCGTACTCGACGGGCGGACCCACCGGGTGACCCGGAACGAGGGGCGCAACCATGTGCACGGCGGGACCCGTGGCTTCGACAGGCGTGTGTGGGAGGCGCGGCAGCTCACCGACGGTGTGGAGCTCTCCCTGGTCGCGGAGGACGGCGAGGAGGGCTTCCCGGGGCGGCTGGCGGTCTCGGCCGCGTACACCCTGGACGAGGACGGGGCGCTGCGCATCGCGTACCGGGCGACGACGGACGCGCCGACCGTGCTGAACCTGACCAATCACACGTACTGGAACATGGCCGGCGCCGACAGCGGCAGCGCGGTCGGGCACACGCTGCGGATCGCGGCGGAGCGGATCACGCCGACGGACGCCGAGTCGCTGCCGACGGGTGAGTTCCTTCCGGTGGACGGAACCCGGTTCGACTTCCGGGAGACGAAGGCCGTCGGTGACGGGTACGACCACAACTTCGTTCTGGACACCGCCGCCGACGGTCCGGTGGCCGAACTGTGCGACCCCGTGTCGGGGCGCGTCCTGACCGTCACGACGACAGAGCCGGGGCTGCAGCTGTACACCGCCGACCACTTCGACGGGCGGCCGTACGGGCCGTGCGCCGGTATCGCACTGGAGACGCAGCACTTCCCGGACTCGCCGAACCGGCCGGAGTTCCCGAGCACGGTGCTGCGGCCGGGCGAGGAGTACGTGTCGACGACGGTGTACGGGTTCTCGGTGCGCTGATGCGGCGGACGACGGGCAGGGGGAGAGAGCCCTCGGGTCGGGGTCAGGTACCGCTCCGGGGCTCTTCCGTCCGAGGGGCGCTACTCCTTGATCTCCGTGGCCGCCGTCAGGCGTACGTCGCCGAGCGAGTGTGCCGCCTGCACCTCGTAGCCGCCGGGTACGAGCGTCCAGTCGCAGGCCGTCTCGTCCCATAAGTTCGTACGCCCGCCGCTCCAGCTCGATCACGGCCTCGGCGGTCTCGCCCGGCGCCACCTCGACGCGGGCGAACCCGGCCAGCCACCGGGCCGGCCGTTCGGCGCTGCCGGACTGCGGTGCCAGGTAGATCTGGATGGTCTCGCCGCCGTGGCGGGTGCCCGTGTTACGAAGGCGGACCGTGGCGGAGTCGGGGGTGGCGGCCAGGGACTCGTACTCCCAGGTGGTGTAGCCGAGTCCGTGTCCGAAGGGGTAACTCGCCCGCGACGGACTTTCTGCGACTGTTGCGGCCGGAGCCCTCGGACGCCCCGGACGGACCCGGCGTGCACAGCGGCTGACCGGCTTGCGGCGGGCGTCCCTCAGCGGGCGAGGCCCAGCGTGACGCCCAGCCCGATGAGTACCGAACCGATGCCGCGGTTGAGGACCTTCTGCCACCGCAGCATCGCGGTGCGCAGCTGCTCGTGCGAGAAGAACAGCGCGACCAGTGCGAACCAGCCGAGGTGGGCGGCGGACATGAAGAGCCCGTAGCCGGCCTGCTGCCACAGGCCGGTGTCCTCTCCGACGACCTGGGTGAAGGTCGACACGACGAAGAGTGTGGTCTTGGGGTTCAGCGCGTTGGTCAGGAAGCCGGTGCGCAGAGCCCCGAGCCGGGTCAGGGCCGGCTTCGATTCCAGGTCGACGACGAGATCGTTGCGGGCGAAGAACGTCCGTACGCCGATGTAGACGAGATACGCCGCACCGGCCAGCTTGATCGCGGTGAACAGGGCGGTCGAGGACGCGATCAGCAGCCCGACGCCGAGCATCGTGTAGGTGACATGGACGAGGACACCCGCGGCGACTCCGGTGGCCGCGAGGAGTCCGGTCGTCCGGCCGTAGAGGTAGCTGTTGCGCACGACCATCGCGAAGTCGGCGCCCGGGCTGATGACGGCGAGGACGGTGATGACGGCGACGGCGATGATCTCGGTCATGACTCCGGGTCTCCTCGGTCCTCAGTTCTTGTCGAGGCTGTACGGGGAGGGGGCCGCGTCCTCGTCGTCGGCGGGCGGTGCCGTCAGGTCCCGCGCGAGCAGGGTGGCCCCGGCGACGGCACCCGGCATCAGGAACACCGCGACGAACGGGACCAGGAAGGCGAGTCCCAGCGGTACTCCGAAACCGAGGGTCAGCAGGCGGCGGCCGCGGAGCAGGACGAGCCGGTCCGCCAGGACCAGACCGCGGCGCTGGAGCGCGACCGCGGTGAGCTCCTCGGCGAGGAAGTAGCCGGTGACGCAGAAACCTATCGCGGGGACCACGGTCTGGCCGACGACCGGGACGAACCCGAGGGCGAAGAGCAGTACGGCGTACAGCGAGACGCGGACGAGAATGCGGAGGCTGTCACGGGCGGAGATCCACAGTTCGCGCCAGAGCGGCAGCCCGGACTCAGGGACGTCGCCGCCCTCCGACCGGTCCACCTGCTCGGAGAGCGACTCGTAGAAGGGCTGGCCGACCAGCAGCGTCACGGCGGTGAACGTGATCACGGCGAGGAACAGCCCGAGCGCGAAGACCAGCACGGTGAGCGTGACCCGGAGCAGACCGAGCCAGGGCGAGGACCAGTCGTCGGCGAACGGGGTCACCCAGGCCACGAAGTCGTCGGCGCCGTAGCCGAGGCCGACGAGCGCTGCCGCGTACACGACGAGCGTGATGAGGCCGGGGATCAGGCCGAAGCCGAACCAGCGTCCATGCCGGCCGACCCAGCGCTGCCCCTTGATCAAATAGCTGAAACCCACCCCTAGATCGCGCATGGCGTCAGCGTAACCGGGGCGGTAGGAGGTGCGTTGACCGGGGAGTTGGGGGGCGGGCCGGACTTCCCCGAGCGGTCGATCCTCGATCTCCGGGCGGCCGGTCCGTCCTCGGCCAGGTCAGGCGGATCATGTTCCAGGACATGGGTTCCAGCGTCGCCCTCAGCACCGCACCGTCGAGCGTCGTGTCCTGCGCCGGAT
Source organism: Streptomyces sp. NPDC005262 (assembly GCF_042872425.1). Lineage (NCBI taxonomy): Bacteria > Bacillati > Actinomycetota > Actinomycetes > Kitasatosporales > Streptomycetaceae > Streptomyces > Streptomyces sp. NPDC005262. Next base: position 749,304 of record NZ_JBIAKK010000002.1, read on the forward strand.
GCGGGGTGACGCGGTCCGGATCGGTGAGGGTGTTGCGGGCGTCCGGGTCGCTGTCCGCGAGCACCTGGTGTTCGACGATCTTCTCGAGGAGCCGCAGGCGACGAGTTCGACGGACGGGTCGATCTGCCGCATCGCCCGCGCCGTCTCGGCGGCGAGCCGCCCGTACTCCTCGGCGGTCTTGTGGCCGGTCTGCCAGGGGCCGTCCATCTCATTGCCCAGGCACCACAGTCCGATGCCGAAGGGGTCCTTGTCGCCGTGTGCGATGCGGCGGTCGGAGAGTTCGGTGCCGGCCGGGTGGTTGGCGTACTCCTGGAGTTCGATGGCTTCCCGGACGCCGCGGGTGCCGAGGTTGACGGCCATCATGGGCTCGGCCCGCGGACCGATCTTCTTCAGGAACGCGATGTACTCGGAGAGCCCGAAACGGTTCGTCTAGGTGGCGCGCCAGGCCAGGTCGAGGCGGCGCGGCCGCTCGTCGACGGGGCCGACGCCGTCCTCCCAGCGGTAGCGCGGGCATGGGCCGAAGAGCCGGGCAGCGTCCGCACCGCTTGCTCCCGCGGCTTCGAACGGACCGTAGGATCGAAGCGCTTGCGCGTCAATGGCGAGCACGAGAATTTCGAACAACGTCCGATATATCGAACGCAATTGAAGGCGGTACGTGACTGAGGGCCGCACCCGGCGGGGTGCGGCCCTCACACACGTACAGGCAGTGCGGACGATCAGACGACCGACAGCTCGACCTTGATGTTGCCGCGCGTCGCGTTCGAGTACGGGCACACCTGGTGGGCCTTCTCGATGAGCGACCGGGCCGTGGCGGTGTCGACGTTCGGGATGGTCGCGGAGATCGCGACCTCCAGGCCGAAGCCACCCTCGGCGGTCTTGCCGATGGAGACCGCGGCGGTCACGGTGGAGCCGGAGATGTCGGCCTTCTCCTGACGGGCCACCACACCGAGGGCGCCCTGGAAGCAGGCGCTGTAGCCGGCCGCGAAGAGCTGCTCCGGGTTGGTGCCCGCACCGTTGCCGCCCAGCTCCTTCGGCGGGTTGACGACGACGTCGAGCCGGCCGTCGTCGGAGGAGACGCGGCCGTCACGGCCGTTCTCCGCGGTGGCGACGCCGGTGTACGCGACGGTTATTCCCTGAATGGCCATGCTGAGGTTTCCTCTGCTGTAGCGCCGCGACTCGCGCCCACGATCGCGACGGCCTGCGGATGAGCCTAACGGTGACGACGAACGGCTGTCAGCCGAGGGAAACGATCATCTTTCCGGTGTTCTCGCCGCGCATCAGGCCGAGGAACGCGTCGAAGCCGTTCTCGATGCCCTCGACGACGGTCTCGCGGTACTTCAGCTCACCGGAGGCCAGCCAGCCGGCGACCTCCTGGACGAACTGCGGCTGGAGCGCGGCGTGGTCGCCGACGAGCATGCCCTGCAGACGCAGCCGCTTGCCGATGACGAGGGCGAGGTTGCGCGGGCCGGGGGTGGGCTCGGTCGCGTTGTACTGGGCGATCATTCCGCAGATGGTGGCGCGGCCGTGCACGTGGAGCGAGGAGATCGCCGCTTCGAGGTGCTCGCCGCCCACGTTGTCGAAATAGACGTCGATGCCGTCGGGGGCGGCCTGGCGCAGCTGCTCGGCAACCGGGCCGTTCTTGTAGTTGAAGGCGGCGTCGAAGCCGTACTCCTCGACGAGGAGCTTGACCTTCTCATCGGATCCGGCCGAGCCGATGACCCGCGAGGCACCCCTGAGCTTCGCCATCTGGCCGACCTGGCTACCGACGGCACCGGCGGCACCGGAGACGAAGACGGCGTCGCCCTCCTTGAAGGACGCGACCTCGAAGAGGCCCGCGTAGGCGGTGAGCCCGGTCATGCCGAGCACGCCGAGATAGGCGGAGAGCGGGGCCAGGTCCGGGTCGACCTTGACGGCGTGCTGGGCCGGGACGTCGGCGTACTCGCGCCAGCCCAGACCGTGCAGGACGTGGTCACCGACCGCGATTCCCTCGGCGCCTGAGGCGATGACCTCGCCGACCGCGCCGCCTTCCATGGGGTGATCCAGCTTGAAGGGCGGGGTGTACGACTTCACGTCGTTCATCCGGCCCCGCATGTACGGGTCGACCGAGAAGTGCAGATTGCGGACGAGGACACGGCCCTCGGCGGGAGCGGCGACCGGGGCCTCACGCAGCGCGAAATCCTCGGCCTTCGGCCAGCCGTGGGGGCGGGCGACAAGGTGCCATTCACGGCTCGACGTGGGAAGTGCTGCAGACATGGGCTCGGGTTCTCCTCGATGTCATACGGGTGGGGGAAGCGTTCCGCCGGGTCCCGCCGGGTCCGGTCCGCCGGGTTGCGTCGCAGAAAAGCTTCATGACGTGAAACAACCATGCTCCTGAATATTTCATGTTGTCAAGTAACTGGGTATCCTGGGTGTCATGGCCACCACGCGAACAGACCCACTGACCCTCGAAGTCGTCGAGCTCATCGGCACGGTCGTGGCGCGCTACTACGAGGAGTACGACCGGGCCGCGGCCGCACACTCCCTCACCGGTGCGCAGGCTCGGGTCCTCGGGCTGCTCTCCGTGGAGCCGACACCGATGCGCAAGATCGCACAGAAGCTGAAGTGCGAGCCGTCGAACGTGACGGGGATCGTCGACCGGCTGGAGACGCGTGGCCTGGTGGAGCGCCGGCCCGACCCGGTCGACCGGCGGGTGAAGCTGGCCGCCGCGACGGAGAAGGGTGCCCGGACGGCGCTGCAGCTCCGCGAGTCGCTCGGCTTCGCACGCGAGCCGCTCGCCGAGCTGTCGCACGCGGAGCGTGCGGTGCTGCGGGACCTGCTGCGACGGATGCTGGGTGTGGACGCGGTGGGTGCGGACGTGGAGCCCTAGAGCTGCAGGCCCAAGGGCCGCCCCGCGCCCTCCGGCGGGCGCACGGGGACGGCCACGGCACGCCGCCGCCTTGCCGGAGCGCCCGCACGCGCCCGGTACGAGGGCGCCTCTCCGCCTCGCGCTGCGCCGCATTCGACGCCGCGCGCTGATCCACCGGGGATCACGGCACAGCCCTCAGAAGCAGAAGATGAGCCAGCACGACTCGCTCTTGGTCGGGCTGGGCGTGGGTGTAGGCGGGTTCGGAGGCTTCGACGGGTGGCCGGTCGGGGTGCCCGACGGGTCGCGAGGCGATCCGGAGGGACTCGGTCCGGACGACGGATCCGTGGAGGACGTGGCGCCGCCGGAGGGCGTGGTGGTGGCCGCGGGCGGGGCGGAGCCCACACCTCCGGGCCCAGCGCCGCCGGTGCCGGTAGCGGTGCCCGGAGGCCCGGTGCCGGAGGTGTGCGCGTCGGTGACGGGGACGGTGGAGGGACTGTCCACCGGTCCGGGGCGGTCGATGTCGTGGCTCGACGAGGGTTTCGGCGCCGGCGCGGTCGTCACGTCGGTGGCCTCGCGTACGTAGTCCGAGGCACCGTCGTCACCCTTCGGCTCGATCGCCAGCTCGGCGAGGCTCAGCGCCCCGGCGGCGAGCACGACACCGAGGATGGCGAGCAGGGCGGTACGACCGCGGCGGCGGTGCGAACGGCGGCCCCGCCCACCCCGGCCGCCACGTTGCCCCCTGGCGCCTCGTCGTTCCCGGCGGTCACGCTCGTCTCTCGCGACGAGTTGCTCCCTGGCGACAAGCTCGTCCTCGGCGAACAGCTCGTCCCCGGCAGCACGCTCGTCCGCGCCGCCTCGCTCATCGCGGCGCGCCCGACGCGATCGCCCCGACGCGCGTGCGTTCGCGGACCCGCGTCTGCTTCCGGACGCGCGCGCGCCACGCCCGCCCGCGGCGGGCTCGGTGGCGCCGCGGGACCGGCGGCGGCGTCCGCCTGGCGCTGACGGCACGGCTTCCACACGCTCCGCGTCCGGTTCGTGGCCGGAGAGGGCGGGCGTGGCGTAGTGGCTCAGCGCCTCGACGGGGGTTCCGCACCCGGCGCAGGCGAGGGCGCCGTTGAGATGCCGCTGACACGGGTGGCAGTAATCCATGGCGCCCGCAGATTAAGTGCCGATAGGACAACAGAGAAAGCCGGTCACGTGAGGATCCTGTGTGGAAACGTTTATTCCATGACCACCGCCCCTTTTGGCCCACACGAGTTCCAGCTCGTCCTGCTCCGCCGGATGGCCGACCACCAGCCCGGCCTCGTCGAGGACGCCCGGCACGAACTCAGCGCCTCGCTCGCCGAGATGCGAGAGGCCAACCGCCGCTGGCAGGCGATGGTGCGGGCGCCCCCCGGCCGCGGCTCGTTGCGCCGCTACCGCTCGGTGCTGGGCGAACCCGAGTCCTCCGCGCACCACCGGATCGGTGATCTGGAGTGCGACGCCCTGCTCTGGCCGGTGCCGCTCTGGCCTGAGCTGCGGTTCGAGGTGATGGTCGCTCCGGGCGGGGCCGTATGGAACGAGTGGCTGGTCAGAGCCCCGGGGGCGAGCGGCCCCGAGTTGCGCACGATCGACGATCTGCACCCCTGGTCGTGCACCGTCGACGAGGTCGCCCGGGCTTTCCCGCCGGCCCGCCCGATGGAGGGCAGCGCACCGACCCGATGGGCGCTCGCCATCACCGACCCCAGGACGGGTGCGCCGTACGTCGCCGAGTTCACCTGGGGGCTGTTCCAGCGACTGCTCCAGGGCACACCCCGGCCCTGACCTGGCAATCCGTCAGCTCCGCACCCCCTGATGGCCCATCCCAGCGGGCGCCGGGACCGCGCGCGCCGCACGATGCGAAGAGGGCCGGCCGCCGCCGGCACCGCCCATCAGCGCTCCCGGGAGACCTGCCGTGACCGTCAGTCTTGAGCAGTTGCGCCGCTGCCACGTCGCCGTCGACCTCGGGGCCGCCCGGACCCGCGTCTACATCAAAGGGCTCGGACTCGTCGTCGACGAGCCGAGTGCCGCCGCCATCAACACCCGTAGCGGCTCGCTCATCGCCGTCGGCGAGCTCGCCGAGAAGATGACAGGCCGCACCCCCGACTACATCCGGGTGGTCCGTCCGGTCTCCGGCGGTTCGGTCATCGACATCGAAATGGCCCAGCGCATGCTCCGCCATCTGCTCGGCGAGAAGCTCCGCCGTCAGCTGCGCCGCAAGCCGCGGCTGCGCGCCGCCGCCTGCAGCCCGCACGACAGCGATCCGCTCGCCCAGCGCGCCACCATCGAGACCCTGGTCGGGCTCGGCGCCCGGCGGGTCGAGCTGGTCGACACCCTGCTTGCGGCGGCGGTCGGCTGCGATCTCCCGGTCGAGCAGCCGGTCGGGAGCATGATCATGGTGTGCGGGGCGGCGACCACGCAGATCGCCGTGCTCTCGCTCGGGTCGATCGTGACCGCCGTACGGATCCCGATCGGCGGCGACGCCATCGACCACGCGGTGATCCAGCATCTGCGCCAGCAGCACGAGTTGATGCTGCCGAGCCAGTCGGTACGCCCGTTGCAGCTGGCCCTCAGCGGCAACGGCCTGACCTCGCACGGGCCGGCCGTGACCGAGATCCATGGCCGTGACGTCGTGACCGGTCTGGCCCGCTCGGTGCAGGTCGACACCGCCGCCGTGCGGCGCGCCATCCACACCCCGCTGACCGCGGTCCTCGACGGTCTCGGCAAGGTGCTGCGCCACTGCCCGCCCGATCTGGTGGCCGACCTCGCGGACTGCGGGATCATGATGGTCGGCGGCAGTGCCCTGCTGCCCGGACTCGACCAGATGCTGCGCGACGCGACGGGCATGCCGGTACACATCGCGGAGCGCCCCGATGTGTGCGCCGTCCTGGGGCTCGGCGCCATGCTGGACGGCAAGGTCGAGCCGATGGTCCTCAACCCGCTGGCCGCCTGACGGCCGTCGGGGCGGCGGATGACTTACGAGAGCGAAGGCCGGGGTGCGGCGGGCGGGCCCCCCAGCAGCCGGCCCCGCAAACTGCCGGCACTCCTGGAAGCGGTGCTCAGCGTCGGCACCGATCTCGAACTGCGGGCCACCCTCCAGCAGATCGTGGACACCGCCACCGCGCTCACCGAGGCCCGGTACGGCGCGCTCGGCGTCCTCGACCCCCACCGCAGCACCATCACCGAACTGTTCACCTCCGGTCTGACCGATGCCGAACGGCAGCGCATCGGCCGCTTCCCGGACGGGCACTCGGGGCTGCTCGGCGTGCTCGTCGAGGAACCCGAACCGTTGCGCTCGGACGATCTGACCGCCGACCCGCGCTCCAGCGGCGTGCCGCCCGGCCATCCACGGATGCGTTCCTTCCTCGGAGCGCCCATCCGGGTGCACAGCGAGGTGTTCGGCAATCTCTATCTCACCGAGAAACGCACCGGACACTTCACCGATACGGACATGGCGCTGCTGCAGGTCCTCGCCGCTCAGGCCGGGATCGCGATCGGCAACGCCCGGCTGTACGAGACGGTCTGCCAACGGGAGCGCTGGATCGAGGGCGCGGCGGCCGTCACCACGGCCCTGCTGGGCGGCACGAACGCGACGGACGCGTTGATGACCGTTGCCGAGCGGGCCCGCATTCTCGCCGATGCCTCGGCCGGGGTGATCCTCCAGCCGACCGAGAACGGCGGGATGGAGATCGTCACCGCGTCCACGCTCGACGACCCGGCCGGCATCGTCGGCACCACCATCGAGCCTGGCTCCCCCGTGCTGGTGCAGCTGCTGGGCGGTGAGCCGGTCTTCATCGACGACTCGGCGACCGATCCGCGGATGACGACGCATGTGCGTACCCGGTTCGGTCCCAGCATGATGCTGCCGTTGCAGAGCGGCGGCAGGCTCATCGGCACCCTCGCACTGCCCCGGCGGCGCGGCGGCCGCCCGTACACGGCCGTGGACCGGCTGCTGGCCACCCAGTTCGCCTCGCAGGCCGCGCTGGCCCTGGTGCTGGCGGACGCGCAGCACAACAGGGAACAGCTCGCGGTGTACGAGGACCGAGACCGGATCGCCCGCGATCTGCACGATCTCGTCGTCCAGCGGCTCTTCGCGACCGAGATGATGCTGGAGTCGACCCGCCGCCGGGCGGCCGCCCCGGAGACGGCCGAGCTGCTCACCCGGGCTGTCGACGAGCTGAACTCCACCATTCAGGAAGTACGGACCGCGATCTTCGCCCTCCAGCAGCCTCCCACCGATGCACCCAGCACCTTCCGCGGCCGGGTGCTCCGGGAGACCGGGGGTGCGGCCGCCGTTCTCGGCTTCCAGCCGTCGGTGCAGTTCATCGGGGCGGTGGACTCACTTGTGCGGCAGCCCGCGGACCGGCAGCTCCTCACGGCACTGCGCGGCGCGCTCGCGGCGGCGCACCGGCGGACCGGGGTGTCGGCCATCGAGGTGGAGGTGGACGCGACGGCGCGGCTGTCCGACGGGCGGGCCGCGGTCCGGCTGGCGGTCGCCGACGACGGGCGTGGCGACGACGGCTCGCGCTCCACGACGTTCACCTGGCAGGCGCCGCTCTGAGCGCTACCCGGGTGCTGGAGTGGGCGACGCCCGCTTCCCGCTTGAGACGGCGCAGCAGTCCGTCCAGGGCGGCGGTGTCGGCGACCGTGGCCCGTACGAGATAGTCGTGTCCGCCGGTCACGTGCACCACTTCGGTGATGCCGGGCAGCGAGAGCACCGCCCGTTCGAACACCTCGTTGGTGGTGTCGATACGCAGCGTCACATCGATGAAGACGACCAGGCCCGTTCGGGTGTCGGCGGCCGGGTCGATGATCACGGTGAAGCCGCGGATGACTCCGTCGCGGCGCAGCCTGCGCACCCGGTCGGCCGCGGCATTGGCACTGAGGCCGACCCGTACCCCCAGATCGCGGTACGAGATCCGCGCGTCCTCCTGGAGGACGCTGAGGATTTCCCTGTCCAGACGGTCCATACCGCGATTGTCGCAGCTTGTGCCGGATTATGACTGCGGAGACCACGACGGCCCGCCACGGGGCCTCCCGTACCTCCGCATGGCGCAGTCCGACGGGCCCCCGGGGGACGACCGGCCTTGACTTGCAGGGTGGAAGCAGCCGTCAAGCAGTCCCCCGCAACGGTGGCTCGGCCGTCCGCCGTCGCATACCGCAACCTTGTGGTGGCCACGATCGGTTTCGCGCTGACCTTCTGGGCCTGGAATCTGATCGCGCCGCTGTCGGGGGAATTCGGACTCGGGCTTAGTTCGTTCCAGCAGTCGCTGCTGGTCGCCGTGCCGGTGCTGATCGGTTCGCTGGGCCGGATCGCGGCGGGGGCGCTCACCGACAAGTACGGCGCCCGGCTGATGTTCCCGCTGGTCTCGGCGCTGACCGTCATTCCGGTCCTGCTGCTGATCCCGGCTCGGCACTCGTACGGCGCGATGCTCGTCGTGGGCTTCCTGCTGGGGCTGGGCGGCACCACGTTCGCGATCGGCATCCCGCTGGTCAACTCGTGGTTCCCGCCATCCCAGCGAGGGCTGGCCCTCGGTGTGTTCGGCATGGGCATGGGCGGGGTCGCACTCTCCGCATACTTCACGCCGCGGCTCGCCGAGCGCGGCGACAACCTCCCGTTCCTCGTCGTCGCCGCCGCACTGGTGGTGTACGCGGCCCTGGCCGCGGTGCTGATCACCGATCACCCGGACCGGAAGGTACCGATCGCGTCACTCACCCGCCGGCTCGGCGAGGCCGGGCGCCTGCGGGTCACCTGGGAACTCTCCGCGCTGTACGCGATCGGCTTCGGCGGCATCGTGGCGTTCGGTGTCTATCTGCCCACGTATCTGAAGACCTGGTACCACCTCTCGGCGACCGACGCCGGCACGAAGGCCGCCGGGTTCGCACTGGTCACCGTCATCTTCCGGCCGATCGGCGGCTGGCTCTCGGACCACATCCACCCGGCGCTGATCACCTCGGCGGCGCTGGGACTGGCCGCGCTGACGGCGATCGTCCAGGCCTTCGACCCGCGACTGTCACCGGGCGGTGCGATCGTGCTGCTGTGCATGGCGGCCGGTCTGGGCACGTCGAGCGGCAGCATCTTCGCCCTCGTCTCGCAGGTGACGCCACAGCCGCAGGTGGGCAGCGTCACCGGAATCGTCGGCGCGATGGGCGGACTCGGCGGCTTCGTACCGCCCCTGGTGATGGGCGCGATCTACAGCGCGAAGGACTCGTACTCGATCGGCTTCATGCTGCTGTCGGACCTCGCGCTGGCCGGATGCGTGTACGCGTACGGGCGGATGCGGAACATTCAGAGGCAGCAGAGGATGCCCGACCCGGCTCCACGGCACAGCCCTTAGGGTCGGAAGGTGACTTCTCTTCTGCCTGCGCTGCACGACGGATCCGGTCCCGCGGCCTCCCGGGAAGCCGTCCGGTTCGGTGAACACACCCTGACGTACGCACAGCTGGCCGCGGCCTCCGACGCGCTCGCCGCGCGGCTCGCGGGAGCGGGGAGGGTCGCCGTCTGGGCCACGCCGACCGCCGAGACCGTCGTCGCGGTGGTGGCGGCGCTGCGAGCCGGGGTGCCCGCCGTCCCTCTCAACCCGAAGAGCGGCCCACGCGAACTGGCGCACATCGTGGCCGACAGCGCCCCGTCGGCGGTGCTGGCCGGGACGGGCGACGTGCTCCCGCCGGCGCTGGCCGCGCTGGACCGTAAGGATGTCGACACGGCAGCGGCGGCCGACGGCGTCGTCTTCCCCGAACCCTCCCCCGAGTCCCCCGCCCTGATCGTCTACACCTCCGGCACCACGGGTCCGCCCAAGGGTGCGATCCTGCCCCGCCGCGCGATCGCCGCCTCGCTGGACGCGCTGGCGGACGCCTGGCAGTGGACCGGCGACGACGCCCTTGTGCACGCGCTGCCGCTGTTCCACGTGCACGGCCTGATCCTGGGCGTGCTCGGGCCGCTGCGCCTGGGCGGATCCGTGCGGCATCTGGGGCGGTTCTCCACCGAGGGTGTGGCCCGGGAACTGTCGTCCGGCGCCACGATGCTGTTCGGCGTACCGACGATGTACCACCGGATCGCCGAGGCACTCGGTACGTCGGCACCGGCCGCGGCCGGGCTGGCGCTGGCGGAGGCGCTCGCCGGGGCCCGGCTGCTGGTATCGGGGTCGGCCGCGCTTCCGGTCCATGACCACGAACGCATCGCGGCGGCGACCGGCCGCCGCGTGATCGAGCGGTACGGCATGACGGAGACCTTGATGAACACGAGCATCCGGGCGGACGGCGAGCCTCGCCCCGGGACTGTCGGCGTACCGCTTCGGGGCGTCGAACTCCGGCTCGTCGAGGAGGACGGCACCCCGCTCGGCGATCCTACGGCCGAGGGCGCGGTGGGCGAGATCCAGGTACGCGGCCCGAACCTCTTCGCCGGCTATCTGAACCGCCCCGACGCGACGGCGGCCGCCTTCGCCGAGGACGGCTGGTTCCGCACCGGAGACATGGCCTCCCTCGACGCCGACGGCTATGTACGGATCGTCGGCCGCAAGGCCACCGACCTGATCAAGAGCGGCGGCTTCAAGATCGGCGCGGGCGAGATCGAGAACGCGCTGCTGGCCCACCCGGGTGTCCGCGAGGCCGCCGTCACCGGGGAGCCGGACCCGGATCTGGGCGAGCGGATCGTCGCCTGGGTGGTGCCGGCCGACCCGGCCGCGCCGCCCACGGAGGCCGAGCTCGCGGACCACGTGGCGGCCCAGCTGGCCCCCCATAAACGCCCGCGCACGGTCCGTTATCTGGAGGCGCTGCCCCGCAACGACATGGGCAAGATCATGAAGCGGTCGCTCGGTGCGTAGGCGATTGACGGCACGGCAGGCGATCGCGGCGGTCACCGACGGCTTCACCGAGGCCGACACCCCGCCCGGCGCGGAGATACCGGCGGACGGTCCGCTCTCCTGGTCGGGTTACGCGGACGCCCGGGCCCGCGCCGCGGCACGTACGGGCGAGGAGGAGTCCGTCGTCCACGGCCTTGCCACGGTCGGCGGCCGGCCGTGTGTGATGGTCTCGTTCGAGTTCGGCTTCCTGGGCGGATCGCTGGGGCAGCGCACCGGGGACCTGCTGGAAGCCGCGTACGGTGCCGCGCTCACCCGGCGGCTGCCGCTCGTCTCGATCGTCGCGACGGGAGGCAGCCGGATGCAGGAGGGCATGATCGCGCTCACCCAGCTCCAGCGGGTGGCACGCGCCTCGGCACGGCTGCGGGCGGCGGGTCTGCCGCAGCTCGCGATCGTGCGCGATCCGACGACGGGCGGCGGCTGGGCCACGCTGGGGGCGGGCGCCGATGTGATCCTGGCGCTGCCGGGGGCCCAGATCGGGTTCGCCGGATCGCGGGTGCGGCCGGTGGGCGCGGACCCGTCGGCGTACGCCGCGGAGGGCCAGCTGGCGGCGGGCCAGATCGACGCGGTCGTCCACGCGGACGAGCTGCCACGGACGCTGGCGCGGTGGCTGGGCGCGCTGGGGGCGGCAGGCATCGACGAGTCCCGCGTCCCCGCGCCGGTCCCGGGCGCTCTCGCGGCCACCGGGCTGCCGGCGACCGGCTGGGAGGCGGTGCGGCAAGCCCGTTCCTCGGCCCGGCCGCGTGCGGGGGCGTATCTCGACGCATACTTCGACCACCTGCTGCCGCTCAGCGGCGACCGGTGCGGCGGTACGGATCCGGGACTGCTCTGCGGGTTCGGGGTGCGCGGCGGCCGGCCGATCGCGTACGTCGCCCAGTGCGGCACCGCGACCCGCCCGGCCGGCTACCGCACCGCGGCCCGGGTGATCCGGCTCGCCGACCGGCTCGGCGTCCCTGTCCTGACTCTGATCGACACCCCGGGGGCGGCGAACGACGCCGAGGCGGAACGGGCGGGCGCGGGGGCCGCCATCGCCGATGCGTTCGCGGCGATCGCCCAGGCCCGGGTCCCGGTGACGACGCTGGTGATCGGCGAGGGCGGCTCGGGCGGGGCACTCGCCCTGGCGGCGCCGGAGAACACATATGTCACCCCGGACAGTTACTTCTCCGTCATCGCCCCGGAGCTCGCGGCAGCCATCCTGAAGCGCTCCCCCGACGCCGTGCACGCCACGGCCGACCAGCTGCGCCTGCGCCCCCAGGACCTGGTGGGGCTGGGGGTCGCCCGCGGCATAGCGTCCCCGGAGGCCATGGCCGCCGACGGGTAGTTCGGCGGGAGGTGTGCGGGACGGCCGGCCGAGGGCTGTCCCGTGATGCGGGCGCACGACGACAGCCACGGCACCTCGCCGCGTTGCCGGAACGCCCGCGTGCCCCCGGTACTGACGCCGCGCGCCGATCCACCAGGCACCACGGGACAGCCCTTAGCGTGAAAAACCGGACCGAATCACCGAGTCAGGAGCGCAACCATGGCTGTGGAACCAGAGGGCACCCCGTGCTGGGCGGACGCGATGTTCACCGATGTCGAAGGGGCGAAGAGCTTCTACGGTGACGTGCTGGGGTGGACGTTCGGTGAGTCGTCATCGGAGTTCGGCAACTACACCCAGGCGTACGCGAACGGCAAGGCGGTGGCCGCCGTCGTACCCCCGATGCCCGGCCAGGAAGGGCAGTCGGCATGGTGCCTGTACCTCGCGTCGCCGGACGCCGCGGCCACCGCCGCAAAGATCCGCGACAGCGGTGGCGAGGTGCTGATGGAGCCGATGCAGGTCGGCGACTTCGGCTCGATGGCACTGGCCCGCGACCCGGGCGGGGTGGTCTTCGGTGTGTGGCAGGCGGGGCAGCACGAAGGGTTCGAGGCCAGGGCCACACCGGGCGCGTACTGCTGGGCCGAGGTGTTCACCCGGGACCCGGCGAAGTCGGACGCATTCTTCCCCGCTGTCTTCCCGTACCGCGTGAAGCAGATGCAGGACGACGCGATCGACTTCGCGCTCTACGACCTGGGCGCCGACCCGGTCCTGGGGCGGATGAAGATGCCGGACGACTTCCCGCCCGAGGTACCGCCGTACCTCAATGTGTACTTCACCGTCGAGGACTGCGACGCGGCGGTCGCGAAGGCGACGGAGCGCGGGGCGATCCTCCGGTTCGGTCCGATGACCAGCCCGTTCGGCCGGTTCGCGGCGCTGAGCGATCCACAGGGCGCGGCGTTCTCCGTGATCGACGTCAAGACGGCCGAGGGCGAGATGCCGAAGTTCTCCGACGCGACCGCCTGAGCGGAGGAGCCACGCCGCCGGGGGCCGGTCGGCCCGCACCCGTGACCGGCCCCACGTGGCCGGTCGGCCCGGGTGGCCGCCCCGGCCTGTCAGGGCTGTGCGTCCCGGGCGTCGTACCGGGCGAACCCCCGCCACTTCAGCGCGAGCAGCGACACCGCGACCACGCAAGCGATGCCGCCCCCGGTCGCCGCCACCGTCGGGGACGCCAGATCGGCCACCGAACCGGCCAGGAAGTCCCCGAGCCGCGGCCCACCCGCCACCACGACGATGAACACGCCCTGCAGCCGCCCCCGCATCTCGTCCGGCACCGCCGCCTGGAGCATGGTGTTCCGGAAGACCATCGAGACGGTGTCCGCGCAGCCGGCGAGCGCCAGCAGGACCAGCCCGAGCCAGAGCTGCCGGGTCAGCCCGAAGACGGCGATGGCGCTGCCCCAGCAGGCCACGGCGGCGATCACCGCGAGCCCGTGCCGTCTGATCCGGCTCAGCCAGCCGGAGAACACCCCGCCGAGCAGTGCGCCCAGCGCCGGAGCCGCGACCAGCAGCCCGGTGGTCTTCGCGTCACCGCCGTACCAGACCACGGCGACGACCGGGAAGAGCGCCCGCGGGTGGGCGAGGACCATGGCGCACAGGTCGGTGAAGAAGGTCATCCGCAGAACGGGCCGTGCCGCCAGGAACCGCAGGCCGCCCGCCACGGACGCCCGCTTCTCGCTCCCCGCGTCGTCCCCGCGCTCGGGGAGCATCGAGGGCAGCCGCCACATCGCGTACAGCGCGGCGGTGAAGGTGACGGCGTCGACGGTGTACGCGGCCCGGTAGCCCCACCAGCCGACCATGAGCCCGCCCAGCATCGGCCCGACCAGTGCACCGGTGGTGCTGGTGATGGAACTGAGCGCGTTGGCGGCGGGCAGCTGCTCGGCCGGCAGGAGGCGCGCGACCATCGAGCTGCGGGCCGGTGAGTTGAGCGCGAAACAGACCGCCTGCAGGGCGACGACCGCGTACAGCAGCCCCAACTGCTCGACCCCGGCGACGGTCGCGGCGACCAGTGCGACGGCGAGCACGAACGAACCGGAGGAGCTGGCCAGCCCCAGTTTGCGCCGGTCGACGGTGTCCGCGACGGCGCCGCCGTACAGCCCGAAGACGACCAACGGCAGAAACGAACAGAACCCGATGAGCCCGACCGAGAAGGCGGACCCGGTGATGTCGTACACCTGGAGCGACACGGCGAGCGCCGTCATCCCCTGCCCGATCCAGGAGACCGTGTTACCGAACCAGAGCCGCCGGTAGTCGGGCGAGGTCCGCAGCGGCGTCAGGTCGGCGAGTATGCGCGTGCGATGTACAGGTTCTTCGGTCGTTTCGGTCACAGCGGATGGTAACGACCGGTCCGGAGCCGGTCTCCCTAGGGCCTACCGCCAATGGATTCCCGATGGGCGCGCATGCTTGGCGTGTGCGTTCACGGTGCCGTTGCGACGCGCGGGCTTGGCGTCGAACAGCGTGGCGTACAGGCCGCTCCGGCCGAGCAGTTGGGTGTGCGTGCCCGACTCCACCAGACGCCCCTCGTCCAGCACCAGGATGCGGTCGGCGTCGGCGGCGAGTGCCAGGTCGTGCGTGATGACGATGGTGGTGCGTCCCTCGGCGAGGCGCCGCAGCGGGCCGAGGATGCGCTGTGCGGCCAGCGCGTCCAGGCCGGTGGTGGGCTCGTCGAGGAGGAGAACGGGCGCGTCGCGGACCATGGCCCGGGCGATCGCGATGCGCTGCAACTGGCCTCCGGAGAGCCGGGACGTGCCGGGTGAGACGACGGTGTCGTAGCCGTCGGGAAGGGCACGGATGAAGTCGTGCGCGTCGGCCGCCCGCGCGGCCTCCTCGATGTCACGCAGGGTCGTATCGGTGCGCCCGCACGCGATGTTCTGCTCGATGGTGTCGTGCAGGACGAGGGTGTCCTGCGGCAGCAGCGTGATGTTCCGGCGGAGATAGGTCAGCGGCAGCTGGTCCACGGATGTGCCGTCCAGCCGGATGCTGCCGGAGTCCGGGTCGTAGAACCTCAGCAGCAGAGCGGCGAGGGTCGACTTGCCGGCGCCGCTGGGGCCGGTGATGACCAGCAGTTCACCGGGGACCGCGGTGAACGAGAGATCGCGGAGAACCGGTTCCGGGTTGCCGGGGTAGTGGAAGTCGACCTGCCGCGCCTCCACCTCGCCGACGGCGCGCGGCCGGGTCGGGGCCGCGACGGATGCGCCCGGGTCGGTGACGGTCGGCTCGGTGTCGAGGATCTCCAGAAGCCGCTCGGCTCCGGCGGTCGCGGCGGTGGCCGTCAGACCGAGCTGGCCCAGGGAGCGGATCGGTGGGTAGAGGGAGCCGATGAAGGCGGCGAAGGCGAGGAGCTGCCCGAGTGTGATCCCGCCCGTGGAGATCTGCCACGCACCCAGACCGATGATCGCCAGGACGCACACGGTTTCGAGGACCTCCACGAGTTGCTCGTAGAGCTCGGCGAGCCGAGTGCCTCTCACCGTCGCCTTGAACCGGGCACGTGCCTTGCCGAGGAGCCGTTCCTCCTCGTCGTGCTGCCGGTTGTACGCCTGGGTCATGACGACGTTGACCAGCGTCTCCTCGACCACGGCAGTGATGGCACCGTCCGCCGCACGTGCGCGCCGGGACACTGCGCGCAGAGGCTCCGTGAACACGCGGGTGACGAGGTAGAAGAGCGGGACCATGGCAAAGGTGGCGAGGGCCAGTTTCCAGCTCAGCCACACCGCGGCGGCAGCGTAGAAGAACGTGTTGAAGAGAGCGGTCGCAGCCCCGACGATGCCGGAGACCACGAGGGCTTCGATGGCTTCCACATCGCCGGTGAGCCGCTCGACCAGGTCACCGCGGCGATTGCGCTGGTAGAAGTGGGGCGGCAGCGTCTGCAGATGGCTGAAGACGCGGGCCCGCAGCCGCATCACGAAGCGTTCGGCGGTCCAGACCGCGAGCGAGCTGCAGAGATACCCCACGATCGCACCGATGACGCCCACGGTGAGCCACTGACCGGCAGGTTTCCAGAAGGCGCTGACGGATCCCTGCTGCAGAGCGTTGTCGGTCAGTTCCGCGAAGAGAAGGATGGTGATGGTCTCGGCGATCGCGGTCACGCTCGCGAGCGCGCAGATGAGCACGAGCCAGCGCCGGTCGCCATAGGTGAGCGGCCAGAACCGTCGGAACGACCGCACCACGCTGATGGGATCGGTACGGATCGGAACGTCCGTCACCGATTCCGGGGGCGGCTCGTCGGGGCGCGCGAGGGGGCCGAGAAGGCGCATGGGCCTCACATCACTGAGGAGGGCGGAATGCGGACCGCCGCCAGAGCCTGTTCCCGGATCGGGGCCGGATCACGGCTCGATCTGCGATGCCGTCGTGATTCAGCTTGAAGAGCGCCTGCGGAACGCCTGCCAGGGGCCGGGCCGCAGGTCGACATGATCCGAACGGGAGGCCCTGGGGCGCGGGCCCCAAAACCACGAGGCGTGACCCGCGCGGTTGCGCGGGCCAGCCTCGTGTAAGGGGTTTGGGGATTCTGGGTAGGCCTAGCGGTAGCCGCCGTAGCCGCCGTAGCCGCCGTAGCCGCCGTAGCCGCCGTAGCCGCGGCCTCGACGCCCGAAGCGTCCACGTCGGCCGAAGCCGAAGCCGTAGCCGCCGTAGCCGCCGTAGCCGCCGTAGCCGCCCCAGCCACCCCAGCGACCCCTGCCACCCCCATGGCGGAAGACGTCACGAACGTTCATCTTCGCCTCCTTTGGGAAGTTTGGTATGCCGCACCCTGTTTCTGCCGCGGCACTATCGACACTACGACGCCTCAACGGGACCAACAAGTCGTACGCGTATGAATTCGGGCAAAAGCCATATTTCTAGGCAAATATTCGAGGCATCACCCTGCTCGACAGGCGGGCTGAAAGTGGCCCGCGGGGCGCCTCATCGGCACAACGGGGCCCACCCGCACCCTCCCTGACGACATCGGCCCGCGGTAACCCCTCACCCCCCGGAGATCGGGGTCGACAGCCGACAGGCACCCGCGGGCATGGACGGGGCGCGACGGAACGGTCCCGGAGTGTGACGGTGCGCCGCCGCCGTTCGACAGTCCGCCCGGAGTCACGACGAGCGATGCGCGTTGCTCACGCAAAGAAGATTGGCCGTACCGATCGTCAAGGCGCAGCCGCGGGACGCCACAGCTGCCGCATGCCCTCTCAACACCGGTGACAGCCGTCCCACTTGGCGCATGCCCGGACGAAACCGGGCGGTGCGTGCCGAGTTCGGGCTCCGCACGGAACCTGAGGGCCGGCCCGTGAGCCCTGGCGGGCGCACGACGACAGCTACGGCACCGCGCTGCGTTGCCGGAGCGCCCGCACACGTACGACATGAGGACGCCCTCCGCCTTGTGATGCACCGCATCCGACGCCACGCGCCGATCCACCAGGGATTACGGGACAGCGCTCAGGACGGAGCCCCGGCCGCATGTGCGGCCGGGGCTCCGTCCTGCTTCGATCCGTCAGCCCTCCGGGCCGACAGGAGGCCCATGAAGGACCTTCAGCGTGTCTTGCACGTTCGACGCTGCCGCGCGTGCATCCTTGTTTCCAGGAGGCTGGAACGTTCCTGCGCTGCGGCCGCCGTAGTGGGGCGGGTGGGACTCGAACCCACGGCCGACGGATTATGAGTCCGCTGCTCTAACCGGCTGAGCTACCGCCCCTTTTCGGCGTGGCGCGTACATGTGTGCGCGCCGTCTGCCGCAGCATAGCCGGTCATACGATCTCTCGCTCCGGATGGTCGGCTTCGCCTGACCTTGAGGACTGCGCTGTCGGCTGCCCGGTTCCGGAGGGCGTGAAGCAGACACCGAAGAGTCCGGCATCGACCGTCGAACCACCTTCGGCCCGGCACGCGAAAAAGGACCCCGAAGGGCCCTCTTCCGTTCCGCTCCCCCGACTGGACTCGAACCAGTAACCCTCCGGTTAACAGCCGAATGCTCTGCCAATTGAGCTACAGGGGATCGCGCTCCCCCGACTGGACTCGAACCAGTAACCTGCCGGTTAACAGCCGGCTGCTCTGCCAATTGAGCTACAGGGGATTGCTGCGTTTGCACCGAACCCTACCTGCCTGGCTGCTGCCGGGCGGCGCGCGTTCGCTGCGACACATACATTAGCGCAAGCAGGGGGGTGCTCCGCCAATCGGTATCGCCCCGGGTGATCTCGGGCTCTGGCGGGTAGGCGGGCAGCACATGTCGCACCGAGCACATACGCAGCAAGCACGGAGCAGGAGAAGGGTGGCAGCCATGCGGTACCGGCTCACGTTCATCGCCGGCCTGGCCCTCGGTTACGTCATCGGCACTCGGGCCGGACGCGAGCGCTACGAGCAGCTGAAGAAGTCCGCACGTCAGATCGCCCAGAACCCGGCCGTGCGCAATACCGCCGAGTCCGCGGCACAGAGCAGCCGCGAGTTCGCAGGCAAGGCGTACCACGCGGTGAGCGTGAAGGTCGGTGACAAGGTGCCCGCCTCGGTGGTCGAGCGGGTGCGGTCGGTGCGGGAGCGGAGCCAGGGCCAGGGTGTCGAGGACGACTGGGGCACCAGCAATACGTGACAGGGGGCCCCGCCCGCCTTCCGTACGGGAAAGCTCCTGCGGTGCGGCAGAATCTTCACCATGGGCATAGTCGCCGGCTTGGACAGTTCTTCGGCCTTCACACACATCGTCGTCTGCGACGCGGACACGGGTGCCGTGCTCCGGCAGGGGTACGCCGCACATCCCGTCGAGGCGAAGGCCACCGAGGTCGATCCGCAGGTGTGGCTGCTCTCACTCGGTGAGGCGGCCACCGGCGGGTTGCTCGAAGGCGTCCAGGCCATCGGCGTGTCCGCGCAACAGCACGGTCTGGTGCCGCTCGACCGGCAGGGCAACCTCGTACGTCCGGCGCTGCTCGGCAACGACAAGCGGGCGCAGGTCGCCGCGGCCGATCTGATCGACGGGCTCGGCGGGCGGCAGGCCTGGGCCCAGGCGGTCGGGGCCGTACCGCAGGCCGCGCAACCGGTGTCGAAGCTGCGATGGCTGGCACGGACCGAGCCGGAGGCGGCGCAGCAGGTCGCTTCGGTCCTGCAGCCGCACGACTGGCTGGTCTGGCAGCTGCTGGGCCGGCCGAACCGGCGGACCACCGACCGGGGTGCCGCGTCGGGGACGGGGTACTGGTCGGCGGGGAGCGGGGCGTACCGGCCCGATCTGGTGGAGCTGGCGCTCGGGCACCAGGCCGGGCTGCCTGAGGTGCTGGGTCCCGCCGACGCGGCAGGGACGACGCCTGAGGGGCTGCTGATCTCGGCCGGCACCGGCGAGACGATGGCAGCGGCGTTCGGGCTCGGGGTCGGGCCCGGCGACGCGGTGGTGTCGCTGGGAGCCTCGGGTTCGGTGATGGCGGTGCACCACGAGGCGCTCGCCGATCCGTCCGGCATGATCACGTCGTTCGCGGATGCCACAGGGATGCATCTGCCGGTCGTATATACGCTCAATGCGGTGCGTGCGCTGCGGGGGACCGCCGAGATGCTGGGCCTGGAGGGTCTGGAGGAGCTGTCCGCGCTGGCGCTGAAGTCGACGCCGGGTGCCTCCGGACTCGTACTGCTGCCGTATCTGGAAGGCGAGCGCACCCCGCATCTGCCGCACACCGCCGGCACGCTGAGCGGACTGCGGCGGGAGTCGATGAAGCCGGAGCATCTGGCGCGGGCGGCGTTCGAGGGGATGCTGTGCTCGCTGGCCGACGCACTCGATGTGCTGCGCGGCCGCGGGGTCGAGGTCCGGCGGGTGTTCCTGCTGGGTGCGGCGGCCGAGCTGCCCGCCGTGCAGGGACTCGCGCCCGCGCTGTTCGGTACGCAGGTCGTCGTACCGCAGCCGGCCGAGTACGCGGCGCTGGGTGCGGCCCGGCAGGCGGCCTGGGCGCTGGGGGTCTCGCAGGGGACGCTCGATCCGCGCACCCCCCCGGCCTGGCAGGGCGCGGCGGCGCAGGTGCTGGAGCCGGGCGAGGAACTGCCGGTCGGTCAGGCCGTGCGGCAGCAGTACCGGGCGACGCGGGACCAGACCCATCCCGGGGCGTTCGACTCCTCGCTCTGATACGACAGCTCCGGGTGACAAGGCCGGTCCTCCGGCCGGAGGTTCGGTCTCCGGCAGGTGGACCGGGTCTCGTTTTTGACCTGGGCTTGAGGAAAAACGTTCGCTGTCACCCCGGGCCTTGCCGGAAAATGAGTCGACTCCCGACCTCCTGCCGACTCCGAGAGACACGCGTGCTCATAAAACTCCTGCGGGCCTGTCTCGGCCCGTACAAGAAACCGATCATGCTGTTGGTGGCTCTCCAGCTGCTGCAGACCTGCGCCACCCTCTATCTCCCCTCCCTCAACGCCGACATCATTGACAACGGTGTCGTCGAGGGGGACACCGGCTACATCCTGGAGTACGGCGGCATCATGATCGCCGTCTCCATCGCCCAGGTCGTCTGCAACACGGGGGCCGTCTTCTACGGTGCGCGCACTGCGGCAGCACTGGGCCGGGACGTCCGGGCGTCGGTCTTCGACCGGGTCCAGTCGTTCTCGGCACGTGAGGTCGGGCGCTTCGGGGCACCCTCTCTGATCACCCGTACGACCAATGACGTCCAGCAGGTCCAGATGCTGGTCCTGATGACGTTCACCATGATGGTCTCGGCGCCGATCATGTGTGTCGGCGGCATCATCATGGCGCTCGGTCAGGACGTCCCGCTGTCGGCGGTGCTGCTCGCGGTGGTGCCGGTGCTCGGCATCGCGGTGAGTCTCATCGTGCGGCAGATGCGGCCCCTGTTCCGCACCATGCAGGAGCGGCTCGACACGGTCAACCGGGTGCTGCGCGAGCAGATCACCGGCAACCGCGTCATCCGCGCCTTCGTCCGCGACGGGTACGAGGAGAAGCGATTCCGCGGCGCCAACACCGAGTTGACCGATGTGGCGCTCTCCACCGGGCGTCTGATGGCGCTGATGTTCCCGACCGTGATGACGGTCGTGAACGTGTCGTCGATCGCAGTGGTCTGGTTCGGCGCGCACCGGATCGACAGCGGCGGGATGCAGATCGGCGCGCTGACCGCGTTCCTCTCCTACCTGATGCAGATCGTCATGTCCGTGATGATGGCCACCTTCATGTTCATGATGGTGCCGCGCGCCGAGGTGTGTGCCGAGCGCATCCAGGAGGTGCTGGAGACCGATTCGAGCGTGGTGCCGCCGGTCAAGCCGGTGCAGGAACTGCGCGCCCACGGTCATCTGGAGGTGCGGACCGCGGACTTCCGCTACCCCGGCGCCGAGGAGCCCGTGCTGCGGTCGGTGGATCTGGTGGCACGGCCCGGCGAGACGACCGCGATCATCGGGTCGACGGGCAGCGGGAAGTCGACGCTGCTCGGTCTCGTACCGCGGCTGTTCGACGTGACGGACGGTCAGGTGCTGGTCGACGGCACGGACGTACGGACGCTGGAGCCGGCGCTGCTGGCGAAGACGGTGAGTCTGGTTCCGCAGAAGCCGTATCTGTTCTCCGGGACGGTCGCGACGAATCTGCGGTACGGAAACCCGGACGCGACCGACGAGGACCTGTGGCACGCGCTGGAGGTCGCGCAGGCCAAGGAGTTCGTCGAGGAGCTGGAGCACGGGCTGCACGCGCCGATCGCGCAGGGCGGCACCAATGTCTCCGGCGGCCAGCGGCAGCGACTCGCGATCGCCAGGACGCTGGTGCAGCGGCCGGAGATCTATCTCTTCGACGACTCGTTCTCCGCGCTCGACTACGCGACGGACGCCGCACTGCGCCGGGCGCTCTCGCAGGAGACCGCCGAGGCGACCGTGGTGATAGTCGCGCAGCGGGTGTCCACCATCCGTGACGCGGACCGGATCCTGGTGCTCGACGAGGGCCGGGTCGTCGGGTCCGGCACCCATCACGAGCTGATGGACGCCAATCAAACCTACCGGGAGATCGTCCTCTCCCAGCTGACGGAAGCGGAGGCCGCGTAATGGCCGGGCCTGGCGGACGCATGATGGCGGGCGGGGCGCCGACCGAGCGGTCCATGGACTTCAAGGGGTCGTCGAAGCGGCTGCTGAAGCGCTTCGCGACGGAGAAGGCCTCGCTGTACGGGATGCTGGCGGCCTGTGTGCTGAGCGTCGGCCTCTCGGTGGTGGGACCGAAGATCCTCGGCCGGGCGACCGACCTGGTGTTCGCCGGGGTCATCGGCCGGCGGTTGCCCGAGGGCACGACCAAGGAGCAGGCCGTCGAGGGCCTGCGCAAGACCAACAGCGGCCTGGCCGACCTGCTCTCCGGGGTCGACTTCGTCCCGGGCCACGGCATCGACTTCGGTGCGGTGGGCGACGTGCTGCTGACGGCGCTGGCGGTCTACGTCGGTGCCGGTCTGCTGATGCTGGTGGCCACCCGGCTGTCGATCCGGATCATCAACCGGGTCGTGTTCCAGCTGCGCGAGGACATCCAGACGAAGCTGTCGCGGCTGCCGCTGTCGTACTTCGACCGGGCCAAGCGCGGCGAGGTGCTCAGCCGGGCGACGAACGACATCGACAACATCTCCCAGACGATGCAGCAGACGATGGGCCAGCTCATAAACTCCCTGCTCACCATCGTCGGTGTGCTGATCATGATGTTCTGGATCTCGCCGCTGCTGGCCCTGGTCGCGCTGGTGACGGTGCCGCTGTCGGTGGTCGTGGCGACGAAGGTCGGCAAGCGGTCGCAGCCGCAGTTCGTGCAGCAGTGGAAGGTGACGGGCAGGCTCAACGCCCATATCGAGGAGATGTACACCGGGCACACCCTGGTGAAGGTCTTCGGGCGGCAGGAGGAGTCCGCGAAGGACTTCGCCGAGCAGAACGACGCACTGTACGAGGCGAGTTTCCGGGCGCAGTTCAACAGCGGGATCATGCAACCGCTGATGATGTTCGTGTCGAACCTGAACTACGTGCTGATTGCCGTCGTCGGTGGGCTGCGGGTCGCGTCGGGTGCGCTGTCGATCGGTGACGTCCAGGCGTTCATCCAGTACTCGCGGCAGTTCTCGATGCCGCTGACGCAGGTCGCCTCGATGGCCAACCTGGTGCAGTCGGGTGTCGCCTCGGCCGAGCGGATCTTCGAGCTGCTGGACGCCGAGGAGCAGGGCTCCGACCCCGTGACGGGTGAGCGCCCGGCGGATCTGCTCGGCAGTGTCTCACTGGAGAAGGTGTCGTTCCGTTACGAGCCGGACAAGCCGCTCATCGAGAATCTGTCGCTGAACGTCGAGCCGGGCCACACGGTCGCGATCGTCGGCCCGACCGGCGCCGGCAAGACGACGCTGGTCAACCTGCTGATGCGGTTCTACGAGGTGACGGACGGCCGGATCGCACTCGACGGCGTCGACGTGGCGAAGATGTCGCGCGACGAGCTGCGGTCGGGGATCGGCATGGTCCTGCAGGACACCTGGCTGTTCGGCGGTTCGATCGCGGACAACATCGCGTACGGCGCTTCGCGCGAGGTCACCCGGGAGGAGATCGAGGAGGCGGCGAGGGCGGCTCACGCCGACCGCTTCATCCGTACCCTGCCGGACGGTTACGACACCGTGATCGACGACGAGGGCACCGGGGTCAGCGCGGGCGAGAAGCAGCTGATCACCATCGCGCGGGCGTTCCTGTCGGACCCGGTGATCCTGGTGCTCGACGAGGCGACGAGCTCCGTCGACACCCGTACCGAGGTGCTGATCCAGAAGGCGATGGCCCGCCTCGCGCACGGCCGTACGAGCTTCGTGATCGCGCACCGGCTCTCCACCATCCGGGACGCGGACGTCATCCTGGTGATGGAGAACGGGTCGATCGTCGAACAGGGCACGCACGACGAGCTGTTGGACGCGCAGGGGGCGTACGCCCGGCTGTATGCGGCGCAGTTCGCGCAGGCGGTCGCCGAGGTCGACTGATCTCCTCGGTACGACCTCAGTCCAGGTAGCCGCGCAGCTGGTCGGCGAAGGCGTGGTCCCGCAGCTTGTTGAGGGTCTTGGATTCGATCTGGCGGATGCGTTCGCGTGTCACGCCGAAGATCCGGCCTATCTCTTCGAGTGTGCGGGGCCGGCCGTCGTCCAGCCCGTAGCGCAGCTGGACCACCTTCCGCTCCCGCTCGCCCAGGGTGGAGAGCACCGCCTCGAGGTGCTCGCGCAGCAGCAGGAACGCGGCGGACTCCACGGGGGACGCCGCGTCTCCGTCCTCGATCAGGTCACCGAGCGCGACGTCGTCCTCCTCGCCGACCGGTGCGTGCAGCGAGACGGGTTCCTGGGCGAGCCGCAGCACTTCACCGACCCGTTCCGGCGTCAGGTCGAGCTGCGCGGCGACCTCTTCGGGCGTCGGCTCGTAGCCGCGTTCCTGGAGCATCCGGCGCTGGACCCGTACGACGCGGTTGATCAGCTCGACGACGTGGACCGGGACCCTTATCGTCCGCGCCTGGTCGGCGAGGGCCCGGGACATCGCCTGCCGGATCCACCAGGTCGCGTACGTGGAGAACTTGTAGCCCCGGGCGTAGTCGAATTTCTCGACGGCCCTGATCAGTCCGAGGTTCCCCTCCTGGACCAGATCGAGCATGGTCAGTCCGCGGCCTACGTAGCGCTTGGCGACGGAGACGACGAGGCGCAGGTTCGCCTCGATCAGCCGGCGTTTCGCCATCCGCCCCATGACCACCAACCGGTCGAGATCGACGGCGAGTCGGGAGTCCGGGTCCGGGGTTCTCGCGAGCCGCTCCTCGGCGAAGAGGCCGGCTTCGACGCGGCGGGCGAGCTCCACCTCGTCGGCGGCGGTGAGGAGCGGGATGCGTCCGATCTCCCGCAGGTACTGACGGAAGAGGTCGGAGGACGGGCCGCCGCTGTCGGGGCGGCCGCGCGGCTCCGGGAGTTCGGGCACCTCCGCCTGCTCCTCCAGGACGGCGTCGGCAGCGACGACCGCCTCGGGCGGTTCCGACGGTTCGGGCGGTTCGGGTCTCTGTGGGTCCACCGCTGCCTCCGGATGACGCATGGCCCGGTTCTGCGCGGGGACGGCCGAGACACGCTCGGTTGTGGTCAGGGTCCGGGTCTGCACGGGGGCGACCTCCAGGTGATCGCTGCCGGATCGCGGGGATGGGAGGTCCACCGTGCAGTGGGCCGACCGCGCTCCGATGACTCAGGCACCGCCCCCCAGTGTGGGGGAAGACACATCGCCGCCACGAGGGGCGTGCGCGGACTTTCTGAGTCCGGTCCGTAACCGGCCGGTTACGCGCGAGGAGGGCGGCCCCGGCCATGATCCGCCGGGCGGAACCGGGCCGTACCGGAGCGCCTCAGAGCGCGTCGGCGCCGTTGTTGCGCAAGGACTGGGCGTACTGCTGGAGGACCCAGACCTCGTTCTGCGCGGCCGCGAGATGGTCGGGCGCCACATTGCTGCCGAGACGGCTGAGGCTGCCCTGGACGTCGTTGATCCGGCGGTCGACGGCGCGCAGCCGGACCTTGACCAGGTGCTCGCCCGCGTACGCCTCGTCGATGGACTTGCCGTGGAAGACCTCCACGGCGAGCTCGGTGACCAGCTTGCGCACCGTGTCGTCGGGAGCGGCACCGAGGACGCCGACCAGATACTCGCGGGTGTCGGCGAGGCCCCGCTCGGCGCCGCCCGCCTCCGCGATGCACTGCCGCACCGCCGCGTACGGCGGGGCGGTGAACTCGTCGACCCCGTAGGCGTCGAAGGCCGGGGAGACCAGGGCGGGCCGTTGCAGGGCGAGCTTGAGCAGCTCGCGCTCGGTGCGGTGGGCGGGGCTGCGGAGATGGAGCGCCGGGCCCGACGGGCCGGCGGGAGGCCGGGCCTGCTGATGCTGGGGACCGCCACGGGTGGGCGCGGGGGCGGGGCCCCGGTCGCCGCGGTCGCGGGCCCAGCGGGCCAGCTGGGCGACGCGTTTGACGACGAACTGGGTGTCGAGGATGCCGAGCATCCCGGCCAGCTGGACGGCGACCTCGTGCTGCGAGGAGCTGTTCTTGATCCGGGCGACGACGGGGGCGGCCTCGTCGAGGGCGGCGCCGCGGCCCGCGGGGGTCTCCAGGTCGTACCGCCCGACGATCTGGCGGAGCGCGAACTCGAAGAGCGGCGTGCGAGGTTCGACCAGGTCGCGGACGGCCTCGTCGCCCTTGACGAGCCGCAGATCGCACGGGTCCATGTTGTCCGGGGCGATCGCGATGTACGTCTCCGCGGCGAACTTCTGGTCGTCCTCGAAGGCCCGCAGGGCGGCCTTCTGGCCGGCCGCGTCACCGTCGAACGTGAAGATCACCCGGGCGCTGCCGTTGTCCATCAGGAGCCGGCGGAGGATCTTGATGTGGTCGCCGCCGAAGGCCGTGCCGCAGGTGGCGATAGCGGTGGTGATGCCGGCGAGGTGGCAGGCCATGACGTCGGTGTAGCCCTCTACGACGACGGCCCGGCTGGCCTTCGCGATGTCCTTCTTCGCGTGGTCGATGCCGTACAGCACCTGCGACTTCTTGTAGATCGCGGTCTCGGGGGTGTTGAGGTACTTCGGCCCGTTGTCGTCGTCGCGGAGCTTGCGGGCACCGAAGCCGACGACCTCGCCGGACGTGTCGCTGATCGGCCACATCAGCCGGCCGCGGAAGCGGTCGATGGGACCGCGGCGGCCGTCCTGCGAGAGGCCCGAGGTGATCAGCTCCCGGTCGCTGAACCCCTTGCCCCGGAGGTAGCGGGTGAGGTGGTCCCAGCCGGCCGGGCTGTACCCGACGCCGAAGTGGGCGGCCGCCGCCTGGTCGAAGCCGCGCTCGGCGAGGAACTTCCGGCCGATCTCCGCCTCGGGGCTGTCCAGCTGCTCGACATAGAACTGGGCGGCGGCCTTGTGCGCCTCGACCAGCCGGATGCGCTCGCCGCGCTGGTGGGAGGGGTTGTAGCCGCCCTCCTCGTAGCGCAGGGTGATGCCCGCCTTGGCGGCGAGCCGCTCGACCGTCTCGGAGAAGGAGAGGTGGTCGATCTTCATCACGAACGCGATGGTGTCGCCGCCCTCCTGGCAGCCGAAGCAGTGGAAGAGTCCCTTGCTCGGGCTGACCTGGAAGGAGGGCGACTTCTCGTCGTGGAACGGGCAGAGCCCCTTGAGGTTGCCCCCGCCCGCGTTCCGCAGCTGGAGGTACTCCGAAACGACGGCGTCGATCGGGACCGCGTCCCGGACCGCCTTCACATCGTCGTCATTGATCCTGCCTGCCACGGGTGAAGTCTACGGGTGAGGGCGGACAGCAGGAGTGCACGGTCGTCGTCGCGGACGCCGGACGGGATCATGATCACGACCGCCCGGCGACGGAGCACGCGACGGAGAAGACGGTGGGGAGGACGGCGCGGAACACCGTCCTGATACGGCTCAGATCAGCGACTCCAGCGGCACCGACGGGTCCGCGAGCGCGTCCGGGTCGATCTGCCGGCCGGTCCGGATCAGCTCCTGCACGGTCTCGGTGACATCCCACACATTGACGTTCATCCCGGCCAGCACCCTGCGGTCCTTCAGCCAGAACGCGATGAACTCCCGCTTGCCCGCGTCGCCGCGGATGACGACCTGGTCGTACGAGCCCGGCGGCGCCCAGCCCGAGTATTCGAGCCCCAGGTCGTACTGGTCGGAGAAGAAGTACGGCACGCGGTCGTAGCCGACGTCCCGGCCGAGCATGGCGCGGGCCGCGGCCGGGCCGCTGTTCAGCGCGTTCGCCCAGTGCTCCACGCGCAGCCGGGTGCCGAACAGCGGGTGCGGCATGTTGGCCACGTCCCCGGCGGCGTAGATGTCCGGGTCGGAGGTCCGCAGCGAGGCGTCGACCGCGATGCCGCCACCGTCGCCACGGGCGGCGATCGCGAGACCGGCGGCTTCGGCGAGGGCGGCGCGCGGGGCGGCGCCGATCGCGGCGAGGACGTCGTGGGCGGGGTGTTCCTCGCCGTCGTCGGTGCGGGCGGCGAGGACCATGCCGTCCTGACCGATGATCTCGGTGAGCCTGGTGCCGAAGTGGAAGCGGACGCCGTGGTCGCTGTGGAGTTCGGTGAAGATCTGGCCGAGCTCGGGGCCGATGACCCGGAGAAGCGGGGTCGCCTCCGGCTCGACGACGGTGACCTCGGCACCGTATCCCCGGGCCGCCGCCGCGACCTCCAGGCCGATCCAGCCTGCCCCGGCGATCACCAGATGGCCGTTGTCGCGGCCGAGCGCGGCCAGCACGTTCTTCAGCCGGTCGGCGTGGGCGAGGCGGCGCAGATGGTGGACGCCGGCCAGGTCCGTACCGGGGATGTCGAGGCGGCGTGGTTCGGCCCCGGTGGCGAGCAGCAGCTTGTCGTAGTGGATGACGGTGCCGTCGCCGAGCTCCACCGAGCGGGCGTCACGGTCGATGGCGGTGACGGGCTGGCCGAGGTGGAGCTCCACATCGGCACCCGCGTACCAGGCCGTCTCATGGACGAAGACGCTTTCCCGGGCCTCCTTGCCGGCCAGATAGCCCTTGGAGAGGGGAGGCCGTTCGTACGGATGGTCCCGCTCATCGCCGACCAGGATCACCCGGCCGCTGAAACCCTCCGCCCGGAGTGTCTCGGCTGCCTTCGCCCCTGCCAGTCCTCCCCCGACGATGACGAACGTCCGATGTGCGTCGACCACTTTGGTGCCTCCTCGGTGCTTGCTTCGCTCCGCCGCCACCTGCGAGCGTCCCGCACGCAGCGTGATGGCGAAAGAGGGTGTACCCCGATCAGGTCACGTCCGGTGGCCGCAGGCCGGGGCCGATGCCGCGCGGAACGGGCCCCTGGCGGAGCCGCGCGCCCGCCCGGCGTGGCATGTGCTCCCAGCACATCACCTGCGCCGTTGCCGACCGTCATCGCCGCGCCCCACGGCCGCAGGACTTGCCCGGGGACGCGTCGGACAACCAGGCGAAAATTCGTGTGTGGGGGCCGCCGCCCGTGTCCCGGGCGGCGGCCCATCGGGCGCCTCTCACCCACATCGCACAGGTGACCCGGAGCGCGGACGGCCGGTCCGCGTCCGGGCAGGACGCTCGATGGCGGGGCGATCAGGGCCGGGGCGGAACCGGGTGGCCGCCCGGCCGTCCCCTCACTGCCCCCGGGAGGTGAGCAAGGTGTGCAGTGAGCGGGCCGAGGCGTCCGTGAGGGCCGCGATCTGGTCGACCAGGACGCGCTTGCGGGACCGGTCGTCGCAGGCGTGCTCGTACAGCGCGCGGAATTGTGGTTCCAGGCCGTCCGGGGCCCGGGCGGTCAGCGCCGCGGCCAGTTCCGCGATGACGATCCGCTGGTCGGCACGGATCGCCTCCTGTTCGGCGCGCTGCATCACATAGCGGTCGGCCACCGCCTTCAGGACGGCGCATTCGTTGCGTGCCTCGCGCGGGACGACGAGCTCGGCCGCGTACCTGCGGAGGCGGCCGGCTCCGTACGCCTGGCGGGTGGCGGTCTCGGCGGCCAGGCAGAACCGGCCGATCAGCTGGCTCGTCGCGTCCTTCAGCCGGGCCTGGGCGACGGCGGATCCGTCGTATCCGTGCGGCCACCACTCCTGGCCGATGAGCCGGTCGAGGGCCTCGGCCAGCTCCTGCGGGTCGGTGTCGGGCGGGACGTATCGCCCGATCGCCACCTTCCAGATCTCGCGGCGCTCCGGCTCCGCGAAGAGGCAGTCGGGGTCGATGTGGCCGGCGTGCAGACCGTCCTCGAAGTCGTGCACCGAGTAGGCGACGTCGTCGGACCAGTCCATCACCTGGGCCTCGAAGCACTTGCGGTACGACGGGGCGCCCTTGCGGGCCCACTCGAAGACCGGCAGGTCGTCCTCGTACACCCCGAATTTCCGGGAGCCGGGGTCGGTGGGGTGACCGCCTCGCGGCCACGGGTACTTGGTGGCGGCGTCCAGCGCCGCCCGGGACAGATTGAGCCCGACGCTGACCAGTTCGCCGGTCCGCACGTCGCGCACGAACCGCTTCGGCTCCAGCCGGGTCAGCAGCCGCAGCGACTGGGCGTTGCCCTCGAAGCCGCCGCAGTCGGAGGCGAAGTCGTTGAGCGCCTGCTCGCCGTTGTGCCCGAACGGCGGGTGGCCCATGTCGTGCGCCAGACAGGCCGTCTCGACCAGATCGGGGTCGCAGCCGAGCGCCGCACCGAGCTCCCGGCCGACCTGGGCGCATTCCAGGGAGTGCGTGAGTCTGGTCCGCGGGCTGGCGTCCCAGGCGAGGCTGCGGGTGCCGGGCGTGACGACCTGGGTCTTCCCGGCGAGTCTGCGCAGCGCGGCCGAGTGCAGCACGCGGGCACGGTCGCGCTGGAAGGCGGTACGGCCCGGCCGTTTGTCGGGCTCGGTGTCCCAGCGCTCGGTGTCGGCCGCGCCATAGGGCGTGGTGCCGTGTTCCTGTGTGCCCCGCGTACCGTCCATGGTCCCGACACTAAACGGCCGGACCGGCAAGAAGGCTCAGGCGGACGCCAGGAGATGGTCGTTCGTCGCGACTTCATGTGCCGGGAGTGCGCCGGTCAGCGCCTGGTCGTACCGGTGCAGGAGCAGCCGCGCCATCGCGGGATGCGCGCCGAGCGGCGCCGCGGCAGTACCGGGGGCGGCAGCGGCGGCCGCCGTCGCGAAGCGGCCGGGTGCGGTGAAGTACGAGGCGACGGCGACCCGGTCCCGGCCGCGGGCGGCGAGGGCGCGCAGCGCGACGGGGACGGTGGGCGCGGTGGCGGAGGCGTACGCGGGGACGACGGGCACCCCGCCGAGCCGTTCGCTGAGCATCTGTGCGGTGCGGCGGGTGTCGGCGGCCGAATCGGGGTCGCGCGAACCGGCGGCGGCGAGGACCACGGCGGAGCCGCGGCTGACGGCCTCCTCGGCCGGCCAGCCCGCTTCGACGAGCCGCCCGTACAGCGCCTCGACGAGTAGGGGGTGCGGCCCGAGCGGCGCGGCGATCGTGGCCCGCAGGGACGGTGCGGCGGCGACCGCCGCAGGTATGTCCCGCTTCACGTGGTGGCCGCGGCCGAGCAGCAGCGGTACGAGAACGGCGTCACCGGATCCCAGGCCGGACAGGGCTGCCGGCAGGAGCGGCTCGTTCAGCTCGATGTGGCCGAGCCCGACGTCCAGCCCCGGGCGCAGTTCCCGCACCCGGTCCAGCAGCTTCATGACCGTGCGCAGCGCCTGCGGATCGCGGCTGCCGTGCGCCACCGCGACGAGGGCGGGGGCGCGGGTGATGGTGGCGGCGCCCGGTGCGGAGCCGCCGGTGCGGTGGTGCATGGGTCTGCGCGTTCCGTTCAGGGAGACATGGCTGAGCTGGGCGCCCAGCTGGGCGGTGATGCGGGTCAACAGTTGCGCTGTGCTGTCGAGAGGCAGGGACTCACGGGGCTGTGCCGATGCCGACTCCGTCATGGACCGATGGTGGCGGGCGCAGGTTGCCAGGTCGTTGCGCAGGGGTGACGGGTCTTTGCCACGGGCTCACGGCGCGGTCGGCGGCCCGAAGAGGCGCTCCAGGACGAGGGCCACCCCGTCCTCCTCGTTCGACATCGTGTGGGACGGTACGGCGGCGAGCACGGCCGGGTGGGCGTTGCCCATGGCGTATCCGGTGCCCGCCCAGTCGAGGACGGTCAGGTCGTTGGGCATGTCGCCGAAGGCGATCACCTCGGTGGCGTCGATGCCGCGCCCGGCGCAGAGCTCCGCGAGAGTGGCCGCCTTGGTGACCCCGAACGCGCTGATCTCCAGGAGTCCGCGCCCGCCGGAGTGGGTGAACTGGACTTCGCTGCCTGCCAGGCCCACCCCTTGCCGGGCTGCGGCCAGCAGGGTGTCCGCGTCGAGCCGGTCGGACCAGGCGAGGAGTTTGGTGACGGGCACCTCGGTCAGCCACAGGTCCGCCAGGGACGCCACGGGCAGTTCGGCGTCGATGTCCTCGGACATTCGCAGCCGGTACGCCGGTTCGTACAGGACCTGGTTACCGGTCTCGAGGGCGAAGCCCACCTCCGGCAGGACGGCGGCGATTGCGATGGCCACGCGTCGGGCGACGGTGACGGGCAGGACGCGGGAGGAGACGACCGTGCGCGTTGCGATGTCGTAGACCAGCGCACCGTTGCTGCACACCGCCGTCCCCGTCAGCCCCGTCGCCTCGGCGAGCCGGTCGACGAACCTGGGCGGCCTGGCGGTGACGAGGACGACCTCCGCACCGGCGCTCTCGGCCGAGCGCAGAGCGCGGAGGGTGCGGGAGGAGAGGGTGCCGTCGCGGCGCAGAAGAGTGCCGTCGAGGTCGGAGGCGATCAACCGGGGAAGCGACATCGGCCGATGTTATGACGCGGGGTCCGCGCCCGGTGTGCGCACGCCACGCATGGCCGCCGCATGCCACCGGCGCGGCCGCGAAGGCGTGTCGGGCTGCCACCGGTCCGGATAAGGAATGTCGCGGCGTGGAGAACCCTTCTGACCTGATACTCGTCCGATGAGTTGACGCAATGACACCGACCGAGGGACTCCGATGCGAGGGAAGCGGCCGCAATGGCTGGGGTGGCTCGGGCGGCTGCGGCCGCGCACGCGGCGTGGGCAGCGGTGGGCCGTGCAGGGGGTGATGGCGGCCTGTGTGCTGGGCCTGGCTCCCGCGACCTGGATGTACTCCGTCGCCGACGCCCGGGTCCGGACGACCGCGGACGCGCCCGCGCAGCAGGTCGCCGTGGTGTTCGGGGCCGGCCTCTGGGACGGGAAGCCGTCGCCGTATCTCGCGAACCGGCTGAACACGGCCGCCGAGCTGTACCGGGACGGCAAGGTGAAGGTCGTGCTGGTGACCGGTGACAACAGCCGCGAGGAGTACGACGAGCCGGATGCCATGCGGGCGTATCTCGTGGCGCACGGGGTTCCGGACAAGCGGATCGTCAGCGACTTCGCCGGGTTCGACACGTGGGACTCCTGCGTGCGGGCCAGGAAGATCTTCGGGGTCGACCGGGCCGTGCTGGTGAGCCAGGGGTTCCACATCCGGCGGGCGATCGCGCTGTGCCGGTCCGCAGGCATCGACGCGTACGGGGTCGGGGTCGACGCCAAGCACGACGCGACCTGGTACTACGGCGGGACTCGGGAGGTGTTCGCGGCGGGGAAGGCGGCACTGGACGCGATGTTCAAGCCGGATCCGCACTTCCTGGGGCCCGAGGAGCCCGGGGTCGGCGAGGCCCTGGCGACCGGCGGGCGGTGAGGACGCCGACCGGCCTCACCGGCCCGGTGGAGGCCGACCTCACGAGCCCGGCGTAGGTGGGCTGAGGTCCACGTTCCGGCGGCGTAACCGGTCGCGGGCGTCCGCGTAACACCTGGCTCGCAGGCTGGAGCCCATGGCCCGCACCGAGATCGCCCCTACCGCGACCCACTGCCCGTACTGCTCGCTGCAGTGCGGGATGAATCTGCGACCGGTCACCGGCGGCCCGGTGGTCGAGGTCGTGGAGCGTACCGATTTTCCCGTCAACCGTGGCGCCCTGTGCGGCAAGGGCCGGACCGCGCCGGCCGTGCTCTCCTCACGGGTACGGCTGACCGGACCGCTCGTGCGCGACGCGGTCAGTGGCGAGCTGGAGCCGGCCGGCTGGGACGAGGCGCTGGCCGCGATCGCCGACGGGCTCCGGCGCACCCGGGCCGTGCACGGGCCCGATGCCGTGGGGGTGTTCGGCGGTGGCGGGCTCACCAACGAGAAGGCGTACGCGCTCGGGAAGTTCGCACGGGTGGCCCTGTCGACCTCCCAGATCGACTACAACGGGCGGTTCTGCATGTCGTCGGCGGCCGCCGCGCACCAGCGGGCCTTCGGCCTCGACCGCGGGCTGCCGTTCCCACTGGAGGACATCGCGCGCACCGGATGCGTGATCCTCGTCGGGTCGAACCTCGCCGAGACGATGCCGCCCGCGCTGCGCTTTCTGACCGAACTGCGCGAGAACGGCGGCCGGTTGATCGTCATCGATCCGCGCCGGACCCGCACCGCCGAGCAGGCCGATCTGCATCTGGCGCCCCGGCCCGGCACGGATCTCGCGCTCGCACTCGGAATGCTGCATCTGGTGGTGGCGGCCGGCCGGGTGGACGAGGAGTTCGTACGCGACCGTACGGCCGGCTGGGACGATGCCAGGGCCGGAGTCATGGCGCACTGGCCGGAGCTGGTGGAGCGGCTGACCGGGGTGCCGGTGCCGCAGCTCCGGGAGGCCGTCGAGATGTTCTGCGATGCGCCGGACGCAATGGTGCTGACCGCGCGCGGACCCGAACAGCAGTCCAAGGGCACGGACACGGTCGGCGCCTGGATCAACCTCTGCCTGGCCACCGGCCGGGCGGGCAGACCGCTGTCCGGGTACGGGTGTCTGACCGGGCAGGGCAACGGTCAGGGCGGGCGCGAACACGGGCAGAAGGCCGACCAGTTGCCCGGCTACCGCAAGCTCACCGACCCGGCGGCGCGCCGTCATGTGGCGCAGGTGTGGGGGGTCGACCCGGACTCGCTGCCGGGGCCGGGGCGCAGTGCGTACGAGCTCCTCGACGCGCTGGGGACGGACGTGCGGTCGCTGTTGGTGATGGGGTCCAACCCGGTGGTGTCCGCGCCGCACGCCGCGCATGTGGAGGAGCGGCTGCGGTCGCTGGACTTCCTCGCGGTCGCGGACGTGGTGCTGTCGGAGACGGCGGCGCTGGCCGATGTGGTGCTGCCGGTGACGCAGTGGGCGGAGGAGACCGGCACGACGACCAGTCTGGAGGGCAGGGTGCTGCTGCGGCAGCGGGCGGTCACCGCGCCGGACGGCGTCCGCAGCGATCTGGAGGTGCTGCACGGGCTGGCCGCGCTCCTCGGGCACGGCAAGGGGTTCCCCACCGACCCCGAGGAGGTCTTCGACGAGCTCCGGCGCGCTTCCGCGGGCGGTCCCGCCGACTATGCGGGGATCACGTACGGGCGGATCGCGGCGGAGAACGGGGTGTTCTGGCCGTGCCCGGACGAGCAGCATGCCGGTACGCCGCGGCTGTTCCTGGACCGGTTCGCCACGGACGACGGGCGGGCGCGGTTCGTACCCGTGACGCACCGTCCGGCCGCCGAGGAGACCGACCGGGAGTATCCGGTGGTGCTGACGACCGGCCGGGTGGTCGCCCAGTACCAGTCGGGTGCGCAGACCCGCCGGGTGGACGAGCTGAACGCCGCGGCCCCCGGCCCGTTCGTGGAACTGCATCCGCGGCTCGCCGAGCGGATCGGGGTGGCGGAGGGCGATCCGGTGGCGGTCACCTCGCGGCGGGGGCGGGTGGTGGCGCCCGCCCGGATCACCGGTGCGATCCGGCAGGACACCGTCTTCATGCCGTTCCACTGGGCGGGTGAGGGCCGGGCCAACACGCTGACGAACCCGGCCCTGGACCCGGTGTCGCGGATGCCGGAGTTCAAGGTGTGCGCGGTGCGGGTGGAGGCGGCCGCCGGGTGAGCCAATCGCCTCCGGGGATGGGGATGCCGCCGGTACGGAGGGTGCGGGTGACGGGGGCGGCGGCGAGGTATACCCAGGCGCGGGCGGTTCCGGAGGCGGGCGGGACCGCGCCCGGCAGGCGGACTTCGCGGACGACCCGCTCGTAGAGATTGCGCGGGTTCCCCGGTCCGACGTACTCCTCCAGCCGGTCGAGGAGGACGAGCAGCTCCGCGTACATGACGGGCGCGGCCGTGACGAGCGTGCCGCGCACGGTGCCGTGGCCCTCGATCGCGTACGGGTAGCCGGGGCCTTCGTACAGCAGGGCGCCAGGCAGCAGGGCCGGCTGTTCCGCGATCGCCCGGTCCCGGAGGAAGAGGTCGTGGTTGTGCTCGCCGGGGAGCAGCGTGCCGTAGACGAAGAAGGGCAGTTCGGGGTCGGTCCGCGGCATGGTCAGAGAGCCGTGGCCGGGGCCGTCTCCGCAGTCACCCAGGCGAGGTAGCGGTCGCTCCCCCGTGCCACCGGTGTCGCGATGATCTCCGGAATCTCGTAGTCGTGCGCCGCCCGGAGGTGTTCCTCCAGTTCGTCGTAGCGCCCGGCCACCGTCTTGAAGAGCACCTGCCACTCCTCCGTGGTCTCGATGGCGTTCCGCCACCGGTAGACGGAGGTGACGGGTGCGGAGATCTGCGCGCATGCCGCGAGCCGCGCCTCCACCGCGCCCTGGGCGAGGGCGTGGGCCTTCTCCTCGCTGTCCGTGGTGGTCAGAACGGTCAGCCATGCCGGCGTCGTCACCGTCGGTCTCCTCAGCTCTTCGGCTCTGTTCTTCGGATCTTGTGCCTGTGGCGTGTCCTTCTCGTCGATTGTCGGGGCGGTTCGGTGCTGTGTCCTCCTTCATCACCCTTGCGGTATGGACATGACATGTCATGAACCCTTAAATCTGAGGCGAGTTCAGAAGTACCGCTCAGAACACCCTTTCCCCCGCACTCCGAGGAGTCCGATGAGATCGATTCGGCATGCATCGCGCCTCACCCCACTCGGCATAGCCGCTGCCGGCGCCACTCTGCTGGCCTCCGCCCTCACCGCGACCACGGGCGCCGCCGCGGCCGGTCACCCGGCCCCGAGCCCTGCCGCCGCCGTCCGTCACGCCGAGGCCGCACTCACCGGGCACGCCACCGCACTGGGCCTCACCGGCGCCCAGGACACCGCGGTGCGCGATGTGGTCGTCGACAAGGACGGCAGCCAGCATGTGCGCTACGACCGCACCTACCGCCAGCTGCCCGTCCTCGGCGGCGACTTCGTCGTCCACCTCGCACCCGACGGCGCGTACCGGAGCGCCGACCGGGCCGTCCGCGGCGATCTCGCCGTGCCGACCGTGACCCCGGCCCTCTCCGCGTCGGGCGCCGCCGACCTGGGTGCCGCCGCACTGCGCTCGGCCCACCGCGGCGTGCAGCTCCGCAAGGTCGCCGCACAGCCGCAGCTCGTCGTGGACGCCCTGCACGGCGCGCCCAAGCTGGCCTGGCGCACCGAGGCGGCCGGCAAGGACTCACTGGGCAACCCGGTCGCCCGCGTCGTGCTCACCGACGCGCGCACGGCCCGGCAGATCGACGCCTGGGACAGCCTGGAGACGGCGTCCGGCGACGGCCGGTCGCTGTACAGCGGCACGGTCCCGCTGCAGACGACCCAGTCGGGATCGACGTACCAGCTCAAGGACGCGACGCGCGGCAACACCTACTCCGGCGACGCGCAGAACAAGACCGACGGCTGCATCCTCACCATCTGCTGGAGCCGGGCGCCCGCGGTGCTGTTCACCGACGCCGACAACCACTGGGGCAACGGGACCGCCTCCGACCGCGCATCGGCGGCGGTCGACGCCCAGTACGGCACGGACACCACCTGGGACTACTACAAGAGCGTGCACGGCCGGAACGGCATCGCCGGGGACGGCAAGGGCTCGTACAACCGGGTGCACTACGGCAACGGCTACAACAACGCCTTCTGGGACGACACCTGCTTCTGCATGACGTACGGGGACGGCGACGGTTCGACCTTCGGACCGCTGGTCGCGCTGGACGTGGCCGGGCACGAGATGTCGCACGGCGTGACGTCCAAGACGGCCGCCCTCACCTACTCCGGTGAGCCGGGCGGCCTCAACGAGGCCACCTCCGACATCTTCGGCACTCTGGTGGAGTTCCACGCGAACAACCCGCAGGACCCGGGCGACTACCTCATCGGCGAGAAGATCGTGAAGCCCGGCTTCGGGAAGGCCGCGTTGCGGTTCATGGACCAGCCCTCCAAGGACGGCAACTCGGCGGACTGCTGGAGCTCCTCGGTCGGCAATCTGGATGTTCACTACTCGTCCGGTGTCGCCAACCACTTCGCCTATCTGCTGGCCGAGGGCAGCGGCCCGAAGGTCATCGGCGGTGTCCAGCACAACGGCACCACGTGCAACGGGGCGACGCTGAGCGGCATCGGCAAGGACAAGCTCGGCAAGATCTGGTACCGGGCGCTGACCGTCTACATGACGTCCTCCACCAAGTACGCGGGTGCCCGCACCGCGACGCTCGACGCGGCGAAGGACCTGTTCGGCGCCGGCAGCGCGGAGCAGAACGCGGTGGCCGCTGCCTGGTCGGCGGTTTCGGTCGGCTGACCTGGCGCAGGTCCCGGAGTGGCTGCCCGCTCCGGGACCTGCAGCGGTCTGATCTACCGTCAATCACCGTACGGACGAACCGCCTTGGCCTCGCGCAGTGCCTGCCCCCACCAGACCAGCTGATCGAGAAGTGTCTTCGCCGCCGCGTCCACGGCCGCCGGATCCCGGTGCCTGCGGTCGTCGTCGAACAGGGCGCCCGCGTTGTGGAACGACACCGTGTCGCGGATGGAGACGGCGTGCAGTTCGGCGAAGACCTGACGGAGGTGCTCGACAGCCCGCAGACCGCCGGACACTCCCCCGTACGAGACGAAAGCGACGGGCTTGGCCTGCCATTCGGCGTGATGCCAGTCGATGAGGTTCTTCAGCGGGGCAGGGAACGAGTGGTTGTACTCGGGCGTGACGACGACGAAGGCGTCGGCGGCAGCCAACCGGGGTGAAATCTCTGCCAGTTGTGCAGATGCCTCAGGGCCGGGGCGGTGCGAGAGTGCGTACGGGAGATCGAGGTCGGCGAGGTCGACGAGATCGGTCTCGATGTCCGGGTGGTCCGCCGTACGCGAGAGGAACCAGTCGGCGATCACGGGGGCGAAGCGGCCCTCGCGGTTGCTGGCCAGGATGACCGCGACCTTCAGGGGTGCGGTGGTGACGGATGCGACCGGGGCAGGTGTCATGAGGTCCATGCAGCGAGACTCGTACCTCAACCAAGATTGAGGTCAAGCCGCATCCTCCACCCCTTCGGCATACGGTGGAACACATGACGACCGCCGCACCCCTGTACGCCGAGTTCAACGGACACGCAGCAACGGAGGCGGACCTCCTGATCCCCGCCTTCTCCAACTACGGCCACTTCACGGCCATGCAGGTCAGGGGCGGAAAGGTGCGCGGCCTCGCCTTCCACCTGGCCCGGCTGGACGCCGCGAACCAGGAACTGTTCGACCACGGCCTGGACGGCGCACGGATCCGCGGGCTGATCCGGCACGCACTCGACGGTGCGGGGGTACGGGACGCCTCGACCCGGGTGCATGCCTTCCTGCCGTCCGGCGACACGGAGGCGACGGTCATGGTCACGGTGCGCGGACCGGCACAGAAGTCCCCCGCACCGCACAGCCTGATGTCCGTGCCGTATGTGCGCACCGCGCCGCACATCAAGCGCCCCGGCGACTTCGGCCAGACGTATTACGGGCGGCTCGCCGCACGCTCCGGATTCGACGAGGCACTGCTGACCGCGCCGGACGGAACGGTGACCGAAGGCGCGATCACCAACATCGCTTTCTGGGACGGCACTTCGGTCGTCTGGCCCGCCGCACCGTCGCTCCACGGCGTCACCATGGCCCTGCTGGAACAGGAGCTTCCGGGGGCCGGACTGGCCTCCGTGCGGCGACCGGTGACGCTGGACGGGATCGGCGCCTTCCGGTCGGCTTTCCTCACCAACTCACAAGGCATCGCGCCGATCCGGCGGATCGACGACGCGGAGTTCACCGTCGACGAGGAACTGATGAAGCAGGTGGGGCTGGCGTACGAGGGCGCCCCCTGGGACACCGTCTGAGGCCGCCCACGCGGCGGCTCCGGTGCGCTCGACCGCCCGGCCGAGTACACCGCGGCCGCCGGGCCGCTCGGCTTCACCCTCGAACGGAGGCCGCCCCCATCGGGCCCAGGGGGGAGTGGGTCCGATGGGGGCGGCGGCCGGGCGGCCGAAGGAGCCGTCCCGTGGGGGGTGAAGTGCGTGTGCCCGGGGTCGGCGAGGTCATGCATGTGACGTACACCACTCATGCCCCGAAGGTCGTCACCCAATCGGCACGGCGTGTCGCGGGACGGGCTGAACCCACCTCAAACAGGGATCTGACCTGCAGATATACCGCCCGGCAAGGAGGCGGGGCCGGGCCGATCGAGTGAAAGCTGACTCGACGTCAGCAGGCGTGGGTGGCGGGCCGCCCGTTAGCTCGGAGTCAGGAGACACCAGCCAGCGCCTTCGCTCGGAGGAACCCCCCATGCCCCGTCCTGCCCGCCTCGTGACCGGCACCGCCGCCGCAGCTCTCACAGTTGCTGCTGTCGGCCTCTTCACCGCCGCGCCGTCAGCGTACGCAGGTGAGCTCGGGTCACCGGAGATATCTCCGGTCGCCGCGGCTCAAGGGGAACCGGTCGGAACCACGGCCTCCGGGAGCGACGCGAGGGCCACCGGGCAGGACAACGCCTCCGGTGACGACCCGGGCAGCGGGTCCAACGTGCCTTCCCTGGACGACCTGGCCTCCAGGGGAGAGAACCTCCTCGGGAACGCGAACCCCTTCGGGCTCGGGACCTCCACCGGGCAGTCCGATACCGGAAACGGGCGCGACACCGGGAACGGAAACGGCGGACGCGACACCGGGAACGGCGGGCGGGAGAACGGGAACGGCAACGGCAACGGCAACGGCGGACGCGACACCGGGAACGGCAACGGGAACGGCGGACGCGGCACCGGGAACGGCAACGGGAACGGCGGGCGCGACACCGGAAACGGCGGACGCGACACCGGGAGCGGCAACGGGAACGGGAACGGCGGGCGCGACACCGGAAACGGCGGACGCGACACCGGGAACGGCAACGGCGGGCGCGACACCGGAAACGGCGGACGCGACACCGGGAACGGCAACGGGAACGTCGGCGGCGGCGACAGCTACGGCTCCCCCAGCGGCCCTTCCGGGCACGTCAAAACTGGTGTAGGCGGCTCCGTCCGCCCGGACACCACCCAGATCGCGGCGGGTGTCGGCGTTCTCGCCGCATCCGCCGTCGGCGGAGCCTGGCTCCTGCGTCGTCGGGCGAGCGGCACGCAGGCCGGCAGCTGACGGAGGCGTATCCACGCCCCCGTCACCGCCAGGATTCCGTCCCGGTGGCCTCGCGCCACCGGGACGGGACCCATTCCCACCTTCTCCACCCCGGAGGACAACCGTGTCCCAGAAGGCCAAGGGCTGGCTGGTCGCCGTCGCAGTGCTGGTCGGCCTCTGGCTGATCCGGAACGGCTCCGAAACCCAGCTGATGCCGCCGCAGCCGACAGCGGCCCAGGCCTTCGCGGCCGGTCCCGAAGTGCAGCCCGGCTCACCGGTCGCCGAACCGCTGCGCCCTTCGACACCCGTCCGCCTCCGCATCCCCAGCATCAGGGTGGACGCCCCGATGATCCGGCTCGGGCTCAGGTCCGACGGCAGCCTCGCCGTGCCGCCGGCCGAGGACCGTAACGTCGTCAGCTGGTACAAGGACGGCACCCCGCCCGGCGCCAAGGGCACCGCGCTCGTCGCGGGTCATGTCGACAACGCGCAGGGGCGATCGGTCTTCTACAACCTGGGGTCCCTGGCGAAGGGCAGCACCATCGAGGTGGACCGCCGGGACGGGCACACCGCCGTCTTCTCGCTCGACGCCATCGAGGTGTACGCGAACAAGGACTTCCCCGACCAGAGGGTGTACGGCCCCTCGCCGAACGCCTCGCTGCGGCTGATCACCTGCGGCGGCGGCTTCTCGAGGACCACCGGCTACCAGGGCAATGTGGTGGCGTACGCGCACCTCACCGGCGTGCGGTGACCCTCGCCCGCACCCTTACGTCCACTGGTCGAAGGCGAGTCGAGCGACCAGTGACAACACCACGACCAGCAGTACGCCCCGGACGAACTCACTGCCTTTCCGGAGTGCCGTCCGCGCGCCCAGCAGCCCGCCCACCAGGTTGAACACCGCCATCAGCGCCGCCAGCTGCCACATCACATTGCCCTGGTAGGCGAACATCGCGAGGGCGCCGCCGTTGGTGCAGACGTTGACGATCTTGGCGGTGGCGGACGCCGTCACCAGATCGAGGTGCAGTACGGCGGTCAGCGCGAGCACCAGGAACGTGCCTGTACCGGGTCCGAACAGCCCGTCGTAGAAGCCGATGCCGCCGCCGACCAGCACGATCGCGGTGACGGTACGGGCCCGGGTGACCTTGCGGTCCGTGGCCCCGATGGCCCCCTTGCCGAACTGGGGTCGCAGCATCACGAACGCCGCGACCGCCAGCAGCACCACCATGATGACCGGGCGCAGCACGTCACTGCTGATCCCGGCGGCGAAGACGGCTCCGGTCATCGACCCGGCCAGCGCCATGAGCCCGATCCGGACGGCGGTGCCGACCTTCACCGGCGCCTTGCGCGCGTAGGTCACGGCGGCGCCGGACGTACCGACGATCGCGACCGCCTTGTTCGTGCCGAGGACGTGCGCGGCAGGGACGTGCGGGAGGCCCAGCAGCAGCGCGGGCAGCAGGAGCAGTCCGCCGCCGCCGACCACCGCATCGATCCAGCCTGCGGCGGCAGCGGCGAGGCAGAGGACGACAAGGGTGGTCAGGGTGATGTCGGGCATGGTCGCGACTTTAAGGACGAGATACGTGTCCCGTCCAACTTTCCTGTCCGGATCCCCGGAAAGTTGAGCCAACTCTGAGGTTCCCGGACGTCAGCCCCCTCACAGACGGCTTCCGGGGACGCTGAGCGCAAGGTTCCTCCCGGGAAACAGCGAGGATCCGGTCGGGTAACACCGGCCGCACAGGCTGCTCACTATGACGACAGCGACGGCGGACGCGGCACGTGTGGTGGTGGTCGGCGCCGGGATGGCGGGCGCGCGGCTCGCCGCCCGGGTGCCCGGCGTCACCGTCATCGGCGAGGAGACGCACGCCCCGTACAACCGGGTGCTGCTGGCGGAGGTGCTGGCGGGGCGGTACGCGGCCGAGGTCATCGCCCTGCCCCCCGCCGAGGTGCGGCGCGGGGTGCGGGTGGTGCGGATCGACCGCGCGGACCGGCTGGTGCACTGCGACGACGGAAGCGTCGTGCGGTACGGGCGGCTGGTGCTGGCCACCGGGTCGAACCCGGTGCTGCCACCGCTGCGCGGGCTCGGCACCACGATGCCGGACGGGGTGCATGCGTTCCGTACGCTCGACGACTGTTTTGCGCTGCGGGAAGCAGTGAGTGTCGGCGCCCGGGGTGTGCGCGCTGTCGTCATCGGGGGCGGGTTGCTCGGTGTGTCCGCCGCCCGCGCACTCGCCGCATGCGGTGCGCAGGTGGTGTTGGCCCAGCAGGGTGAGCACCTCATGGAACGGCAGCTGGACGCCGAATCGGCCGGGCTGCTCCGGCGCCACCTGGAGAGTCTCGGGGTGGAGGTGCACACCGAGTGCCGGGTGCGCGGACTGCGCTGCGCCGACGGCGCGGTGCGGGCGGTGGAGCTCGCCGACGGCTACGAGCTGGCGGCCGAGATCACGGTGCTGGCCTGCGGGGTACGGCCCAGGACCGGGCTCGCGCAGGCAGCCGGCCTGGACGTGCGCCGGGGCATCGTCGTCGACGACGAGCTGCGCACCTCCGATCCGTACATCCATGCGGTCGGCGACTGCGCCGAGCACGATGGCACCGTGTACGGCCTGGCGGGCCCGGCGCTGGAGCAGGCCGATGTGCTCGCCCAGGTGCTGGCCGGGCGGCCCGCCCGCTACGAGGGGACCCGCGCCCTGACCCGCCTCACTCTGCACGGTCCGGCCGCCGGCCCCGCGGGCCCCTTCGATCTGGCCGCGTTCGGGGAGTCACGGCCGCTGCCCGGCGACGACGTCGTCCGGCTCGC
This sequence comes from Streptomyces sp. NPDC005262, assembly GCF_042872425.1. Taxonomy (NCBI): domain Bacteria; kingdom Bacillati; phylum Actinomycetota; class Actinomycetes; order Kitasatosporales; family Streptomycetaceae; genus Streptomyces; species Streptomyces sp. NPDC005262. The sequence continues at coordinate 792,911 of NZ_JBIAKK010000002.1, forward strand.
CGACGCCACGCGTGGCGCGTACCGCTCGGTCGTCGTGCGCGGCGACCGGCTGGCGGGCGGTGTGCTGCTCGGCGATCTCGCCGCGGTCGGCGCGCTCGCCCGGACCTGGGAGGACGACGAACCGCTCCCCGCCGAAACGTCCCTGCTCCATCTGCTCACCAACGACGGAGGCTACTGAGATGCCGGTGTCCACTCCCCCGACCGACCACACCGCCCCGGTGCCCACGATCGTGGTCGTCGGACACGGCATGGTCGGCCAGCGGTTCCTGGAGGCACTCGCCGACCGCGGACTGACCTCGACCGCAGGCACCGCCCGGGTCGTCGTGCTCTGCGAGGAGCCCCGCGCCGCCTACGACCGGGTCCAGCTCACCTCGTACTTCGCCGGGCGGACCCCGGACGAGCTGTCGCTCGCCGAACCGGACTTCATGGACCGGCACGGCTTCGAACTGCGTCTCGGCGACCCTGCCGAGAGCGTGGACTGCGAGGCCCGTACGGTCACCGCACGCTCCGGGCAGACCTTCGCGTACGACACGCTGGTACTGGCCACCGGCTCGTACCCCTTCGTGCCGCCGGTCCCCGGCAAGGACGCCGCAGGCTGCTTCGTCTACCGCACCATCGAGGACCTCCTCGCCATCGAGGAGTACGCGAGGACGGCGACCACCGGTGCGGTGGTCGGCGGCGGGCTGCTCGGGCTGGAGGCGGCGGGCGCGCTGAAGGGGCTCGGCCTCGACACGCACGTCGTGGAGTTCGCCCCCCGGCTGATGCCGGTGCAGGTCGACGAGGGCGGTGGCGCGGCGCTGCTGCGCACCATCGAGTCCATGGGCCTCACCGTGCACACGGGCGTCGGTACGCAGGAGGTGACCGCGGGCGAGGACGGCGCGGTGACCGGCATGGCACTCTCCGACGGTTCGTCGCTCGCCACCGACCTGGTGGTCTTCTCGGCGGGGGTACGCCCCCGGGATCAGCTGGCCCGCGACTGCGGTCTGGCGGTCGGACCGCGCGGCGGCATCATCGTCGACGAGGAGTGCCGCACCTCCGACCCCGTGGTCTTCGCGATCGGCGAATGCGCACTGGCCGCGGACGGCCGGGTGTACGGACTCGTCGCGCCCGGTTACGAGATGGCGCAGACGGCCGCCGAGGTGATCGCGGGCAGGACGGCGGCGTTCACCGGCGCCGATCTGTCGACGAAGCTGAAGCTGCTCGGGGTGGATGTGGCGTCGTTCGGCGACGCGCACGGCACAGCCGAGGGCTGCCTCGACGTGGTGTACGCGGACTCCCGCACAGGTGTGTACAAGAAGCTCGTGATCGGCCGGGACGGCACCCTGCTCGGCGGGGTGCTGGTCGGGGACGCCGAGCAGTACGGCACGCTGCGGCCGATGACCGGTACGGTCCTGCCGGTCGCCCCCGAGCAGCTGGTGCTGCCGGCCGGTGCGGGCGGCCCCGTCACGCTCGGGCCGTCCGCGCTGCCGGACGACGCGGTGATCTGCTCCTGCCACAACGTCACCAAGGGCTCGATCTGCGAACACACCACACTGCCCGAGGTGAAGAGGTGCACCAAGGCCGGTACCGGCTGCGGCAGTTGTGTGAAGGTGATCGGGCAGCTGCTGCCGCAGAGCCAGGACAAGGGCCTGTGCGGCTGCTTCTCGCACACCCGCAGCGAGTTGTACGAGATCGTCCGCACCCTCGGTATCGCCTCGTACGCGGAACTGCTCGACTCGCACGGCCGTGAGACCGCGCGCGGCGGGGACGGCTGCGAGATCTGCAAGCCGACGGTCGGCTCGATCATCGCGTCGCTGGCTCCGGCGCTCGGCGCGAGCGGCTATGTGCTGGACGGCGAGCAGGCGGCCCTGCAGGACACCAACGACCACTTCCTGGCCAACCTCCAGCGCAACGGCTCGTACTCCATCGTGCCGCGCATCCCGGGAGGCGAGATCACCCCGGAGAAGCTGATCGTGATCGGTGAGGTCGCCCGCGACTTCGGTCTCTACACGAAGATCACCGGGGGCCAGCGGATCGACATGTTCGGCGCGCGGGTCGACCAGCTGCCGCTGATCTGGACGCGTCTGGTGGACGCCGGATTCGAGTCCGGGCACGCGTACGGAAAGTCGCTGCGCACGGTCAAGTCCTGTGTGGGCCGGACCTGGTGCCGGTACGGCGTGCAGGACTCGGTACGGATGGCGATCGACCTGGAGCTGCGCTACCGCGGGCTGCGCTCGCCGCACAAGCTGAAGTCGGCGGTGTCCGGCTGCGCCCGGGAATGCGCGGAGGCCCGTGGCAAGGACTTCGGGATCATCGCCACCGCGGGCGGCTGGAACCTCTACGTGGGCGGCAACGGCGGCGCCGAACCGCGCCACGCGGACCTGCTCGCCCAGGACCTCTCCGACGCGGAACTGGTGCGCCTCATCGACCGGTTCCTGATGTTCTACATCCGCACCGCGGACCGTCTGGAGCGCACCTCGACCTGGCTGGACCGTATCGAGGGCGGCCTCGACCACGTACGGGACGTCGTCGTCCACGACTCACTGGGGCTCTGCGAGGAGCTGGAGCGGATGATGGCCGACCATGTCGCCGGCTACCGCGACGAGTGGGCCGAGACCATCAACGACCCGGAGCGGCTCCGGCGGTTCGTCACCTTCGTCAACGCACCCGATGCACCCGACCCGTCGGTGAAGTTCGTCCCGGAGCGCGACCAGGTCAAACCCGACCTGGAGATCCTCGCCGGTCCGGTGCTCGCCGTCCGCACTCTCGAAGGGACCTCTTCCCGATGACCGCACAGACGATGGATACGGCACAACGGACCCAGGTGCTCCAACTCGCCGACGGAACTGAGTGGTTCACGGTCTGTGAGCTGTCGCGGCTGACTCCGGGGCGCGGTATCGCCGCGCTCCTCCCGGACGGCCGGCAGATCGCGCTCTTCGTTGACCGGGCAGGGCGCGCGTACGCGATCGACAACCGCGATCCGTTCACGGGGGCGTACGTTCTCTCGCGCGGCCTGGTCGGGTCCGTCGAGGGGCGTCCGTTCGTCGCCTCGCCGCTGCTGAAGCAGCGCTTCGACCTGGCGACGGGCGCCTGCCTGGACGACGACGGGGTACGCGTCCCGGTCTTCGCGGTGCGCGCCGTCTGACGGGTTCCACGAAGACCGGGACAGGAACGCTCCCCAGCCGATTCCGGCCAACAGATCCCGGCCGTACGCTTGATCCATGACCCAGGGCTGGAACGCGAGCGACATCCCCGACCAGAGCGGCCGTACGGCCGTGGTCACCGGAGCCAACAGCGGCATCGGGCTCGTCACCGCACGGGAGCTGGCGCGCCGCGGCGCGAGGGTGCTGCTGGCGTGCCGTGACGAGAGCCGCGGCAAGGAGGCCGAGTCGCGCATCCGGGCCGCGGTGCCGGGCGCGCGGGTGGAGTTCGCACCCCTGGATCTGGCCGATCTGTCCTCCGTGCGGGAGTTCGCGGCGGCGTACCCGTCCGACCGGCTGGATCTGCTGATCAACAACGCGGGTGTGATGGCCCTGCCGTACGGGAGGACGGCCGACGGCTTCGAGACCCAGTTCGGCATCAACCACCTCGGGCACTTCGCTCTGGCCGGCCTGCTCCTGCCCAAGCTGCTCGACGCCCCCGGGGCCCGGGTGGTGAGCGTGTCCAGCGCGATGCACGCCGCGTCCAACATAGACATCGGCGATCTCAACAGTGAGCGCAACTACCGCCGTTGGATCGCGTACGGCCGCTCGAAGACCGCGAACCTGCTCTTCGTCCATGAGCTGGCGCGCCGGCTCGCGGCGTCCGGATCCGGCATCGTGGCCGCCGCCGCACACCCCGGCTACGCGGCGACCAATCTGCAGACCGCGGGCGTACGGATGGAGAACCGCAAGGCGGCGGAACGGGTCTTCGAACTGGGCAACCGGATCGTTGCCCAGCCCGCGTCGTCCGGTGCGCTGCCGACGCTGTACGCGGCAACCGCGCCCGGCGTGCGCCCCGACTCGTTCACCGGCCCGAAGCTGCTGGGCTGGCGGGGTGCGCCCGCCCCGTCCTGGCGGGCGCGCTGGACGCTGAACGACGTGGCGGGCGAACGGCTGTGGGTGGCGTCCGAGCAGCTCACCGGGGTGACCTGGCCGGACCTCAAGCCCTGACCGGTCCCGGGGGCGAGCGCTGCGGCTCGGACCTGGACGGTTCAGCCCTGGCTCTGGACCGCGGCCGGGTCCATCCACACGACCTCCCAGATGTGGTGGTCAGGGTCCTGGAACGACCGGCCGTACATGAACCCGTGGTCCATGGGCTCGTTGGCGGGCGAGCCCCCGGAGGCGAGTGCCGTATCGGCCAGCTCGTCGACCTCCTCGCGGCTCTCGGCGCTGAGCGCGATGATCGCCTCGGTGGTCTTCGAAGCATCGGCGATCTCCTTCTTCGTGAACTCCTTGAAGCGCGGCTCGGTGATGAGCATGGCGAAGATGGTGTCGCTGATGACCAGGCACGCGGTGGTCTCGTCGGAGAACTGCGGGTTGAACGAGAAGCCGAGCTTGCCGAAGAAGCCCTTGGTCGTCTCCAGGTCCTTCACCGGCAGGTTCACGAAGATCATCTGGGTCATGTCCGTCTCTTCTCCTCGGCGGCGCTCCGTGTGAGCGCGGTCGCAGGGTAGACGGCGGGGCGGCGCGGAACTCATCGCGACGGGCGAGAAAATCATCCGGAGCGGCCGGCCCCACCCATTGAGCGGAGTGTCCCCACCCGCCGAGCCGTCCGCTCCCACCTGTCAGGAAAACGCGAGCGGTGCGCCTCCCCTGAGGAGCGAGCCGCCCAGCGGGGTGAGCGTGTGCAGGACCGAGCTGCCGTGCCGCAGGGTGCGTACGAGCCCCGCCTCGCGCAGCACGCACGCATGCTGACTGGCCGAGGCGAGGGACACCCCGGCCCTACGGGCGAGCTCACTGGTCGTGCAGCCCGCGCCGATGGCCTGGAGGACCGTCGACCGGGTGTTGCCCAGGAGCCTGCCGAGCCAGGGGCCCGGGCCCGGCTCGGCGAAGACCGGGGCGGCGGAGTGGGTGACCGGGTACACGAGGACAGGTGTGAGCTTGGAGTTGCGGTAGACGACCGGGGTGGACCGGCAGAAGAACGACGGCTGGAGCAGCAACCCCCGCCCGTCCAGATGCAGTTCGCGGTCGACCGGATAGTCCGCCTCCAGTACCGGGGCCCGCCAGCGGATCATGGACGGGAGGGAGGCGAGGAGTTCGTCGGCGCCTCCGTCAAGGAGGGCGCGGCCACGGACTGCCCGGTCGGCCTCGATGCTGGCCTGGATGTGTGACCAGTACGGCTCGACGGCGGCGCGGTGGTAGCCGCGCAGGGTGGTGATGAGCCGCCCGAGAGGTTCGGTCCGCCCTTCGGAGAGCGCGTCCAGCCGGACGGGCGGCACCGGCCGGCCGTCCCCCGGCCGTCCGCCCGCGGGCCGTACGCCACCGGACCGCGCCCCGCGCCCGGAGCCGTGCCCGCCGCCGTGCCGCCCGCCCAGCGACAACGGCCGTCCGGGCTCACGGCGGTCGGCGCGCAGCAGGCCCAGTTCGACGTGGAGCCGCTCGGCCGGGGTGTCGCGCAGCGCCTCCATCCCGGCATCGAAGCCGTGCGGCTCACTGCCTTCCCGGGAGGGCGTCAGAAAGTCCGGGAAATAGCCGCGGGGTGGCACGAGGGCTGCCAGGAGGCGTGTCTCACCATTCAACCGGGGCCGGGCTTCCGTACGCCATTTCCCGAACACCGTGGAGGCGCGCCGGTCCCTGAGCCGGTGAAAGCTCAGAATGGTTTCCCACAATGCGTCCGGCCGTGTGGCCATCCGCACCTTGGAAAGGTCCATCCCGGACACATGGATACGCAGCACCGAACCCCCATCTGTTGCATCCGCAATTGCCCCCGCCCAAGGGTATGCGCACCGTCACAGGACGTCACCACGGGGTTTCGGCCAGAGGTGAAACGTCTCGCCGAACCCCACCGCCACCGGAAAAGCTGTACGACGTCGGGCACGAAACCTGAGCCGACCGGAAGAGCGAGTGAAGGCCGTGGGGGGTTTTGCTCGTTCGGCGGCGGTCGGCGGACGGTGCGGCTCCGTGTCCGACGGGGGTAAGCCGGGTGCGGTCCATGGATGGGGATCCATGGACCGCACCCCGGTCCGTTCACCGCCTATATCTTTGCGTATTGAACGATGCAATGGGCCGATGAGCGAACGGCGAACACCGAAAGCGCTTGCGCCCTTTTCTCTCTGCGTGAGGACGGGTGACCCATTCACCCACGGCCACTCATGACCGACCGTTTCCGCACACCATCCGCTCCACGGCGTGTGGGCCGACGGCGTACGGGACGGAAGCCGGCGCGGGGCGGTCTCCGCCGGGCAGGGGTACCGGCATCCACGGGTGCCATCAACGTCCCTGTACCGGCGCTCGCAGCAGGACCGGTGACACAGGCACGCCGGTCAAGCACTGTCCCGTAATCCCTGGCGGGCGCACGACGACAGCTACGGCACCTCGCTGCGTTGCCGGAACGCCCGAATACGACCGGTATGAGCCCGTCCCTCCGCCTTGCGATGCACCGCATCTGACGCCGCGCGCTGATCCACCAGGGATTACGGGACAGCCCTTGGCTCACGTGGAGACAGGAGTGCGGGACAGGGCGGTGCGCAGCGCGAAGGCGCCGAGCAGGCCGCCTGCCGTGAACCGCTGGGCGGTCATGACGCGGGGCCGAGCAGCCAGAAATCCCGACACCCGTGCCGCGCCCAGCATGATCAGAGCGTTCACGCAGATCCCCACGATGATCTGCACACCACCGAGCTGGAGCAGTTGTCTCCCGGCCGGACCTGACTGCGGGTCCAGGAACTGGGGCAGTAGAGCGGCATACATGAGAGCGATCTTGGGGTTGAGCAGGTTGGTCAGCAGCCCCATCGAGAACAGCCGGGCGTCGGAGACCGGAGGCAGGTCTTGGGCGGGAGTGAAGGGCGAGCGTCCGCCGGGCTTGAGCATGCCCCAGGCGAGGTAGGCCAGGTAGGCGGCGCCGACGAGCTTGACCACCGTGAACGCCACCGGCACGGCGGCGAACAACGCGGACAGGCCCGCAGCCGCGGCCAGCAGATAGCACAGGAATCCCACAGCGGTCCCGCTGAGGCTGACCAGGGCCGCCCTGCGGCCTTGGGTGATCGCACGGGACGCGAGGTGGATCATGTTCGGTCCTGGAGTCAGGGCCATGCCCAGTTCGACCAGGGCCACTCCTCCCACCGCGGCCAGAGTGATCACCGGTCGACCTCCTGGTCGTTCGTCGGGTCACCTGGTACCCGGGGCGGGAGTCACCCGGCCGCAACGGACGGCTGCGACGAATGGGCAGCGTCTGCCTCGCCTACTGGAGAATACGGCCCCGCCACTCGGTATCTCCACGCACCCCTGACCGCGCCCGACGAGCACCGGTACGGACCGCGGCCCGGCGCCACGGTCCGTACCGGTGGTGCAGCGCTCAGGTGGTCAGCGGGCCTGGTTCACCGCCCAGGGCCTGTGCGAGCCCGGGGCGTGCGCGAGTCCGGTGGCCCACAGCTGGTCGACACGCGAGCGCTCGGTGGCGTTCGGGTAGCGGTTGGTGCAGGACGGGCCGGGGCCGCCACCCGACATCAGCTCACTGCACGGCCCGCTGTAGTCATCCGGCAGGCCCAGCACGTGCCCGGTCTCGTGGGTGGCGACGCGGATCGAGTCGTTCCGCCGGTTCTGGGCGTAGTCGAGGAAGATGTAGCCGCCTCCGTGCCCGTTGGTGGAGGCGTGGGACCCGCGCGAGTCGTTGCCCTCGTAGTAGAAGAAGTCGGCACCACTCGTCGCCGGCTGGAGCTTGACGTTGGACTCGGAGCTGTTCCAGATAGCGGCCGCGCTCGATATCTGCGAACGGAAGCTCGGTGCGTGGGAAGCGTCGTAGTAGACGGTCACCGCCTGCGTGTTCGGCTGGGCGGCGCGCTTCTCGGCGACCGAGTTGAGCACGGCCCCGAAGAACGCCTTGTTGTTCGCAGCCTCCTCGACCGACCCGGCGTACCCCGCCACGGAGGTACCGGCGGCAGTGGACGGGGTGGCGGCCGGTTGCGCGCTCGCCGGCACCACCGCGCCCAGCGCGCCGGTGGCCAGACCCAGGCCGAGAGTGACGGCGAGGAACCTGGCGGATGTTCGAGACGACTTCATACGGGGGCTCCTATCGCTCGTTGACGCCGAGCGCCCGGTGCGTGGTCGACACTGCGTGAGCACCGGTTCCGAACTGCGGCGACGTCCTGTGGGTCGTCATTCTTAGGACGGCTCGACAGGGAGCACAAGGGGGTCCCGCCACGACGTCGCCTCGTAGGTCCCGGGACCTCGCCAGGGGCTGTGCGCCGGTCTTCGGTCCGCACATGACGGCAGGAGGGGAAGCTGTCACGGCGTCAGAAGCCTTACGCCACGAGGCAACGGGCGTGCGGGCCGGCCGGGCGGAATCCCCGGACGCGCGGCGGGATCCGAATCACGGACAATACGGACAAATGCCCAGATGTCTGCCATGCCGTATCTACTAAGTGCGCCGACTGGTCGGCGGAGCGCTGTGACCGATGTCATAGAACAGGGACTTCCGTCCCTTTCGCACCCCATCGACCCCCGGTCGCCCCCAGGGAGTCACCCTCGGCGTTGGGCTGCATCCCCCACCGCTGAGCCGCCGCCACTCAGTCCTGATCAGGATCGAGGCCGGGCCCGCCGTGCAGCCCGGCGAGCGGGGGCTCCTGACGGGACCCAGCCGCGTCCGGAGGGCACAACGAGGGCACAACGGCTTCGCGCAGCTTCAACGGCAACCACCGCAAACCAACACCATTTCGCCTGGTCAGCGACGTAGTTCGACAGTCTCCGCAGATGATGCGCGAAGCGGCGGCACCCCCGCACAGGGTGCCGCCGCTTCCGGGTCGTCCGGGGCTGTCGTCGAGTCGGTGAGGGTCCGGGTGATCCGGCGACAGCCCTGGAGTCCAGGGTGAGTTCAGGTCAGCGGCTGTCGCTGCCCTTCGACTCCGCGGCAGCCCTGCCCGCCTCCAGACGCGCGACCGGGATCCGGAACGGCGAGCAGGAGACGTAGTCGAGGCCCACCTCGTGGAAGAAGTGCACCGACTCCGGGTCGCCGCCGTGCTCGCCGCAGACGCCGAGCTTGAGGTCCGGGCGGGTGGCCCGGCCGGCCGCGACCGCGCTGCGGACCAGGGAGCCCACACCGTCCTTGTCGATCGTCTCGAACGGCGACACCCCGAAGATGCCCTTCTCCAGGTACGCGGTGAAGAACGAGGCCTCCACGTCGTCCCGGGAGAAGCCCCACACCGTCTGGGTCAGGTCGTTCGTACCGAAGGAGAAGAACTGTGCGGCCTCGGCGATCTGACCGGCTGTCAGTGCGGCGCGCGGCAGCTCGATCATCGTGCCGATGGTCAGTTTCAGCGCGGTGCCGGTGGCCGCCTCGACCTCGGTGATGACCTGGTCGGCCTCCTCGCGGACGATCTCCAGCTCCTGGACCGTGCCGACCAGCGGAATCATGATCTCGGCGCGCGGGTCGCCCTTGGCGTTCTTGCGGTGCGCGGCCGCCTCCGCGATCGCGCGGACCTGCATCGCGAACAGGCCGGGGATGACCAGACCGAGCCGTACGCCACGCAGACCGAGCATCGGGTTCTGCTCGTGCAGCTTGTGCACGGCCTGCAGAAGACGCAGGTCGTTCTCGTTGGCGTCCTTGCGGGACTCGGCGAGCGCGACGCGTACCGACAGTTCGGTGATGTCCGGCAGGAACTCGTGCAGGGGCGGGTCGAGCAGCCGTACGGTGACGGGCAGTCCGTCCATCGACTCGAACAGCTCGATGAAGTCGGCCTTCTGCAGCGGCAGCAGCTCGGCCAGCGCGGTCTCCCGCTCCTCGTCCGTGTCCGCGAGGATCAGCTTCTCGACCATCTCGCGGCGCTCGCCGAGGAACATGTGCTCGGTGCGGCACAGGCCGATGCCCTGGGCGCCGAAGCGGCGGGCCCGCAGCGCGTCCTCGGCGTTGTCGGCGTTGGCCCGCACCCGCAGCCTGCGGACCCGGTCGGCGTACGCCATGATCCGGTGCACTGCGGCGACCAGTTCGTCGGCGTCGTCGGCGCCCGCGTGCATCCGGCCCTCGAAGTACTCGACGACCGGGGACGGGACGACGGGGACCTCACCGAGGTACACCTTGCCGGTGGAGCCGTCCACGGAGACGATGTCGCCCTCCTCGACGACGGTCCCGCCGACAGTCAGCCGACGCCGCTTGGTGTCGACCTCGATCTCCTCGGCGCCGCAGACACACGTCTTGCCCATGCCGCGGGCGACGACGGCGGCGTGCGAGGTCTTCCCACCGCGGGAGGTCAGGATGCCCTCGGCGGCGATCATGCCATCGAGGTCGTCCGGGTTGGTCTCCCGGCGGATCAGGATGACCTTCTCGCCGGAGCGGGACCACTTGACGGCGGTGTACGAGTCGAAGACCGCCTTGCCGACCGCGGCTCCCGGCGACGCGGCGATGCCACGGCCGAGCAGCTGCGTCTTGGCGTCCTCGTCGAAGCGCGGGAACATCAGCTGCGCCAGCTGCCCCCCGGTCACCCGCTGCAGCGCCTCGGCCTCGTCGATGAGCCCCTGGTCGACCAGCTGCGTGGCGATCCGGAAGGCGGCACCGGCGGTGCGCTTGCCGACCCGGGTCTGGAGCATCCACAGCTGGCCGCGCTCGATGGTGAACTCGATGTCGCACAGGTCCTTGTAGTGCGTCTCGAGCGTCTTCATGATCTGCATCAGCTGGTCGTACGACTTCTTGTCGATCGACTCGAGCTCGGCGAGCGGGACGGTGTTGCGGATACCGGCGACGACGTCCTCGCCCTGCGCGTTCTGCAGGTAGTCGCCGTACACGCCCGCGTGACCGCTGGCCGGGTCGCGGGTGAACGCGACCCCCGTACCGGAGTCCGGGCCGAGGTTGCCGAAGACCATGGAACAGACGTTGACGGCCGTGCCGAGGTCGCCGGGGATGCGCTCCTGACGGCGGTAGAGCTTGGCCCGGTCGGTGTTCCACGAGTCGAAGACGGCCTTTATGGCCAGGTCCATCTGCTCGCGCGGGTCCTGCGGGAAGTCGCGCCCGGCGTCCCGCGTGACGATCTTCTTGAACTGCTTGACCAGCTTCTTCAGGTCGGCCGCGTCGAGATCAACGTCGACGGTGACGCCCTTGGCCTCCTTCGCGGCCTCCAGCGCCTCCTCGAAGAGGTCGCCGTCGACGCCGAGGACGGTTTTGCCGAACATCTGGATGAGGCGGCGGTACGAGTCCCACGCGAACCGCTCGTCGCCGGCCTGGGCGGCGAGCCCGACGACGGACGCGTCGGAGAGGCCGATGTTGAGAACCGTGTCCATCATGCCGGGCATCGAGAACTTCGCGCCGGAGCGGACGGAGACCAGCAGCGGGTCGTCGGCCTGGCCGAGCTTCTTGCCCATCTGCTTCTCGAGGGCGGCGAGGTGTGCACTGACCTCGTCGCGCAGCGCCCTCGGCTCCTCGCCGCTGTCGAGGTAGACCTTGCACGCCTCGGTGGTGATGGTGAAGCCCGGAGGGACGGGCAGCCCGAGGTTGGTCATCTCGGCGAGGTTGGCGCCCTTCCCCCCGAGCAGGTCCTTCAGATCCTTGTTGCCCTCGGTGAAGTCATAAACGAACTTCTGACCCTGGAGCTCCGGGGTGGATACGTGGGGATCTTTGTTTTCCGACACGGGTCTCGACTCCTCGAGGACGCGGGTGGCTGCCCTGACGGCCAGGAACATACCCAGATCGAAGGTGCCTGGGTACGTCCACTTGCGCGTCATACGGCCTTAACCACTCGTCCGCCAGCAGATCGAAAGTTGCGTACGGCTCCGCCCCTCGAACACAGCCATTCGACTCTTGAACTCATCATCACCCAACGCATCACAGGGGGCGCATGTTAGGCACACTCCGTAATGGATGTGTCGATCGATCAAAGTAAAGTCGGGTGGCACCGAGTGCCATCATTTGAGAAATGCAGTCCCCAAAATACCGCTCATCTGAGCAACGGAGGCCTCAGGGGTGGCGAGAATCACGCCGCACCGTGCGCTCAGATGTCACCATCCGGACACCGTGAGCGCTACACGTGGTCACGCAACGACCGCGCAGGGCGAACAAAATGGAAGCAGGGCGCCTCGATCGCCCGACACGGCATTCCGCACCGCCCGGTTCACCTCCAACCCGCACCCGATATGCGCTCAGATGAGCATCCTTAAGGCAAGGGCACCCGGTGCCTGATACCGGAGACACGAAAGGGCCCCGCGGGAGTGGAGTGACACCCTCCGCAGGGCCCTGTCCTAACCGGAGCCGTCGCCTCAGCCGCCCGACGTGTCGAGCTCCGCCTCCGCGCTCACGCCCGAGCAGTCGTAGGGGTCCTTCAGCCAGCCGTCCGGCAGCACCACACGGTTGTTGCCCGAGGTGCGTCCGCGCGGCCCGTCGGCCCCGTCCGGCCATGCCTGGTCCAGGTCGAGCTCGTGCAGCTGCGCGCCCAGCTCGTCCAGCGACGAGGTGACCGCGAGCTTCCTGCGCATCTCGGAGCCGACCGAGAAGCCCTTGAGGTACCAGGCCACGTGCTTACGGAAGTCGATCACGCCACGGGTCTCGTCGCCGATCCACTCCCCCAGCAGCGTCGCGTGCCGCAGCATGACGGTGGCGACCTCCCGCAGCGTCGGCGCCTGCCGCGTCTGCGTGCCCTCGAAGGCGCTCACCAGATCACCGAAGAGCCACGGGCGCCCCAGGCAGCCGCGGCCCACGACCACACCGTCGCAGCCGGTCTCGCGCATCATCCGGCGGGCGTCGTCCGCGCACCAGATGTCGCCGTTGCCGAGGACGGGGATCTCCGGGACGTGCTCCTTGAGGCGGGCGATCGCGTCCCAGTCGGCGGTGCCGCCGTAGTGCTGTGCGGCGGTCCTGCCGTGCAGCGCGACGGCTGTGACGCCCTCCTCCACCGCTATCCGGCCCGCGTCGAGGTAAGTGAGGTGGTCGTCGTTGATGCCCTTGCGCATCTTGATGGTGACCGGCAGATCACCCGCATTGGAGACCGCCTGGTTCAGGATCGCGCGCAGCAGGGGCCGCTTGAACGGGAGCGCCGAGCCACCGCCCTTGCGGGTCACCTTGGGAACCGGGCAGCCGAAGTTCAGGTCGATGTGGTCGGCGAGGTCCTCGTCGACGATCATGCGGACGGCCTTGCCGACCGTGACCGGGTCCACTCCGTACAGCTGGATCGAGCGCGGGGTCTCGCTCGCGTCGAAGTGGATGAGCTGCATGGTCTTCTCGTTGCGCTCGACCAGCGCCCGCGTCGTGATCATCTCGCTGACGAACAACCCCTTGCCGCCGGAGAACTCCCGGCACAGGGTGCGGAACGGCGCGTTGGTGATGCCGGCCATGGGTGCGAGCACCACCGGCGGCTGCACGGTGTGCGGGCCGATCCGGAGCAGTGGGGGCGAGGGGGCGAGCGTGGTCATTGCTCCATTGTCGCGTACGTCGGAAGCAGCTTCGGCAGGCACCTCGGTACGGGCGACGGGCGACGCCGTCCGTACCCGCGACGGCGCCGTACGGATGGACCGGGGGCGCCGGTCGGGGTCTCCCGGCGACAGCAGTCGTTAGTTAACCGTACTATCTATGTATGCCTGAGCTCACCCACCGCCGACGGCAGTTGGTTCTGGCGATCTGCTGCATGAGTCTGCTGATCGTCAGTCTCGACAACACCGTCCTCAATGTCGCTCTGCCCTCCATGCAGCGGGAGCTGCACGCGACCGTCGCCGGCATGCAGTGGACGATCGACGCCTACACCCTCGTCCTCGCCTCGCTGCTGATGCTGGCGGGCTCCACCGCCGACCGGATCGGACGGGCGAAGGTCTTCAAGATCGGGCTCGTCCTCTTCACCCTCGGCTCGGTGCTCTGCTCCGTCGCGCCGAACCTGGAGTCGCTGGTCGCGTTCCGGATGGTGCAGGCGGTCGGTGGCTCCATGCTCAACCCCGTCGCGATGTCGATCATCACCAACACCTTCACCGACCCGCGCGAGCGCGCCCGGGCCATCGGTGTGTGGGGCGGTGTCGTCGGCATCTCCATGGCGGCGGGACCGGTGGTCGGCGGCCTGCTGGTGGACTCGGTCGGCTGGCGGTCGATCTTCTGGATCAATCTGCCGGTCGGTCTCGCCGCGCTGCTGCTCACCTGGCGGTACGTCCCCGAGTCCCGCGCCCCGAAGCCGCGCCGCCCCGACCCCGTGGGACAGCTGCTGGTGATCACGCTGCTCGGTGCGCTGACGTACGCGATCATCGAGGCGCCCTCGGCCGGCTGGGGCTCGCCGCGGATCCTGGGCTTCGCGGCGCTCGCCGCGTGCGCCCTGATCGGGCTCCTGTTCTACGAGCCCAGGCGCGCCGAGCCCCTCATCGACCTGCGGTTCTTCCGCAGCGCCCCGTTCAGCGGCGCCACCGCCATCGCGGTCTGCGCCTTCGCCGCCCTGAGCGGCTTCCTCTTCCTGAACACGCTGTATCTGCAGAATGTGCGCGGTCTGAGCGCCCTGCACGCCGGTCTGTACATGCTGCCGATGGCCGCTCTCACCTTTGTCTGCGCCCCGCTGTCGGGGCGGCTCGTCGGCAGCAGGGGGCCACGGCTCTCGCTGCTCGTGGCGGGTGCGGCGATGACGGCGTGCGGTCTGATGTTCGCGGCGTTCGACGCGGAGATGCAGAACGTGCTGCTGTTCACCGGCTATGTGCTGTTCGGTCTCGGCTTCGGCATGGTGAACGCGCCGATCACCAACACCGCCGTCTCCGGGATGCCACGCTCCCAGGCGGGCGTGGCGGCGGCCGTCGCCTCGACCAGCCGGCAGATCGGCGGGACGCTGGGTGTCGCCGTGATCGGCGCGGTGCTGGCGGCGGGTGTGGCGGGCAGCGGTTCGCCGCGCGGCGCCGGGTATGCCACCGCCTTCGTGGACGCGAGCAAGCCCGCCTGGTGGATCATCACCGGCTGCGGTCTGGCCGTTCTGCTGGTGGGGGCGCTGACCAGTGGACGGTGGGCGCGCGAGACGGTGCGGCGTACCGCCGAACGGCTGGAGACCCCGACCGGGGCCGGGGCCGCCGGCTACGGAGGTCAGGCTTCGGCGAGCGCCAAGGCGTGAAGGCGCTCGAGCCGCTCGCGGGACTCCTCGTCGGCGGGGACGTACGTCACCATGCGCGGACCCTTGGACGGGCCGAGCCAGAGATCGGTGTGGTCCAGGCGCACCAGTCCGACCTGGGCGTTACGGAAGAGCTTGGTCCGGCCTCCGGGGCCGACGACCTCGTGGCGTGCCCAGATCTCCCGGAATTCCGGTGAGGACGTCTCCAGCCGCTTGAGCAGGGCCTTCCAGGCGGGCTCGGCGAGATGCTCGGCCATCGAGGCGCGGAACTTGGCGGCCATCACCCGGTTCATCTCGGGGAGGTCGACGACGGACGCGCGCCAGTTCTCGTCGGTGTACGACAGCAGCATGCAGTTGCGGTTCTCGGGGGCGACGGCATCCAGGTCGCAGAGCAGCCGCCCGTAGGTCCTGTTGTAGGCGAGGATGTCGTACCGGCTGTTCTGCACACAGGCCGGGATCGGGTCCAGCCGCCACAGCATCTCGCGCAGCGCCGGGGTGATGCTCGGGCACTCCGTACCCGGGGCGGGGTCGACGGCGCCCGCGAGGGCGAAGAGATGGGTGCGCTCGCTCCGGTCGAGCAGCAGAGCTCGGGCGAGGGCGTCCAGGACCTGCGGCGAGACCTGGATGTCCCGCGCCTGTTCGAGCCAGGTGTACCAGGTGACGCCGACGGCGGAGAGCTGGGCGACCTCCTCGCGGCGCAGTCCGGGGGTGCGCCTGCGGCGGCCGCGCGGAAGGCCCACCTGCTCGGGGGTGATGCGCTCGCGCCGACTGCGCAGGAAGCCCGCGAGTTCGTGCCGCCGGACCTCGGTCTCCGGCGGCTCGGCCGAACCGGCCGCCCGGGGACCGTGGGGCATCTGCTGCACTTCGGTCACCATCGTCGTCATGCTCCCAGCGTGCCGAATGACCCGGCCCTGTGCCAGGTGCCGCTTGTACCAGGATAAAGACACTCTGGTACCAGGCTTCGATTGGGACGATCGTCGACATCGTGAGTGATTCCACCGTACGGACACAGACCTCCGCCCTCACCACCCGTGTGGTGCGGCACGACCATCCCATCCCGGTACTCGGCACGCTCGGACTGTTCACCGTGCTGATCGGTGCGGCCCTGCCGCTCATCGACTTCTTCATCGTCAATGTCGCCCTGCCGACCATCGACGAGGATCTGGCCGCGGGCCCCGCACTTCTCGAACTGGTCGTGGCGGGCTACGGACTCGCGTACGCCGTCCTGCTCGTCCTCGGCGGCCGACTCGGCGACATGGCCGGGCGGCGCCGGCTCTTCCTCACCGGCATGGCGGCCTTCGCGCTCACCTCACTGGCCTGCGGGCTCGCCCCGGATGCCTGGACGCTCGTCGGGGCACGGGTGGCGCAGGGGGCCTCGGCGGCGCTGATGCTGCCTCAGGTGCTCGCCACCATCCAGGCCGCCACCTCCGGACACCGGCGGGCGCGTGCGATGAGCCTCTACGGGGCGACGGCCGGGCTCTCGATGGTCGCCGGCCAGATCCTCGGCGGCGTACTGGTCGCGGCCGCTCCGCTGTCGTCGGTGTTCGGCGAGAGCGCGGGATGGCGGTCGGTCTTCCTGGTGAACGTTCCGGTGGCAGCGGTGGGGCTGGTCCTGGCCGCGCGTGCGGTGCCGGAGACCCGCTCGGACCGGCCCGCGCCCATCGACGTGCCGGGGACGCTGCTGCTCGCCGTTTCACTGGTGACGTTGCTGGCGCCGCTGACGGAGGGACGGGCCGCGGGCTGGCCGGTGTGGACCTGGATCTCGCTCGCGCTGTTCCCGATCGCCGCGGCCGCCTTCTACCGGGTCGAACAGCGCGCCGACCGGCGCGGACGGATCCCGTTGATCCCGCCGAGCCTGCTGCGGCTGGACTCGCTGCGACGCGGTCTGGCGCTGGTGCTGCCGTTCTCACTCGGCTTCGGCGGCTTCATGTTCGTCATCGCGGTGGCGCTGCAGCAGGGCCTGAAGCTGGGGCCGGCGGCGGCCGGGCTGGCGCTGGCACCGATGGCGGTGGCCTTCTTCGCGGCCTCGCTGGCCGGACCGCGGCTGGTCCGGCGGTTCGGCAGCCGGGTCGTGACGGCGGGCGGGCTGATCCAGGGCACCGGCGTCGCGGTGCTCGCACTCACTGTGTGGCTCGGCTGGCCCGGCCTGGGACTCCCGGCCCTGCTGCCGGGCGTCGCGATCGCCGGTCTCGGCCAGGGGCTGCAACTGCCGGTCCTGTTCCGCATCGTGCTCTCCGACGTGCCGCCCGAGCGGGCCGGGGTGGGCGGCGGAGTGATGACGACGACACAGCAGGCCGCACTGGCCCTGGGGGTGGCCACGCTCGGGACTCTGTTCCTCGCCCTGGTCCCCGGATCGGGCATGCGGGACGCGCTGATCGTGGCGCTGCTGGTGCAGCTGGCGGCGGTGGCGCTGACGACGCTGCTGAGCCTGCGGCTGCCGCGCGCGGTGGCGTGAGTGCGAGGGGCCGGACGCGGCACGGTTCAGGTACGGGTGTGGGCCCGGATCACTCGATGTGATCCGGGCCCACGGTCGTACGGGTGAGGAGCAGGCGTCAGCTCCGGGCCTGCTGGTCCTGCTCCTGGGAGTCGTCCGACCGTGCGGACTCGGCGGACTCGGCGGACTGCGCACGCTCACGCATCTTGCGCAGCAGCTCCTGCTTCTGGTCGGCCGCCGTCTTGCGGTCGGCGTTGCGCGCGGTGCCCGCGCCCTGCTGCTCGGCGCGGGACAGCTTCTTGCGCTGTCCGCCGACGCCGAGAAGGTTGTTGCGGCTCTTGGCCACGGGGTTCTCCCATTCGTGGTGAGTCGTGAGGTCGTGAGCGACCTGGGATCGATCCGATGGGCGGCGGGCGGAGAGAGTCCGGGCCCGCCGCGCTCTCACTCGTAGATCTGGAAGAACGAAGACATGCGGGAACCGTACCCCGGCCGCACCGGGCCCAGCACCCGCTTTTCGGCCCGTCCGGGTGAAGCATCACAACAATGGACTGACAGATATTGAAATCTGTCATCACTCATGCCACAGTTGTGTACGTCCCGCCCTCTCTTTCCCCTGGGAGTCCCTCATGACCGCCACCCGCACGCTCGGCTCCACCGGCCCACAGGTCTCCGCACTGGGCCTCGGCTGCATGGGCATGTCCGCGCTGTACGGCGAGAGCGACCGCACCGAGTCGATCGCCACCATCCACGCCGCGCTCGACGCGGGCATCACCCTGCTGGACACCGGCGACTTCTACGGCATGGGTCATAACGAACTGTTGATCAACGAGGCGCTGCGCACCGCTCCCGGCGCCGCTCGCGAGCAGGCGCTGACCAGCGTGAAGTTCGGTGCGCTGCGTACGGTCGAGGGCGCCTTCACGGGGTACGACGGCCGCCCTGCCGCCGTGAAGAACTTCGCCGCGTACTCGCTCCAGCGGCTCGGCACCGACCACATCGACATCTACCGGATCGCCCGTGTCGATCCCGATGTCCCGGTCGAGGAGACCATCGGTGCCATCGCCGAACTGGTCGAGGCCGGCCATGTCCGCCACATCGGCCTGTCCGAGGTCGGCGCGGACACGATCCGCCGGGCGGCGTCGGTGGCCCCCATCTCCGATCTGCAGATCGAGTACTCGCTGATCTCCCGGTCCGTCGAGGACGCGATCCTGCCGGTCTGCCGCGAGCTGGGCATCGGCGTCACGGCATACGGGGTGCTGTCGCGCGGGCTGATCAGCGGGCACTTCAGCCGCGACCGCGAGCTGGGCCCCGGCGACTTCCGCGCCATGAGCCCCCGCTTCCAGGGCGAAAACCTGCAGCACAACCTCGACCTGGTCGACGCCCTGCGCAAGATCGCCGAGCAGAAGGGTGTCTCGGTCGCCCAGATCGCCATCGCCTGGGTGCTCGGCCGGGGTACGGACATCGTGCCGCTCGTCGGCGCCCGCCGCCGCGACCGGCTCACCGAGGCTCTCGGCGCCCTGGATGTCACGCTGGACGCTGCCGACCTCGCCGCGATCGAGGAGGCCGTCCCGGCAGGCGCGGCCGCCGGTGCGCGCTACCCGGAGAACCAGATGGCCCACCTCGACAGCGAGCGCTGAGCTCCGGGTACGGTCGTCGGGGTGCGGCCCCCGCCGGGCAGCTCCCCGACCGGCGCCCTCCGAAAGGCAGCACAGACACCATGCCGTCAGCCGACCCACTGACCCCCGAGCGCATTCTCGAGGCCACCGAGGACGTGCTGCGCCGCTACGGCCCCGCCAAGGCGACGGTGGTAGACGTGGCCCGCGCGCTCGGCGTCAGCCACGGCAGCGTCTACCGCCACTTCCGCACGAAGTCGGAGCTGCGTGAGGCGGTGACCGCTCGCTGGCTCACCCGGACCGAGGTCGCCCTCACGGAGATCATCAACACGTCGGCGGAGCCCGCCCCGGCAAAGCTGCAGCACTGGCTGACGGCGCTGTTCGAGGCCAAGCGCCAGAAGGCCGGTGACGACCCCGAGCTGTTCGCCACCTACATCGTGCTGATCGGTGAGAGCACGGTCGTCGAGGCACACATCCGCGAACTGGTCGGCCAGCTGCGGGAGATCGTCGAGGAGGGCGTGCGCAGCGGGCAGTTCGCGGTCGACGATCCGGCGGTCGCCGCCCAGGCGGTCTTCGACGCGACAGCGCGCTTCCACGACCCGGCGTACGCCGCCGAGTGGCAGGCCCCCGCGATCGGCGCCGAGTTCACCGCCGTCTCGGACCTGCTGCTGCGCGGCCTGCGCGCGTAACAGCGCTGCGCACGGAGCCGGTCACGGCAGACCGCCTGACAGACGTGGGGTTCAGGCCGTCGGGTCGACCGTGGCCTGGTGGACCGCGGCGAGGTGCTCCTCGGCCTTGAGCCAGGGCAGGAACTGCACTCCCTTGCGCCAGTCACAGGTGTCGCAGCTCAGCTGCCGCTGGATCCCCGACTTCCGTACATGGACGACATGTTCACGGCCGTGCTGATCCCATCTGCTGACCTTGCTGGTGGTCATGGACGGCATCCGAGCCTCCTGTTGACGCGTGGTCGCGTGTGCCCAGTGTGCAACGAAGCCCCCGGTTCCGTACAAGGAACCGGGGGCTTCGCCGTGGAACCGTGATGCGTCAGCAGCCCAGCAGTCGGGCGCCGAGGTATGCCTGGATCTGGTCCAGCGAGACACGCTCCTGCTTCATGGTGTCGCGCTCGCGCACCGTCACCGCGTTGTCGTCGAGGGTGTCGAAGTCGACGGTGACGCAGAACGGCGTGCCGATCTCGTCCTGACGACGGTAGCGGCGGCCGATGGCGCCCGCGTCGTCGAACTCGATGTTCCAGTTCTTCCGCAGGTCGGTGGCGAGGCCCTTGGCCTTCGGCGACAGCTGCGGGTTACGGGAGAGCGGCAGCACCGCGACCTTGACCGGCGCGAGGCGCGGGTCGAGCCGCATCACGGTGCGCTTCTCCATGACGCCCTTGGCGTTGGGCGCCTCGTCCTCGATGTAGGCGTCAAGGAGGAAGGCGAGCATCGAACGGCCGACACCGGCCGCGGGCTCGATGACGTACGGAGTCCAGCGCTCGCCGGCCTCCTGGTCGAAGAACGACAGGTCCGTGCCGGAAGCGGCGGAGTGGGCCTTGAGGTCGTAGTCCGTACGGTTGGCGACACCCTCCAGCTCGCCCCACTCGCTGCCGCCGAAGCGGAAGCGGTACTCGATGTCAGCGGTGCGCTTGGAGTAGTGGGAGAGCTTCTCCTTCGGGTGCTCGAACCACCGCATGTTCTCCTCGCGCAGGCCCAGGTCCGTGTACCAGTTCCAGCGCTGCTCCATCCAGTACTCCTGCCACTGCTCGTCCTCGCCCGGCTTGACGAAGAACTCCATCTCCATCTGCTCGAACTCGCGGGTGCGGAAGATGAAGTTGCCCGGAGTGATCTCGTTCCGGAAGGACTTGCCCATCTGCGCGATGCCGAACGGCGGCTTCTTGCGCGAGGTCTGCTGCACCTGACCGAAGTTGGTGAAGATGCCCTGCGCGGTCTCGGGGCGCAGGTAGGCGACCGAGCCGGAGTCCTGGGTCGGGCCGAGGTGCGTGGAGAGCAGACCCGAGAACTGCTTGGGCTCGGTGAAGGTGCCCTTGTTGCCACAGTTGGGGCAGTTGAGGTCGGCGAGGCCGTTGACGGGCGGCTTGCCGTGCTTCTCCTCGTACGCCTCCTCCAGGTGGTCCGCGCGGAAGCGCTTGTGGCAGGAGGTGCACTCGGTCAGCGGATCGGTGAACGTGGCGACGTGGCCGGAGGCGACCCACACCTCGGGGGCGAGGATGACCGACGAGTCGATACCGACCACGTCTTCGCGCGAAGTGACCATGTAGCGCCACCACTGGCGCTTGAGGTTCTCCTTGAGCTCAACGCCCAGCGGCCCGTAGTCCCAGGCGGCGCGCTGGCCGCCGTAGATCTCACTGCAGGGGTAAACGAAGCCACGGCGCTTGCTCAGGCTGACGATGGAGTCGATCTTGTCGGCGGCCACGGTGCTCTCTTCATTACGACGACGACGAACGGCGAATGCTTCAGATTACCGGCGGGCACGCCCCCTGGATCAAATCGGTGCGTGGACAGATGGTGAGCAGAGCCTCTCACCGTGCTTGTTGACAATCGTTTCCACTTTTGTTGAAAATGAGTGTCATGAACGTACGCCGCCTCATACCCACCGCCGCTGTCGCCGGGGCCGTCGCCCTCGGCCTCGCTGCGCTCTCCGCCTGCTCCGCCTCCAACGCCGCCGAGAGCAAGAACGGCGACGAGCTGGAAGTGGTGGCCTCGTTCTATCCCATGCAGTTCCTGGCCGAGGAGATCGGCGGGACCCATGTCTCGGTCACCACGCTGACCAAGCCGGGCGTCGAGCCGCACGACCTGGAACTCAGCCCGCGCCAGATCGGCGGGCTCGGAGACGCCGACTACATCCTGTATCTCAAGGGTATCCAGCCCGCCGTCGACGACGCGATCGCGCAGTCCGGAGTCAGGAACTCGGTGGACGCCGCGAAGCTCACCACGCTGGAGGACCACGGCACGGAGACCGGCGGCGACGAGCACGGCCATGCGCACGAGGGCGAGGGGGCCGGGGCCGACCCGCACATCTGGCTGGACCCGGTGAAGTACGCCGAGGTCGCCAAGGGGGTCGGAAAGTCCCTGGAGAAGGCCGACCCGAACCACGCCGCGGACTATCGCACCAACACGGACGCCCTGGTCAAAAAGCTCGACGCGCTGAACGCGTCGTACAAGGCAGGCCTGCGGACCACCACCACCAGGACGTTCATCACCACCCACTCCGCCTTCGGGTACCTCGCCGAGCGCTACGGGCTCGTCCAGGAGGGCATCGCCGGCATCGACCCCGAGGCCGAGCCGAGCCCCGCCCGGATCAAGGACATCCACACCATCGCGGAGAAGAGCAAGGCCACCACCGTCTTCTTCGAGACGCTCGCCAGCGACAAGACCGCGAAGACCGTCGCCTCGGACACCGGCCTGAAGACCGACGTCCTCGACCCCCTCGAGGGAATCACCGCCAAGTCCAAGGGCGATAACTACATCGAGGTCATGCAGTCCAATCTCGCCGCGCTCCAGAAGGCGCTCGGCGCGAAGTGACCCACGCAACACCCGCCACAGCAGTATCGGAGACGCTCATGCCCGAGCCCCGGAGCACCAAGCCCGACCCCGTGATCACCCTGCGCGGAGCCACGGCCACGCTCGGCGCGCGCCCTGTACTGCGCGGCATCGACCTCATCGTGCGCCGCGGGGAGGTCGCCGCGCTGCTCGGAGCCAACGGCTCCGGCAAGTCGACCGCCGTCCGGTCCGTCATCGGCCAGGTCCCGCTCACCAGCGGCTCGGTGGAGTTGTTCGGTACCCCTCTGCGCCGCTTCCGTCACTGGGCGCGGATCGGCTACGTGCCGCAGCGCACCACAGCGGCGAGCGGCGTTCCTGCCACGATCCGAGAGGTCGTCTCCGCCGGGCGGCTGTCCCGTACGAAGCTGGGACCGCTGCGCAAGGCGGACCGGGACGCCGTCGACCGGGCCATCGAACTCGTCGGCCTCGGCGACCGGGCCAAGGACTCGGTGAGCGCCCTCTCCGGTGGGCAGCACCAGCGCGTGCTCATCGCCCGCGCGCTCGCCGCCGAACCCGAGCTGCTGATCATGGACGAGCCGATGGCGGGCGTCGACCTGGCCAGCCAGGAGATCCTCGCCGAGACGCTGCGCGAGCAGGTCGCCACCGGCACCACCGTGCTGCTCGTGCTGCACGAGCTGGGCCCGCTGGAGCCCCTCATCGACCGCGCGATCGTGCTGCGCGACGGCTGTGTGATGCACGACGGGCCGCCCCCGAAGGCCCTGGGCCAGCACGCGCTGCCCGGCCACGACCACGTACACCCCCACGCGGCTTCCGAGCCCGCCCGGACGGGACTGCTGACCTGATGACGGAATTCCTCCAGCCCCCCTTCATGCAGCGGGCCCTGCTCGCCGCCGTACTCGTCGGCGTCATCGCTCCCGCCGTCGGCATCTACCTCGTCCAGCGCCGCCAGGCCCTGATGGGCGACGGAATCGGCCATATCGCGATGACCGGTGTCGGGCTCGGCTTCCTGCTCTCCACCAGCCCCGTCTGGATGGCCACGGCCGTCGCCGTCGTCGGCTCGGTCGTCATGGAGCTGGTCCGCTGGTACGGGCGCACCCGCGGCGACATCGCGCTGGCCATGCTGTTCTACGGAGGCATGGCGGGCGGTGTGCTGCTGATCAACCTCTCCGACACCGGCTCCAACGCCAACCTCACCTCGTACCTCTTCGGCTCGCTGTCCACGGTCTCGTCCGAGGACATCACCGCGATCTGTCTGCTGGCCGCCTTCGTGCTGCTGGTGACGCTGGGGCTGCGTCGCCAGCTGTTCGCGGTCAGCCAGGACGAGGAGTTCGCGCGGGTCACCGGGCTGCCGGTGCGTGCACTGAACCTGCTGATCGCGGTCACCGCGGCGGTGACCGTCACCGTCGCGATGCGGGTCGTCGGTCTGCTGCTGGTCAGCGCATTGATGGTGGTGCCGGTCGCCGCCGCGCAGCAGATCTCGAAGTCCTTCAAGGTGACGTTCGTGCTGTCCGGCGTCATCGGTACGGCGGTGACCCTGGCGGGCACCGTGACCTCGTACTACCAGGACGTGCCGCCCGGCGCGACGATCGTGCTGCTGGCCATCGGCGTCTTCGTCGCCCTGGCCCTGCTCGCCGCACCGCTCGCCGCACGGCGCGCCCGCCGCAGCGAAACGGCCACGGCGCAGTGCACCCTGGAAGGGAAGGCTCCGGACGTACGGGCTTCCCGACCGGCCTCGGACGACGTCCGGGTTTGACCCCGGCACGCGGGCGGACTGGCACAATGGCCCGACAGATGTACGGGCGACACGAGGAGGCACCTGTGGCGACGGCGCCGATCAGTGGGACGAACGCATCCCCGGTACGCGGCCGGTCGACCCGGCAGCGCGCCGCGGTGGCGGCGGCGCTCGACGGAGTGGACGAGTTCCGCAGCGCCCAGGAACTGCACGACGTACTCAAGCACCGCGGTGACTCGGTCGGGCTGACCACGGTCTACCGCACCCTGCAGTCCCTCGCCGACGCGGGCGAGGTGGACGTCCTGCGCACCACCGACGGCGAGTCCGTCTACCGGCGGTGCTCGACCGGGGAGCACCACCACCATCTGGTGTGCCGGGTCTGCGGCAAGGCCGTCGAGGTCGAGGGGCCGGCGGTGGAGCAGTGGGCGGCGACGATCGCCTCGCAGCACGGGTTCGTGAACGTGGCGCACACGGTGGAGGTCTTCGGTACGTGCGCGGAGTGCGCGGAGTGCCCGACGGCGGGGTGACCGCTTCCGGGGGCTCGGCCCCCGGACCCCAGCCACCGGCTCAGGAGCCGCACGGGGCCGCAGAACAGCAGCGCCACCACGGCACCGGCACGTCGTGCCGCTCACCGAGGACAGTGCGGTGGCCACGACGGCACAACCCGTCGTGGCCACCCCCCGAATCCGCTGCCGCCGACCCGCCGCACCGACCCGGTTGCGGGCACGGCCGCCGAAGAGTCCCGCAGTACCGGGCGGTGTCTCAGCTCGGCCGCACCGTGCACGGTCCCCCGTTCCTCGCGCACGGCCCTTCCCGAGGTGTGAAGAGCCGTGATCGGAACGGCAGGCTCAGGCCGTCGGTTCCGCCTTCTCCGCCGCTTCCACCGCGCCGCCGAAGCGCCGGTCGCGCTGGGCGTACTCCAGGCAGGCCCGCCACAGGTCACGGCGGTCGAAGTCCGGCCACAGCACGTCCTGGAAGACCATCTCGGCGTACGCGCTCTGCCAGATCAGGTAGTTGGAGGTGCGCTGTTCACCGCTGGGGCGCACGAACAGGTCCACGTCCGGCATGTCCGGGTAGTAGATGTACTTCGCGAAGGTCTTCTCGTTGACCTTGGCCGGGTCCAGCTTTCCGGCTGCGACGTCCTCGGCGATGCGCTGCGCGGCGTCGGCGATCTCGGCCCGGCCGCCGTAGTTGACGCAGAAGTACAGCGTCATCTTGTCGTTGTCCTTCGTCTGCTCCTGAGCGACCTGGAGCTCCTGGACGACGGACTTCCACAGCTTCGGCATCCGGCCCACCCAGCGGATGCGGATGCCCAGTTCGTCCATCTCGTCACGCCGGCGGCGGATGACGTCGCGGTTGAAGTTCATCAGGAACTTCACTTCTTCCGGCGAACGCTTCCAGTTCTCGGTGGAGAAGGCGTACAGCGAGAGGTTCTTGACGCCCATCTCGATGCAGCCCTTGAGGACGTCCATGACGACGCCCTCGCCGACCTTGTGGCCCTCGGTGCGCGGGAGGCCCCGTTCCTTGGCCCAGCGGCCGTTGCCGTCCATCACGACGGCGACGTGCTTGGGCACCAGCTCGCCGGGGATCTTCGGGGGTGTGGCCCCGGAGGGGTGCGGCTCGGGGGTCTTGTATACGCGCCTGTTACGGCCACCGAGGATCCCGCGTACTGCCATGAGCTGTCTCGTCTCCCTGTGCCTGCTGTGCCGGTGTCGGTTACTTCTCTACGTAACGCAGCGAGCGCAGTCCGCGCTCCAGATGCCAGTGCAGATAGGCGGACACCAGCCCGCTCCCCTCCCTGACATGCCGCGCCTCGCACGCGTCGGCCGTCTCCCAGTCACCGGTGAGCAGCGCGCTCAGCAGGGCGACGGCCTCTGCTGAGGGTACGACGCTGCCGGGCACCCGGCAGTCGCCGCATATGGCACCGCCCGCCGCGACGGAGAAGAATCGGTTCGGTCCGGGCATTCCGCACTTCGCGCAGTCCTCGAAGCTGGGTGCGTAGCCGTTGACGGCAAGGGAACGCAGCAGAAAGGCGTCGAGGATCAGGTTCGGCGCGTGTGCCCCCTGGGCGAGGGTGCGCAGCCCGCCGACGAGCAGCAGATACTGCTGGACCGCGGGCTCGCCCTCGTGGTCGGTGAAGCGCTCGGCGGTCTCCAGCATCGCGGTGCCCGCGGTGTACCGGGCGTAGTCGGTGACGATGCCGCCCCCGTACGGCGCGATCGTCTCGCTCTGTGTGCAGAGCGGCAGACCGCGGCCGATCAGTTCGCTGCCGCGCGCGAAGAACTGCACGTCCACATGGGAGAACGGTTCGAGGCGGGCGCCGAACTTCGACTTCGTGCGCCGCACACCGCGGGCGACGGCCCGCACCCGGCCGTGGCCGCGGGTCAGGATCGTGATGATCCGGTCGGCCTCGCCCAGTTTCTGCGTGCGCAGCACCACGCCGTCGTCCCGGAACAAGCTCATGCGTCCATTGTCCTGTACGCGCGCACCGGAGCGGGCCCGCCCCCGAAGACCGTACGGTTCGGCTTCCGCCGGCCGATACCGCGTGCTGCGCCGCCCCGAGCTGCCGTTCCGGGGCACCTGTCCCGGCTCCCGGCCGCCGGGGGCCGGCTTCGCGGCTGCTGCGGGGCGCGGGGAGCACGAACACGCCCGCGGGAGTGCACGCCGGGAGCCTGCGGCGCGTCCGGTCGGGCGGTGCGCCCCCGGGGGATCAGGGAACAGACGCTAGGACGGGGTGCGCGCCGCCGCGGCGAGCAGCCGGGCGGTGTCGTCCGCGCAGAGCTGCAGCGCCGCACCGACCGTGGTCAGCACCTCACGCTCGGCCTGGCTGTACGGGCCGTCGGCGAGCGCGATCCTGGCACCCTGCAGCAGGATCGATTCACGTCCGGCCGGCGCCAGATGCGGGGCGAGAGGTTCCAGCGCCTCGTGGAGCTCGATGGCGAGGGCGGCGCCGCACGCCTCGGCCGCGGCGTCGAAGGCGGAGCCGTGGCCGATGTCGGCGGCGAGCAC
The DNA here is from genome assembly GCF_042872425.1 of Streptomyces sp. NPDC005262. Classification (NCBI taxonomy): domain Bacteria; kingdom Bacillati; phylum Actinomycetota; class Actinomycetes; order Kitasatosporales; family Streptomycetaceae; genus Streptomyces; species Streptomyces sp. NPDC005262. The sequence goes on from NZ_JBIAKK010000002.1 coordinate 820,365, forward strand.
CTCGACTACGGTGGAGAGTTGCTCCTCCGTGCAGTCGTCGAACCCGGCGCTGCGCACGGTGGCCACCGCGGTCTCCAGGACCGTGCGCGAGGTGGCGCCACCGGCGGCGAGGACGCCGAGGGCGACGGTGTGGACGGCGTCCCGGAGCATCGCGGAGAACCGGGTGGTGGTGGGGTGGTCGAGCGCTTCGGTGTCGAAGTGCGTGCGGCAGGCGGCGCATTCGACGACGGGGCCCACGGTCCCGCGGCGCAGCAGCGGCACGCCGAGCACGGTGAAGCGCCGACGGCCGGTGAGGCGGCGGTAGTTGCGGTCGCCGCCGCAGCCGGGGCAGAAGAACTCGCCGTCGGCGACGGCGTCCCAGATGGTGCGGATGCCGCAGATACGCAGCTTCATGGCGCGTTGTCCCAGGGCTGACCGCACGTCGCACACCTCCGTAACGCTCCGGCAACATTGCCGTGTCGACGTGATGTTAACCACAGTCACGATGTGGCGTCAGCACCTCGATCGTCACAACCCTCGGGAGATGGCCGAACCCCGCCCCCGGGAGCCGGGTGGACGGGGTTCGACGATCATGCGCCTGTGCGCCCTTTCGGGCGCCGGGTCAGCGGGTCGCGCGGTTGACCGCGGAGACGACCGCCTTCAGCGAGGCCCGGGTGGTGTTGGCGTCGATGCCGATGCCCCACAGGACCTTTCCGTCGATCGCGCACTCGATGTACGAGGCGGCCTGGGCGCTCGCACCCTCGCTCATCGTGTGCTCGGTGTAGTCCAGCAGACGGGCGTCGATGCCGATGGCCTGCAGCGCCTCGAAGAACGCGGAGATCGGGCCGTTGCCGGAACCGGTCAGCACGGTGTCCGTGCCGTCCACGGTCGCGTCGACGGTGATCGTGTCCCGGCCGTCGGAACCGGTCGTCGTCTGACCGGAACGGATCTGCACGCGGCCCCAGGCGTTCTCCGGGTTGGGCAGGTACTCGTCCTGGAACGTGGACCAGATCTGCGTCGGCGTGACCTCGCCGCCCTCGGCATCGGTCTTGGCCTGAATGATCCGGGAGAACTCGATCTGCATCCGCCGCGGCAGGTCCAGCTTGTGGTCGTTCTTCAGGACGTAGGCGATTCCGCCCTTGCCGGACTGCGAGTTGACCCGGATGACGGCCTCGTACGAGCGGCCGACGTCCTTCGGGTCGATCGGCAGGTACGGCACCGCCCACTCGATCTCGTCGACGGTCTTGCCCTGGGCGGCCGCGTCGGCCTCCATGGCGTCGAAGCCCTTCTTGATGGCGTCCTGGTGGGAGCCGGAGAAGGCGGTGTAGACCAGGTCGCCCGCGTAGGGGTGGCGCGGGTGGACCTCCATCTGGTTGCAGTACTCGCTGGTGCGACGGATCTCGTCGATCTGCGAGAAGTCGATCTGCGGGTCGACGCCCTGCGAGAACAGGTTCATGCCCAGCGTCACCAGGTCGACGTTGCCGGTGCGCTCGCCCTGGCCGAACAGGCAGCCCTCGATCCGGTCCGCGCCGGCCATGATGGCCAGTTCCGCGGCGGCGACGGCGGTGCCACGGTCGTTGTGCGGGTGGACCGACAGGCAGACGTGCTCGCGACGCGACAGGTTGCGCGACATCCACTCGAACCGGTCCGCGTGCGTGGACGGCGTCGAACGCTCCACGGTGGCGGGCAGGTTGAGGATGATCTCGCGGCCCTCCTCGGGCTGCCAGACGTCACAGACGGCCTCGCAGACCTCCAGGGCGAAGTCGAGCTCGGTGTCGGTGAAGATCTCCGGGCTGTACTGGTAGCCGAAGATCGTCTCGTCGCCGAGGATCTTCTCCGCGTACTCCATGACCAGTCGGGTGCCGTCCACCGCGATCTGCTTGACCTCCTCCTTCGAGCCGCGGAAGACCACGCGGCGGAAGGTGGGGGCGGTGGCGTTGTACAGGTGCACGGTGGCCCGGCGGGCGCCGCGCAGCGACTCGACGGTCCGCTCGATCAGCTCCTCGCGAGCCTGGGTGAGGACGGAGATCGTCACGTCCTCGGGGATCGCGCCCTCTTCGATGATGGAGCGGACGAACGCGAAGTCGGTATCGCCGGAGGACGGGAAACCGACCTCGATCTCCTTGTAGCCCATGCGCACGAGCAGGTCGAACATCTCGCGCTTGCGGGCCGGCGACATCGGGTCGATCAGCGCCTGGTTTCCGTCACGCAGATCGGTGGACAGCCAGCGGGGCGCCACGGTGATCCGGTTGTCGGGCCAGGTGCGGTCGGGGATTGCGACGGCCTCGTACCGGCCGTACTTGTGAATCGGCATCCCGGACGGCTTCTGCAGCGCGGTGGCGTTGGTGATCGGCGTGGGGCGGCCTACGGAGTTCTCGGCAGAGTTCCGGGCGGGATTCACGGCGGTCATGGCGTACGGCTCCTCGGGGTCCAGCAATGGGACGGCCGACTGTGTCGCTGCAGCACCAGACTCCGCGGGGAGGGGGTCGGCCTACGACTACAGGCCCTCGCCGCGGCAGCTAAGAAGAAGCAGCCCGTAACGCATGATGCAACGAGACTAACCGAGGGATGCCTGGCACGTCGGTCCGTATCAGTATGCGGGACCAGGTGCCGGTAACGGGTAAAGAGTGATCAGTCACTCCATTTCGTCAATCCTGATCGCAATCAGTGACAGGGAGGTGACGCGGTGCCACAGTCGGACCCATGCAGCCTCGACCTCAGCACGGGTTCCACCCCGTCTTCTGCACGATCGTGCCGCCCCATGTTCTCGACAAGCTGTCACAGGCCGACGACCCCGGTCTCTCCGGTCCGGCCCGCCGCACCCTGGAGGGCGACGCCGCCCGGCGCACCCGCCGCCAGATGACCACCCTCGTCCCCTCCGTGCCCACCGTGGCGACGGGGACGGAGTCCGACAAGCCCGAGCGCGTCCTGTACGACTGCCGGCACGGCACGCAGCTGCCGGGCTTCAAGGTCCGCTCCGAGGGGGAGCAGCCGACGCAGGACGCGAGCGTCAACCGCGCGTACGCGGGGCTCGGCGCCACCTTCGAACTTCTTTTCACGGCGTACGGTCGCCGTTCGATCGACGGCAACGGGCTGCCGCTGATCGGCTCCGTGCACTACGACGAGCAGTACAACAACGCGTTCTTCGACGGCGAGCAGATGGTCTTCGGCGACGGGGACGGCGAGATCTTCCTCGACTTCACCGTGGCCATCGACGTGATCGGTCACGAACTGACGCACGGCCTCACCCAGTACACGGCCAACCTGAGCTATTTCGGCCAGTCGGGCGCGCTCAACGAGTCCATGTCCGACGTCTTCGGCTCCCTGGTCAAGCAGTACTCGCTGGGCCAGACAGCGGACCAGGCCGACTGGCTGATCGGCGCCGGGCTGCTGGCCCCCCGGGTCCAGGGGAAGGCGCTGCGCTCGATGAAGGCACCGGGAACGGCGTACGACGACGATGTGCTCGGCAAGGACCCGCAGCCCTCGTCGATGGAGGACTACATCCACACCACCGAGGACAACGGCGGTGTACATCTGAACTCCGGCATCCCGAACCGCGCCTTCTACCTGCTGGCCACGGCGCTCGGCGGCAAGGCGTGGGAGCGGGCGGGCCGGCTCTGGTTCGACGTGCTCACGGGCGACGGACTGGCCGGGGACGCGGACTTCTCGGACTTCGCCCGCCTGACGGTCGAGGCGGCGAAGGACCGCTACGGCGAGGGCGACGAGCTGGAGGCGGTACGGAAGGCCTGGTCGGAGGTCGGCGTGCCGTCCGCGTAGCCCCGGGGGCGAGCCCCTCGGAATCCCCCATGCCTGTGCGGCCATGGGGGATTGGGGAGCGGTGTCCGGGGCAGAGGCCCGGGAACAAGCCGAGAGGAGTCGGGCCGTGCGCATCGAGGTACACCGCACCGGCGGTTTCGCCGGCATCGCACGCCACCGCGAGGTCGACACCTCGGGCCTGGCCGACGCCGCCGACTGGGAGGCCCTGGCCGAATCCGCGCTCGCGGACGGCCGGGGTACCCCGCCGCCCGGGGTGCCGGACGGCTTCCAGTACCGGATCACGGTCGGCGACCGCACCGTCCACTGCGCGGATCCGCATCTGACCGAAGCGCAGCGCGCACTGGTCTCACGCGTCCTCAAGGAGGGCGCGTGAGACCGGTGCGCAGCTGACCCGCCTCAGAATCCGAGCTTGCGCAGCTGCTTGGGATCGCGCTGCCAGTCCTTGGCGACCTTCACATGCAGGTCCAGGAAGACCGGCGTGCCGAGCAGCGCCTCGATGTGCTTGCGCGACTTCATGCCGACCTCCTTCAGCCGCTTGCCCTTCGGGCCGATGATGATGCCCTTCTGGCTGGGCCGCTCGATGTAGACGTTCGCGTGGATGTCGAGCAGCGGCCGGTCCGCGGGACGGTCCTCGCGCGGCAGCATCTCCTCGACGACGACCGCGATGGAGTGCGGCAGCTCGTCGCGTACGCCTTCGAGCGCGGCCTCCCGGATCAGCTCCGCGACCATGACCATCTCGGGCTCGTCGGTGAGGTCGCCCTCCGGGTACAGCGGCGGGCTCTCGGGGAGCAGCGGGGCGATCAGGTCGGCGAGCAGGTCGACCTGGCTGTCCTTCACGGCGGAGACCGGGATGATCTCGGCCCACTCGAAGCCGAGCTCCTCGCCGAGGCGGGAGACGGCGAGCAGCTGTTCGGCGAGCTGCTTGGAGTCGACCAGGTCGGTCTTGGTGATGATCGCGATCTTCGGGGTCTTCTTGATGCCCGCGAGTTCCTTGACGATGAACTTGTCGCCGGGGCCGAGCTTCTGGTCGGCGGGCAGGCAGAAGCCGATGACGTCGACCTCGGCCCAGGTGGTGCGTACGACGTCGTTGAGCCGTTCGCCCAGCAGGGTGCGCGGCTTGTGGAGGCCGGGGGTGTCGACCAGGATCAGCTGCGCATCCTCGCGGTGCACGATGCCGCGCACCGTGTGCCGGGTGGTCTGGGGCCGGTTGGAGGTGATCGCCACCTTCTGGCCCACCAGAGCGTTCGTGAGGGTGGACTTGCCCGCGTTGGGGCGGCCCACGAAGCAGGCGAAGCCGGCCCGGTGGGGGGCGTTGTTCTCAGCCTGCTGCGCAGCAGCTTCTGGGTTAGGTCGAGCGCTCATGGCGCCCATTGTCCCCGATCCGGACGGCCCTGCCGCACAGCGGGCCGCCGCATGGCTTCCCGGGCGTCGTCCCAGGCCGTACCGGCGCGGCTCCGACGAGCCCGGTACGGGACGACGGCCCGGCTCATTCCGGCGACTGGCACCCGCGGCCGGGTGCGCTCGGCGGTGTGTCGGCCCGGCGTCAGCCGGCCGTCACGCTGAGCCGGACCACACCGTCCGGCCCGGCCAGCAGCACCGGGGTCGCCGGCCCGCCCAGGTCCCGTACAGCCGCACGGTCCGCGTCCGACGGGGCCTCGGCCTCGGAGACGATCGCGGCCGCCTCCAGGGAGGTCGCGCCGCTGGCCACCGCCATCGCGACGGCGGTCTGCAGCGCACTGAGCCTCAGCGACTCCAGCTGCACGGTCCCCGCGACATAGGTACGCCCGGTCTCGTCCCGTACGGCCGCGCCCTCCGGCACACCGTTGCGGGCGCGGGTGCTGCGCGCCAGGGTGACGATCTTGCGGTCCTCGGGGCCGAGGTCGGTGCTCTCAGTCATGTGCCGAGCATACGAAGCGGGTGGCCTGGTCCCCGCTCCGCCCCCGCAGAGAACTACGCCCGGTCCAGCCGCAACCGTTCCGCCCGCGGCAGCCCCGCCACCACCAAGTCGTACGAGTCCTCGATCAGCTCCCGCAGCAGCCGGCCCGGCACCCCGGACACGGTCACCGTGTTCCAGTGCCGCTTGTTCATGTGCCAGCCCGGCACGATCGCCGCGTACTCCTCCCGCAACCGCACCGCGTCATCCGGATCGCACTTCAGATTGATCGTCAGCGGCCGCCCGTCCAGCGCGCTGAGAGCGAACATCTTGCCGAGCACCTTGAACACCGAGGCCTCCGGTCCGAACGGAAACTCCTCGACACTCGCGTTGAACTCCAGGCAGAACGCCCTCAGCTCCTGCGGAGTCATTCCGCCTTCGCCTCCTCCGGCCCAACCGGCTCCACCAGCACCGTGACAATCTTGTTCCGGCGCCCCGCCGGAGACTCCGCCGTCAGCCGCAGCCGACGCCCGTCGGGCAGGTCGACGACCGCCGACGCCCCGGCGATCGGCACCCGGCCCAGCGCCTTCGCGAGCAGCCCGCCCACCGTTTCCACGTCCTCGTCGTCGTACTCGTCGAGGTCGAACAGGTCTCCGAGGTCGCCGATGTCGAGCCGGGCGGTCACCCGGAAGCAGTCGTTCTCCAGCGCCTGGACGGGTGGCAGTTCGCGGTCGTACTCGTCGGTGATCTCGCCGACGATCTCCTCCAGGATGTCCTCGATCGTGACGATCCCCGCCGTACCGCCGTACTCGTCGATGACGACGGCGACATGGCTGCGCTCCTGCTGCATCTCACGCAGCAGATCCCCGGCGTTCTTCGTGTCCGGCACGAACGCGGCCGGCCGCATCGCCGTGGAGACCAGATCGGCCTCCGACTCCCGGTTGATGTGCGTCTTGCGGACGAGGTCCTTGAGGTAGACGACCCCGACGATGTCGTCCTCGTTCTCCCCGGTGACCGGGATCCGCGAGAACCCTGAGCGCAGGGCCAGGGTCAGCGCCTGCCGGATCGTCTTGTACCGCTCGATGCAGACCAGGTCCGTCCGCGGCACCATCACCTCGCGTACGAGCGTGTCACCGAGCTCGAAGACGGAGTGCACCATGCGCCGCTCATCGTCCTCGATCAGCGACTCCTGCTCGGCGAGGTCGACCATCGCCCGCAGCTCGGCCTCGCTCGCGAACGGGCCCTTGCGGAACCCCTTGCCGGGTGTGAGCGCGTTGCCGAGCAGGATCAGCAACTGCGGGATCGGGCCCATGATCCTGGCCAGCGGCAGCAGCACGTACGCCGCCGCCGTCGCCGTGTTCAGCGGGTGCTGCCGGCCGATGGTCCGTGGCGAGACCCCGATGGCGACGTACGAGACGAGGACCATCACGCCCATGGCGACGGCCAGCGCCTCCCAGGTCTCCGTGAACTCCTGGAGGCAGGCGTACGTGACGAGCACCCCCGCCGCCATCTCGCAGGCGACCCGCACCAGCAGGGCGACGTTGAGATAACGGGTCGGGTCCGCCGCGACCTGTTCCAGCTTGTCGCTGCCGCGCCGCCCGGACCGGACCGCCTCGGCGGCCCGGAAACTCGACGTCCGGGCGATGCCCGCCTCGGCGCAGGCCGCCAGCCAGCCGACGACGATCAGCAGGACGGCGCCGGTGATGAGGGGGACGCTCACGACACGGTCGGGGCGGGTGACGGACCGGTCAGGCCGTGCTCGGCGCGCCAGCCGTCGACGATCGCCGCCTGGAGACCGAACATCTCGGCCTTCTCGTCCGGCTCCTCATGGTCGTACCCGAGGAGATGCAGCACTCCGTGGACGGTGAGGAGCTGGAGCTCCTCGTCCATGGAGTGCTGGGTCTCCGCGTCCTCACCCTGCTTCTTCGCCACCTCGGGGCAGAGCACGATGTCACCGAGGAGGCCCTGCGGGGGCTCCTCGTCGTCCTTGGCCGGCGGACGCAGTTCGTCCATCGGGAAGGACATGACATCCGTCGGACCCGGCAGGTCCATCCACTGGATGTGGAGCTGCTCCATGGCGTCGGTGTCCACCACGATCACCGAGAGTTCGGAGAGCGGGTGGATCCGCATCCGCGCGAGCGCGTAGCGGGCGATGTCGAGGATCGCCTGCTCGTCGACCTCGGTTCCGGACTCGTTGTTGACGTCGATCGACATGGCGCGCTGCGACTACTTCCCGTTGTGGCTGTCTCGGTTGTCGTACTTCTCGTACGCGTCGACGATACGGCCGACCAGCTTGTGCCGGACGACATCCTGGGAGGTGAGCCGGGAGAAGTGCACGTCCTGGACACCGTCGAGGATGTCCTGTACCTGGCGCAGGCCGCTCTTCGTGCCGTTCGGCAGGTCCACCTGGGTGACGTCACCGGTGACGACGATCTTCGAGTCGAAGCCGAGGCGGGTCAGGAACATCTTCATCTGCTCGGCGCTGGTGTTCTGCGCCTCGTCGAGAATGATGAACGCGTCGTTGAGCGTGCGGCCGCGCATGTATGCCAGCGGTGCCACCTCGATCGTGCCCGCCGCCATCAGCCGCGGGATCGAGTCGGCGTCGAGCATGTCGTGCAACGCGTCATAGAGCGGGCGCAGATACGGGTCGATCTTGTCGAAGAGCGTGCCGGGCAGGAAGCCGAGCCGCTCCCCCGCTTCGACGGCGGGCCGGGTCAGGATGATCCGGCTGACCTGCTTGGACTGCAGGGCCTGGACCGCCTTCGCCATGGCGAGATAGGTCTTGCCGGTACCGGCGGGTCCGATGCCGAAGACGATCGTGTGCTTGTCGATCGCGTCCACGTACCGCTTCTGGTTGAGCGTCTTGGGGCGGATCGTGCGACCGCGGCTGGAAAGGATGTTCTGGGTGAGCACCTCGGCGGGAGTCTCGCCCTGCGGCTCCCCCTGACCGTTGCCGCTCGCCCGGAGCATGGCGATCGAGCGTTCCACTGCGTCCTCCGTCATCGGCTGCCCGGTGCGGAGCACGAGCATCATCTCGTCGAACAAGCGCTGGATCAGGGCGACATCGGCCGCGTCCCCGATGGCACTGATCTCATTGCCCCGGACATGGATATCGGCGGCCGGGAACGCCGTTTCGATCACGCGCAGCAGCGAGTCTCCCGATCCCAGGAGCATCACCATGGGGTGTGCGGCCGGAATCCTGATCTGGGCACGCGCCTGCGGCTGTGTGGGTGTCTGAGTCATGGGCCGGCCCTCGGGCCTGCACATACCTCCCGTTGCAGGGTTCTCGCTGCTCGACAACCTCTGGATTACCAAGCGTACGACTCCGCACGGACAACACCGAGGGCTTTTTCGTACGCATGGCGAACACGCGTGCCCGCATACCCCTGCGTCACGCCGGGCTACGGAAGCCGATCGTGGGTACGGCCCGGCGCAGCGGCCAGGGCCGGGCGGCCGCGGGCAGCAGGTCCTCCAGGAACGCGTACCGCTGCAGCGCCGCCGGATCCTGGCCGTCGCAGGTGCGGACCCGCTGCCACCAGGCGGCGATCTCCGCCCAGCCCGGCGCCGACAGGGACCCGCCGAACTCCTGCACCGAGAGCGCCGCGGTCAGTCCCGCGAAGGCCAGCCGGTCGGCCAGCGGCCAGTCCGCCAGGGTGCCGGTGACGAAACCGGCGACGAAGACGTCACCCGCGCCGGTCGGATCCAGCGCCTCGACCTCGATCGCGGGCACCTCGGCGGTGACACCGGTCGCCGCGTCCACCGCGTACGCGCCCTCCGCACCGAGGGTGACGACGGCGAGCGGCACCCGCTCGGCCAGGTCGTGGGCGGCGGCGCGCGGGCAGTCGGTGCGCGTGTAGCGCATCGCCTCCTCCGCGTTGGGCAGAAAGGCCTGGCAGTGCTCCAGGTCGGGCAGCGCATCCAGGTCCCACCGGCCGGTCTCGTCCCAGCCGACGTCGGCGAAGATCCGGGCGCCGTGCCGGGCCGCGGTGGCCACCCACGGTTCGCTGCGGCCGGGAGCCAGTGAGGCCACGGCGGCGCGGGCGCGCGGCGGGCAGTGCGGGAAGGTCCGGTTCGCCGGGGTGGCGGGCGACGGGGCCTCGTGGCCGTGCGAGACCATCGTCCGCTCGCCCTCGTACGCCATCGACACGGTCACCGGCGAATGCCAGCCGGGGACGGTGTGCGACATCGAGAGGTCGATGCCCTCGCCCTGCTCGAGGGCGTCCCAGCAGTACTCCCCGTAGTGGTCGTCACCGAATGCCGCGGCGAGCGAGGTGTGCAGTCCGAGTCTGGCCAGCGCGGTGGCCATGTTGGCGACCCCGCCCGGGCTGGAGCCCATGCCGCGTGCCCAGGACTCGGTGCCGCGCACCGGGGCGCTGTCCAGGCCGGTGAAGACGATGTCGAGGAAGACCGTGCCGGTGAGGAACACATCGCAGGCCGGGTCCTGCGGGGCGCGCAGTCCGTCCAGTGGGTCGATGCCTGGATTGTCTGTGCTCACCTTGCACTCCCCGGTCGTGGCAGATCCCGCCAGTGTGCCCGATACGCGTACGCATCCGGAGGGTCCGCGCCGCCGCGCCGGGAGGGCGTGCGGCCCTCCTGCGCGCACATACGCTGACCTGCGTAAACATTCGCTGCTACCCAGCCGGTAAGACCGTAAACAGAGATGTGACCCAGATCACATCAAGGCGCCTTTCGGTCGACTGTGCGCACTTGATACAAATTGGCGCGCGAGCATCGCCGTCGGCGTCACCGACGGGTGCGCCGCTTCCCCCGCATTTTCCCGCATCGCCCTCCCCTGCCTTCTTCGGCATGTCTTCAGGAACTCCCATGTCCTCGCGCCCGCGCGCCGCGTGGCCCCTGGTCGCCGTGTTCACCGCCGGTTACCTCGCCGCCTATCTGCTCCCCACCCTCGTAGCCAGGCTCTCCACCCATCTGGGCCTCAGCGCGGCCCAGGCCGGTCTGGTCGGCAGCGCCCTGCTGCTGAGTTCGGCCTGTGCCGGGTTCTCGCTGGCCGGCCGGGTCGAGGTGTACGGACTGCGCAGACCGGCACGGACCGGGCTGCTCCTGGCCGTGGCGGGGTACGGCTGCGCCGCACTGACGACCTCCGTGCCGCTGGTGGTCATGGGCGCCATGATCGGCGGCTTCGGCTCCGGTACGGCGACGGCGGTGGCCGCGGCAGGCATCGCCGCGCAGCGCGATCCGCACCGCACCTCGTCCCTGGGACTGCTCAGCGTCTCCGCGACCGCGGGCGTCCTCTATCTGACGATGCCGCACCTGGGCGGCGGCCACCGGCTGCCGTTCGCCTCGATCGCGCTGGTCGCCCTGCTCGTCTGGCCCGCCACCGCACGGCTCGGCGGCTCGGCGGCCACCGGCGCCGGCACGCCCGCCTCCGGGCGGCTGCCGCACCGCCGCTCCGGTCTGGTGCTGGCGGGCGGCATGCTCGTCTGGTCCATGGCACAGAACGCACTGTGGGGGGTCAGCAGCCGGATCGGGGTGGGCCAGGCCGGGCTCTCCGAGGTCACTGTCGGCGCGGTGTTCGCCGCCGCGCTCGGCGCCGGTCTGCTCGGTGTGATGGGTGCCGGGGTGCTGGGCGCACGGCTCGGCCGGGCCGTACCGATCGGTCTCGGGACGATGATCATCGCGGCCAGCATCGTGCTCAGCTCGTCGGCCGGCGGCCTCGGTTCGTTCGCCGCCGGCGAGATCACGTGGAACACCGTCTACCCGGTGGTCCTCTCGTATCTGATCGGACTGGCCGCGGCCCTGGACGTACGCGGACGCTGGGCGGTCCTTGCGGGCTCCGCGTCGTCCGTCGGCGTGGCCTGCGGCCCGGTCCTCGGCAGTGTGCTGTCCGATGTGGCCGGCTATCCGGTGATGGGCTTGATCCTGGGAGCCGTGACGCTGCTGGTCGCCGCTCCGGTCACGGCTGTCGCGCTGCACACCGGTGGCCGTCCGCTGGTGCCCGGTTCGGTCCGGCGCCGGGGCGGCGCTCCCGCGGCCCTGCTCGCCGCGACCACCGGAACGCTGTCCGGTGCGGTGCCGAAGATGGGTTCGCCCGAACAGGCCGTCACGGAGATCAGCGTGCCTGCGCTGCGCCGCAGGCGCCTCGGCAGGAACGCGTTCCGGACGGCCGGTCCGTCGGGTGCGGGCGGTCAGTCGAACGCGTACGCCTCGACCTCCGACAGATAGCGCGACCTGCGCTCCTCGTCGTGGTCGAGGAAGGCCGCCTCGAAGGAGTTGCGGGCCAGCGTGCGCAACTGCTCACGCTCCAGGCCGAGCGCCTCATGGACGGCGTGGAAGGTGTCTCCGACGTATCCGCCGAAGTAGGCGGGGTCGTCGGAGTTCACCGTGCAGACCAGCCCGGCGTCCAGCATGGCGCGCAGGGGGTGGTCCTCCAGGGTGTCGACGGCGCGCAGCCGCACGTTGGACAGCGGGCAGAGCGTGAGCGGCACCCGCTCGGCGACGAGCCGCTTCACCAGCTCCGGGTCCTCCATGCAGCGCAGCCCGTGATCGATGCGCTCGACCCCGAGGATGTCGAGCGCCTCCCGGATGTACTCGGGCGGGCCCTCTTCGCCGGCGTGTGCGACCTTCCGCAGCCCGAGCGCCTCGGCCGCCTCGTACACCTCACGGAATTTCGCGGGCGGATGCCCGACCTCCGCCGAGTCGAGGCCGACGGCGCTGATCCGGTGCAGATGGGGCTTCGCGGCGTCGAGGGTCTCCAGGGCCGACGCGGCGGACTGGTCACGCAGGAAGCACATGATCAGCTGGGTGGAGATGCCGTGCTCCTCCTCGCTGCGGTCGAGCGCCCGGCCGAGTCCTTCGACGACGGTGCCGATCGGGACGCCACGGGCGGTGTGCGCCTGCGGGTCGAAGAAGATCTCCGCGTGGCGCACGCCCTGGGCGGCGGCGCGGGTGAGATAGGCGTCGGCGAGCTCCTCGAAGTCCTGCTCGGTGCGCAGGACGGCCATCAGCGCGTAGTACAGGTCGAGGAAGGTCTGCAGATCGTCGAAGAGGTAGGCGGTGCGCAGCTCTTCGGTGTTCGCGTACGGCAGCTCCACGCCGTTGCGCGCGGCGAGGACGAAGGCCAGCTCGGGTTCGAGGGTTCCTTCGATGTGGAGGTGGAGTTCGGCCTTGGGGAGTTGCACGGGTTTCTCGCTAACGAATGCTGTTGCTGTCGCTGTTGGTGTCACTGCTGCTGATGGCGGGTGGGGACGGGAACGCTCATCAGGTCCTGGGCAATGGTCAGTTCGCCTTCGAACCCGGCGGCACGGGCCTGGGTGGCGAAGACATCCGGGTCCGCGTACCGCTGTGAGAAGTGCGTGAGCACGAGATGCCGTACGCCCGCCTCCCGGGCCACCCCGGCCGCCTGCCCGGCGGTGAGATGACCATGGTCGGTGGCGAGACGTTCGTCCTCGTCGAGGAAGGTCGACTCGATGACCAGCATGTCGCACCCCTCGGCGAGCGCGTACACGCCGTCGCAGAGCCTTGTGTCCATGATGAACGCGAAGCGCTGTCCGCGCCTGCTCTCGGACACCTCGTCGAGGCCCACGCCGCCCAGCGTCCCCTCGCGCTGGATCCGACCGACGTCCGGCCCGCTGATCCCGTGCTCGGCGAGCCGGTCGGGGAGCATGCGCCGCCGGTCGGGCTCCACGAGGCGGTAGCCGAACGACTCGACGGGGTGCGAGAGCCGGTGGCTGTGCAGGGTGTACGCGTCCGTCTCGGCGAGGATCCCGTCGGCGGCGACCGGGGCCTCGGCCAGCTGGACGGACTCGCGGTAGGCGGTCGCGTACCGCAGCCGCTCGAAGAAGTGCCGGCCGCTCGCCGGGTAGTGCGCGGTGACGGGGTGCGGTACCTGGTCGAGGTTGATCCGCTGGATCACCCCGGCCAGGCCGAGCGAATGGTCGCCGTGGAAGTGAGTGATGCAGATCCGGTTGATGTCGTGCGCGGCGACCCCGGCCCGCAGCATCTGGCGCTGGGTGCCCTCGCCCGGGTCGAAGAGGATGCCCTCGCCGTCCCAGCGCAGCAGATAGCCGTTGTGGTTGCGGTGCCGGGTGGGGACCTGGCTGGCGGTGCCGAGGACGACGAGTTCTCGTACGGACATGATGCGGCGGCCTGTTATCCCGGAGGCCACTGCATTCCGCGGCCGCCCAGGACGTGGGCGTGCGCGTGGAAGACGGTCTGCCCGGCACCGGCGCCGGTGTTGAAGACGACCCGGTAACCGCTGTCGGTGATCTTCTCGTCCGCGGCGACGTGCCCGGCCTCGCGCATTATGTCGGCGGCGATCTGCGGTTCGGCGGCGGCGAGGGTGGCGGCGTCGCGGTGGTGGACGCGCGGGATGATGAGGATGTGGGTGGGAGCCTGGGGGTTGATGTCGCGGAAGGCGACGGTCGTCTCGGTCTCGCGGACGATGGTTGCCGGGACGTCCCCCGAGACGATCTTGCAGAACAGGCAGTCGGGCTGCGGTTCTCCCGCCATGGCCGGGCTCCTCGGTCGCGTGGTTGATCCGTACACGGGCATGCTATCGGGCCTGGTCGCCCCGTTCTCGAAGCCGGGGCGGACCCCGGCTTCGAGAACGGGCGAGCAGGGGAACGAGCCCCGCCTCCTACCCCGGCAGACCCGGTGCCGTCTTCGCCGGGCTCTCCGCGAGCCCCTCGAGCGCGATCCGGATCGCCGCGTCCAGCTGCGGATCCCGCCCCACCGCATGGTCCTGCGGAGTCATCACGACCTCCACATCGGGATCCACCCCATGGTTCTCCACACCCCAGCCGTACCCCTCCAGCCAGAACGCGTACTTGGGCTGTGTGACCAGCGTGCCGTCGACCAGCCGGTACCGGCTGTCGATGCCCACCACACCGCCCCACGTCCGCGTACCGACCACCGGCCCGATCCCGAGCGCCTTGATCGCCGCGTTCACGATGTCGCCGTCCGAGCCGGAGAACTCGTTCGCCACGGCCACCACCGGACCGCGCGGCGCGTCCCCGGGGTAGCTGTACGGCTGCATGCCACGCGGCAGGTCCCAGCCGACGATGCGGCGGGCCAGCTTCTCCACGACCAGCTGCGACGTGTGGCCGCCCCGGTTCTCGCGTACGTCCACCACCAGCCCTTCACGGGCCACTTCGACCCGCAGGTCCCGGTGCAGCTGGGCCCAGCCGGAGCCGACCATGTCGGGGACGTGGAGGTAGCCGAGGCGGCCGCCCGACTGCTCGTGCACGTACGCCCGTCGGTCCGCGACCCATGCGTGGTACCGCAGCGCCTCCTCGTCCGCGGTGGGCACGACGACGACATGACGCAGGTTGCCGCCGTCCGCCGGCTCGACGGTCAGCTCGACCGGCTTGCCCGCCGAACCGGTGAGCAGCGGTCCAGGTCCGGTCAGAGGGTCGATCTCCTGCCCGTCGACGGCCAGGATCGCGTCCCCGGCGCGGACCGCGACGCCGGGCGCGGCGAGCGGCGAGCGGGCCGCCGGGTCGGACGTCTCGGAGGGCAGGATCCGGTCGATGCGCCAATGACCGTCGTCCGTACGGGAGATGTCGGCCCCTAGCAGCCCCTGCCGGCTCGTGTCGTCGTGCCGGCCGCCCGGCGGCGTCACATACGCATGCGAGGTGCCGAGCTCCCCCTGCACCTCCCAGAGCAGGTCGACGAGGTCGTCATGGGTGGCGACCCGCGCCAGCACCGGCCGGTAGCGGTCGAGGACCCCGCCCCAGTCGACACCACCCATGTCGGGCCGCCAGAAGTTGTCGCGCATGATGCGGCCGGCCTCGTCGTACATCTGGCGCCACTCGGCGGCCGGTTCGACGGTCCGGCGGATCCGGGAGAGGTCGACGGTGTCGCTGCCGCCGTCGTGGTCGTCGTCGGAGCCCGCCGGGACCCGGCTGTCGGCGGGCACCACGCGCAGCTTGCCCCGGGTGTGCAGGACCAGCCGTCTGCCGTCGCCGCTGACGGCGAACCGGCTGACGTCGGAGGCGAGTTCGTCGCTGTGCAGCTTCTCCAGGTCGTACCGCTCCAGCACGGTCTCCGGCCCGCGGGAGTCCGGCGTCGCCCCTGCCGTTCCGAGCACGCCCGTCACCGGGTGCCGCAGCCACAGCAGTCCGTCCTTCGCCGCGCGCAGCGAGGAGTAGCGGGCGGCCTCGACGGGCAGCGGCACGATCCGGTCGGCGAGCCCTTCGAGGTCGATCCGGGTGACGGGCACCGCGGTGGGGTTGTCCTGGTCGCCGTCGCCGGAGTTCTTCTCCTTCTCGGTCGGGCGGCCGTGACGCTGCGGCCCGAACGGGGAGGGTGTGGTGGCGGCGAGCGTCAGCAGGTGGGGGCGGCAGGCGCCGACGAAGGCCAGGTCGAAGACGTGCGCGTCGTAGACCGGGTCGAAGGCCCGCTCGGAGAGGAAGGCGAGGTGCTTGCCGTCGACGGTGAACGCGGGGGCGTAGTCCCGGAAACGCAGCGGCGTGGCCTCGGACACCGACAGGTCGGCGAGGTGCGCGAGCTTGAGCTGGCTCAGCGGCTCGGGCCCGGGGTGGGACCACGCGAGCCATGCGGAGTCGGGCGAGAAGACGAGCCCGGAGGCGTCGCCGTGTTCGCTGCGGTCGACCTCGTGGACCTCGCCCCTCTCCCGCTCGACGATCAGGATCCGGCCGTCGTGCGAGGCGACGGCGAACCGGCTGCCGTCGGGGGCCGCCGTCAGGTCGAGCACCCTGCCGAGCCGGCCGGCTGCCAGTCGGTGCGGTGCGGTGCCAGGAGCGATTCCGGTGGCGGGTGCGCACTCGAGGGCGTCGTCGCCCTCCGCGTCGGTGACCCAGACGACGTGCTGATCGCCGTCGGCCTGGAAGGTACGGGGCAGTCTGGCCCGCACCCCGGGTTCGACGGCCAGTGCGCGGGCCGGGCCCTCGCGGTGGGTGACCCAGTGGACGGCGCCGCGTGTCCCGACGGCGCTGCCGCGGCCGGTACGGTCCGGGGACGCCGAGTCGAGGTGACTCCCGGCGTGCACGGGGTGCGGCTGGAGGTCGGCGCGCTGGCCGCCGAGGCGGATGTCGAGACGGCGGGGTCCGGCGCCTTCGAGGTCGTCGAGCAGCCACAGCTCGCCGGCCGAGGAGTAGCTGACGCGGGTGCCGTCGGTCGTCGCGTGGCGGGCGTAGAAGCCGTCGGTCTCGGTGTGCCGGCGCAGGTCGGAACCGTCGGGGAGCGAGGAGTAGAGCGCGCCGACGCCTTCGTGGTCGGAGAGGAAGGCGAGACGGTCGCCGACCCACATCGGGCATTCGATGTTGCCGTCGAGGCCCTCGTGGATCCGTACGAAGTCCGCGGCGCCGTCCGGTCCCCGGCCTTCCCCGGGTGCTTGCGCGAGCCACAACTTGCCTGCCGTGCCACCCCGGTAGCGCTTCCAGGTGGCGGCCTCACGCCCCATGGTGGCGGAGAGCAGCAGGACCCGTCCGCCGGGTCCGTACGCGAGGGAGCCGACCGGTCCGTACGGCAGGGTCCGGGCGGGCCCGCCGTCGACCGGGACGGCCCGGGCCCAGCTGCGGCGCAGCGACACCTGGCCCTGGGTGCTGATGACCAGGACGTCGCCTTCGGGGGTCCAACCGCGCACGGACGTCCGGGCGTCACCCCAGTAGGTCAGCCGCCTCGACGGGCCGCCGTCGACGGGCGCGAGGTGCACCTCGGGGGCACCGTCCCGGGTGGATGTCCAGGCGACGTGGGTGCCCTCGGGCGATATGCGCGGCTGGCTGACGGGCCGGTTGTCGGCGCTGACCCGCCAGGCCCGGCCGCCGTCGAGCGGCGCCAGCCAGACGTCGTCCTCAGCGGTGAAGGCGATCAATTCGCCCTGGACATGGGGGTACCGGAGATAGGCAGGCTGTGTCACATCGATCACCCTAGGCCGCGGTCGTGCTCCGGGGAACGGGGTTGGCCGGAGTCCGCCCACGCCTGCGTGTCGGACACACTCACTTGCCCCGGGGAGATTCGATCACTGTGACGGTCACGGTGACCGTCGGCCGGGCACCGCCGCCACCGCCGTTCCCGCCACTGCCGCCTCCACCCCCCGTCGGCGGTGTCACAGCGCCGGACGAGGGGGCGGCGTCGCAGTCGCCGAGCACATCGGCCGACAGGACGGTTCTGTCGCCGACCCTCCCGGTCAAGTCGCCCCGCACACAGAGCCCGTCGACCTCCTTCGTGACCTTGCCGGCGAGCGTGATGTCCTTGCCGCCCACGGTCCGGCCGCGGCAGTCGACCTGCGCCACCTGCCGCACGGACGCCGAGGGGGAGGGCGAGGACGGCGTCGCACCGACGCCCTCGACCTCGGCCGTGCAGTTCAGCCACCGCACATCGACCCCTTTGCCCTCCAGCGCCCCGGTGCCGGTCCGGTCCGTGGTCAGGGCGACGGACGCGGAGTTCATCCCGTCGATCGGCTCACAGGCGACGGCCCCCGCAACCGCCGCACCGACAAGGCACAGTACGGCCGGAATGCGACAGGTCCGGCCGCGCCCCCATGGACTTGATGCCCTCAATGTCCCCATACGTGAAAGCGTCCCACTACTTCCCCGCCGCGCGGTAGACCGCTTGCGGCCACACCGGACTTGCTGTACAGGGTGGTTACGCCCAGCGGCCGGTGCGTCCCAGCAGCAGCGCCGTCGCCGCGGTGCCCGCCGTGGAGGTGCGCAGCACGCTCCGGCCGAGCCGGCAGGTCCGGGCTCCGGCCTCGGCGAAGGCTGCCAACTCGCCCGGCGAGACACCGCCCTCGGGCCCCACGACCAGCATGATCTCGCCCCCGACCGGGAGTCCGACGGTGGCCAGCGGCTCGCTGTCGCACGCCCGCTCCTCGTGCAGGACGGCCGCGAAGTCCGCTGCGGCCAGAAGAGCGGCAACCTGTTTGGTCGTCATGGCGTCCGTCACCTCCGGGAACAGCACCCGGCGCGACTGCTTGCCCGCCTCGCGGGCCGTGCTCCGCCATTTCGTCAGGGACTTGAGGCCACGATCACCCTTCCATTGGGTGATGCAGCGCGAGGCTTGCCACGGCACGATCGCGTCGACGCCGGTCTCCGTGAGGGTCTCGACGGCGACCTCGCCGCGGTCGCCCTTGGGAAGCGCCTGGACCACGGTGATACGGGGCGCGGGCCGGAGCTCCGCGTGGACCGTGCCGAGGCCCGTCAGGACGAGCCGGTCCTTGCCCTCGGCGGCCTCCACGACGCCTTCCACCCACCGGCCGTGCCCGTCCGTCAGGACGACGTCCTCACCGGCGTGCAGCCGTTTCACCGATACAGCGTGCCGCCCCTCGGGCCCGTCCAGGACGAACCGGGGGCCGCTGGGGACCTGCTCGACAACGAAGACCGGTGCGGTCACTGCGTGCTCCTTGTGCTCACTGCCGCGCGCGCGGCATCCAGTTCTTCGGCGAGCAGTTCCGTCAGCCGGCCGGCCGGCAGCTCGCGTGCCATCCGGTGGCCCTGGCCCGCCCACAGGGCCATGCCCTGGGCGTCCCCGGCCTTGGCTGCGGCCTTCCGCAGCCCGCTGGTGACATGGTGCACCTGCGGGTAGGCGGCGGGTGCGTACGGCCCGTGCTCGCGCATGAAGCGGTTGACGAGACCGCGGGCCGGGCGCCCGGAGAACGCCCGGGTCAGCTCCGTCCGTGCGAACAACGGGTTGGTCAGCGCCTGCTTGTGCAGCAGATGGGCACCGGACTCGGGGCAGGCCAGGAAGGCCGTGCCGAGCTGCGCCGCCTCCGCGCCCGCCGCGACCACCGCCGCGATCTGGGCGCCACGCATGATGCCGCCCGCCGCGATGACCGGCACCTGGACGGTCTCCCGGACCTCGGCCACCAGGGAGAGCAGCCCGATGCCGGTGCCGTCGGTCTGCGGGTCGTCGCGGTAGGTGGACCGGTGGCCGCCCGCCTCGATGCCCTGGACGCAGACCGCGTCGGCGCCCGCCCACTGGGCGGTCTGCGCCTCCTCCGGCGTGGTGACCGTCACGACGGTGTACGTACCGACTCCGGCGAGCGCGTCGAACGTGTCGCGGGTGGGGCAGCCGAACGTGAAGGAGACCGCCGGAACCGGGTCCTCCACGAGGATGGCGAGCTTGGCCTCGTATCCGTCGTCGCCGCGCGAGTCCGGCTCGCCGAGCGGAGTCTCGTACCAGGCGGCCTCACCGGCCAGTTGCTGCCGGTACACCTCGACGGCGCTCGGGTCCGCGAGGTTCGGCTGCGGCATGAAGAGGTTGACGCCGAACGGCTGACCGGTCAGCCGGCGCAGCTGTTTGATCTCGTTGTACATGCCGTCCGCCGTCTTGTACCCGGCGGCGAGGAAACCGAGCCCGCCCGCTTCCGCGACGGCCGCGACCAGCTGTGGACAGGACACACCGCCCGCCATCGGGGCCTGCACGATCGGATACCGGCAGAGATCGGTCAACGCGGATGACATGACCGCATCGTGCCACGTCGCCTGCACCCTGCCGAATCAGCCATGAGGCGGCCGGAAAAATATCCGAGGCGGAAGCCGGAGGGGGATCCGAAAGGTGACCGGATGGGCCACCGCCATATGCGTACCGCCCGCCGGTCCAGGACCGGCGGGCGGTACGTTGCAGAATGCGGTGACGCGACGGACGGCGCTCAGCGGCCGTTGAACGCGTCCTTGAGCCGGGAGAACAACCCCTGCTGCCCCGGCTGGAACTGACCGGTGGGCCGCTCCTCGCCGCGCAGCTTCGCCAGCTCACGCAGCAGTCGCTCCTGCTCCGGGTCCAGCTTCGACGGGGTCATCACCTCGACGTGCACGATCAGATCGCCGCGCCCGCCACCACGCAGGTGGGTGATGCCGCGCCCGTGCAGCGGGACCGACTGACCGGACTGGGTGCCCGGACGGATGTCGACCTCCTCCAGGCCGTCGAGCGTCTCCAACGGCACCTTGGTGCCGAGCGCGCCCGCCGTCATGGGGATCGTGACGGTGCAGTGCAGATCGTCGCCGCGGCGCTGGAACACCGCGTGCGGCAGCTCGTGGATCTCGACATACAGGTCGCCGGCCGGACCGCCGCCGGGGCCGACCTCGCCCTCGCCCGCGAGCTGGATGCGGGTGCCGTTGTCGACACCGGCGGGAATCTTCACGGTGAGCGTGCGCCGCGAACGGATGCGGCCGTCACCGGCGCACTCCGGGCACGGTGTCGGCACGACCGTACCGAAGCCCTGGCACTGGGGGCAGGGCCGCGAGGTCATGACCTGGCCGAGGAACGACCGGGTGACCTGGGAGACCTCACCGCGACCGCGGCACATGTCACAGGTCTGGGCGGAGGTGCCGGGTGCGGCGCCCTCCCCGCTGCAGGTCGTACAGACGACGGCCGTGTCGACCTGGATGTCCTTGGTGGTGCCGAACGCGGCCTCAGCGAGATCGATCTCCAGCCGGATCATCGCGTCCTGGCCGCGCCGGGTGCGCGAACGGGGTCCGCGCTGCGACGCCGTACCGAAGAACGCGTCCATGATGTCGGAGAAGTTGCCGAAGCCACCCTGTCCGAATCCGCCCGCGCCACCGCCGCCGGAGGCGGACAGCGGGTCGCCGCCGAGGTCGTAGACCTGCTTCTTCTGCGGGTCCGACAACACCTCGTAGGCGGCGTTGATCTCCTTGAACCGCTCCTGGGTCTTCGGATCGGGGTTGACATCCGGATGCAGCTCGCGTGCGAGCCGCCGGAAGGCCTTCTTGATCTCGTCCTGAGATGCGTCGCGGCGCACGCCGAGTACGGCGTAGTAGTCCGTGGCCACTTACGACTCCGCCAGGATCTGTCCGACGTAACGTGCCACTGCGCGTACCGCTCCCATCGTTCCGGGGTAGTCCATGCGGGTCGGTCCGACCACGCCGAGTTTGGCGACTGCCTCGTCGCCCGAACCGTAGCCGACCGCGACGACGGACGTGGAGTTGAGCCCCTCGTGGGCGTTCTCGTGCCCGATACGTACGGTCATGCCCGAGTCCTTGGCCTCGCCGAGCAGCTTCAGCAGCACGACCTGCTCCTCCAACGCCTCCAGCACCGGCCGGATCATCAGGGGGAAGTCGTGCCCGAAGCGGGTGAGGTTGGAGGTGCCGCCGATCATCAGCCGCTCCTCCGTCTCCTCGACGAGGGTTTCGAGCAGGATCGAGAGCACGGTGGACACGGTTCCCCGGTCCTCGCTCTCGAAGGATTCCGGCAGATCCTGCACCAGCTGCGGGACATCCGAGAAACGGCGTCCGACGACCCGGCTGTTGAGCCGGGCCCGCAGGTCGGCGAGAGAAGTCTCACCGAACGGCGCGGGGCAGTCGATCATGCGCTGCTCGACCCGGCCGGTGTCCGTGATCAGCACGAGCATCAGCCGGGCGGGCGCCAGCGACAGCAGCTCCACATGCCGCACCGTCGACCGGGTCAGCGAGGGGTACTGCACGACGGCGACCTGCCGGGTCAGCTGCGCGAGCAGCCGTACGGTGCGGCCCACGACGTCGTCGAGGTCGACCGCGCCGTCGAGGAAGTTCTGAATGGCCCTGCGCTCCGGCGACGACAGGGGCTTGACCCCCGCGAGCTTGTCGACGAAGAGCCGGTAGCCCTTGTCCGTCGGGATACGCCCCGCGCTGGTGTGGGGCTGGGCGATGAAGCCCTCGTCCTCCAGCACTGCCATGTCGTTGCGGACCGTGGCCGGGGAGACCCCCAGCTTGTGCCGCTCGGTGAGCGCCTTGGAACCGACGGGCTCCTCGGTGCCGACATAGTCCTGGACGATGGCGCGCAGCACTTCGAGTCTGCGTTCGCTGAGCATGGCGCACACCTCCAGCTGTGTCACTCGGTGGATCCCGGTCGTTTTCGTCGTTCCTCGAAGGCCCTGGCACTCGATGCGTACGAGTGCCAGTAATCCCCCGCCAGTGTACGGCGGCCGGGTAGGGGCCTAGCAAGGGCGACCGGCCACGCTACCCCGAGACTGCGCAGGTCGTTGCCGATAGCGTCGCCGCATGGACGCCTCTTGGGAAGAGTTCGGCTGGGAGCGACTCGGCAACGGTGTGGGCCGACGGCGGCTTCCCGGGTGGGACGCGACGGTCGCACTGGTGGTCGGAGCGGACGGGGTGCTGCTCTTCGACACCGGATCGACGCTGCGCGAAGGCACGGAGGTCCGGGCCCAGGTGGAGGCTCTGATCGGCCGGAGGGTGACGCATATCGCACTCAGCCACCCCCACTTCGACCATGTGCTCGGCACCGCGGCCTTCGCCGGGGCCGAGGTGTACGGGGCGGTCGGAGTGACGGATCTCCTGGCCCGCGGAGCGGACGAGCTGCGTGCCGACGCCGTGCGCCACGGGGTGCCCGAGGAGGATGCGGCACAGTCGGCCGATGTGCTGGTGGCACCGCACCATCAGGTGCACGACGAGTGGACCCTCGACCTGGGCGGCGGCCGCCAGGTGCTGCTGGCGAACGTGGGCCCCGGCCACACCGGCCACGATCTCGCGGTCCTGGTGCCCGGCTCCCCCGCCGTCGTGCTCTGCGGCGACCTGGTCGAGGAGTCCGGCGAACCGCAGGCGGGCCCGGACGCGATCCCGTCGCGCTGGCCGGCCGCACTGGACCGGCTGCTGGCGCTGGGCGGCGAGGACGCGGTTTACGTCCCGGGGCACGGTGCGCTCGTGGACGCCTCGTTCGTACGTGCGCAACGTGACCAACTGTCCACCGCATTCGGCGTGTCGTGACCCGTTCCCGTCCTATCGTCGTCCGATGCGCAGCTACCACCCGGATCTGACCCCACCGTGGAAGAAGTCCGCCCCCGTCCCCGAGGTCCCCGCCGAGCCCGATCTGGTCGTGGAGGAGGTCTCCAGCGGCTTCTGCGGCGCCGTGATCCGCTGCGAGAAGACGGCTCAGGGCCCGACAGTGACCCTGGAGGACCGTTTCGGCAAGCACCGGGTGTTCCCGATGGAGCCTCGCGGCTTCCTGCTGGAGGGCCGGGTCGTCACCCTCGTACGCCCGTCGGCGCCCGGTCCCGTACGCCCCGCCCGCACGGCCTCCGGCTCGCTCGCGGTCCCCGGGGCGCGGGCACGCGTGGCACGGGCGGGCCGGATCTATGTCGAGGGCCGGCACGACGCGGAGCTGGTCGAACGGGTCTGGGGTGACGACCTGCGCATCGAGGGCGTGGTCGTCGAGTACCTGGAGGGCATCGACGACCTCCCGGCCATCGTCCGCGACTTCTCCCCCGGCCCGGACGCGCGACTGGGCGTCCTGGTCGACCACCTGGTCCCCGGCTCCAAGGAGTCGAGGATCGCGAGCGGGGTCACGGACGCGAACGTGCTGGTGGTGGGCCACCCCTACATCGACGTCTGGGAGGCGGTGAAGCCGTCGTCGGTCGGCATCGCGAGCTGGCCGGTGGTCCCGCGCGGCCAGGACTGGAAGACGGGCGTGTGCCGGTCGCTGGGCTGGCCTGAGAACACGGGTGCGGCGTGGCAGCGCATCCTCTCCAGGGTCCGCTCGTACCGGGACCTGGAGCCGGCGCTGCTGGGCCGGGTGGAGGAGCTGATCGACTTCGTGACGGCGCCGACGGGATAGACGGGCCGGTGTGCCTGCCGTGACCGGGCGCCTTCAGTCCGTCCGGGGTTCGCGGGCGGGGGTCCGGAGGTGGCGCGCCCGGTTTCGGTCGGGGTCTCCCCTGCTCGAGCGAAGCCGAGAACTCGGGGAGGACCGACGACAACGCGGCAGATGTGCGTTCCGTACCCCGCGCGCCCAGCAGGATCCGAACGAGCGGCCCTGGCCGTCCCGATCAGTCGACCAGGTCCCTGACCACCGCGTCCGCGAGCAGCCGACCTCGCAGGGTCAGCACCGCCCGCCCCTCCGCATAGGGCGCCTCCTCCAGCAACCCGTCCGCCACCGCCCGTCCCGCCGCAGCCAGTCCGGCGGGCGCCAGCAGCGACAGCGGACAGCCGTCGACCAGCCGCAGCTCCAGCAGGATCCGTTCGACACGACGGTCCTCGGCCGACAGGATCTCCCGCCCGGCCCCGGGCGACCGCCCTTCCGCCAGGGCCTGCGCGTACGCACCGGGATGCTTGACGTTCCACCACCGCACCCCGCCCACATGGCTGTGCGCGCCCGGCCCGGCCCCCCACCAGTCGGCGCCCCGCCAGTACAGCTCGTTGTGCAGGCACCGCCCCGCCGCCGTCCGGGCCCAGTTCGACACCTCGTACCAGGAGAAGCCCGCCGCGGCCATCGCCTCGTCGGCCATCAGGTAACGGTCGGCGTGGACGTCGTCGTCCGTCATCGGAACCTCGCCGCGCCGGATCCGCCGCGCCAGCTGCGTCCCCTCCTCGACGATCAGCGCGTAGGCGGACACGTGGTCCGGCCCCGCCCCGATCGCCGCGTCCAGCGAGGCCCGCCAGTCGTCGTCGGACTCTCCGGGGGTGCCGTAGATCAGGTCGAGGTTGACGTGCTCGAAGCCCGCAGCCCTCGCCTCCGCGACGCATGCCTCGGGCCGCCCCGGCGTATGCGTACGGTCGAGGATCTTCAGCACGTGCTGCCGAGCACTCTGCATCCCGAACGAGATCCGGTTGAAGCCGCCTTCCCGCAGCTCCGCCAGATAGGCCGGATCGACGGACTCCGGATTGGCCTCGGTCGTGATCTCCGCGTCGTCGGCGAGCCCGAACTCGTCCCGGATCGCCGCCAGCATCCGTACGAGATCCCCGGCGGCCAGCAACGTGGGCGTGCCGCCGCCGACGAACACCGTACGGACCGGCCGCGGGTCGTCGCCGAGCACCTTGCGGGCCTGCCGGACCTCGCCGATCAGGTGGGCGGCGTAGTTGTCCCGGGAGGCCAGCGCACCGCCGGAGCCGCGCAGCTCGGTCGCGGTGTACGTGTTGAAGTCGCAGTAGCCGCAGCGGGTCGCGCAGTACGGCACATGCAGGTAGAAGCCGAGCGGGCGGTCGACGGCGCCTTCCAGGGCATGGCGGGGCAGGGCCCCGTCGTCGGGCACGGGTTCACCATCGGGGAGTACGGAAGGCATACCGTCCATTGTCACTCGCCGCCGGACGTTCCCGGCCCACGTTCACTGGGCCTGCAGCACGACCAGCGCCAGATCGTCGTCCGGCGGCCGCTCTGCGAACTCGTGGACGGCCCGTTTGATCCGGTCCGCGATGCCTTCCGCGCTCAGCCCGGCGCAGCCGGCCAGCGCCTGGGCCAGACCGTCCCCGTCGTCGAACATCAGCGGCCCGGAGCGCCGCTCCGTCACGCCGTCCGTGACGCACAGCAGGCTGTCGCCCGGCGCCAGGTCGAAGCTCTGGCTCTCGTACGCGACGTCCTCGACGACCCCGAGCAGCACCTGCGGCTCGGCGGCGGGCCGCACCGTACCGTCCGGGCGCAGCAGCAGCGGCAGCGGATGGCCCGCACTGGCCAGCGTGCAACGCACGCCGCCGCCGGGCAGCGGCACCATCTCGCCGTAGAGCAGGGAGAGGAACCGGGGCTGCCCGCCGTCCGGCAGCTGCTGGCCGTCCTCCCGCAGATGCTGGCCGCCCTCCGTCAGGTGCTGCCCGCCCGCCGCGGCGACCATGAGGGCGGCGGCCTCGGCGGTCTCCATCGCGTCGTCGAGGAGCAGCCGGTTGAGCCGGTCGAGCACCTCGCCGACGCGGAAGCCCTCCCGGGCCAGCAACCGCAGCCAGGGCCGGGCGAGGCCGGTGACGACGGCGGCCTCGGGACCGCTGCCCTGCACATCGCCGAGGATGAAGCACCAGCGGTCGCCGGGACACGCGAAGATGTCGTAGAAGTCACCACCCACGACGCCGTCGTCACTGGGCTCGTACACCAGTGAGCTGGTGACTCCGGGGATGTCGGCGACCTTGCTGGGCAGCAGTCCGCGCTGCAGGATGCGGCTGATGGTGGCCTGCCGGGTGTAGGCACGGGCGGCGCCGACGGCCAGGCCGACACGGCGTACGAAGTCCTCTATCAGCGCGGTCACCCCGTCGGGGACGCGGGCGATGCCCTCCCGTCCCAGGAGTACGGCTCCGAGCGTGCGGCCGCCGGCGGTTATCCGATAGGCGAGCGCGGCCCCCGCACGGCCGTTGGAGCGCCCGTCGGCGCCCGGGCCGGCCCCTTCCTCGTCGGCCCCGGGCCACGGCATGGAGACGGGCCCGGTGCCCACCCGCTCCGGCAGCCGGATCGGGTCCTGCTCCAACATGGTGCGCAGCTGCCCGGTCTCGGCCTCGTCACGGTGCCAGACGCTCGCGAGCCGGGGGACGGCCGCGGGGCCGCCGTTCTCCGGTTCCAGCCAGATCGCGCACCAGTCGGCGAGTCTGGGCACAAGTAACTGTCCGGCGAGCGCCGCCACGATGTCCTCGTCGAGCTGGCCGGCAAGCAGGTCGGAGGCCTCGGCGAGGAACGAGAGCGCACCGCGGCCCGCCCAGTCCGCGTCGTCGCGCAGAGCGCGCCGGGCCGTGGGGGCGAGCAGCTCGGCGGTGCGCAGCCCGCTCCGGAGTTCCGGCTCCGCGGCCGCCTCGGGCAATGCGGTCCAGTCGTCGACGGGCAGCCGGGCCCAGACGGTCTTGAGGCCGGTGCGGTACGTGATGCCCCAACGCTCGGCGAGTGCGGCGACCACCTGCAGCCCGCGCCCGACCTCGGCCGGGTCGTCCGGGTCCGTCGCGGGCACCGGTTCGGGGCGTTCGCTGCGTACGGAACGGGCGGGGTGGTGGTCGGCGACCTCCAGCACGAGGGCTGCGGCCTCGTCGCCGGCGACCTCCTCCAGCCGGAAGAGCAGCTCGACGGTGGTTCCGGCGTGCACGACGGCGTTGGTGACGAGTTCATCGGCGACGATCACCGCGTCGTCGGCCAGCCGGTCGCTGAAGCCCACCGCCGCGGGCAGCCCGAGCCCGGTCCACTCGGCGAGGGCGGCCCGGACGAACCGGCGCGCGGCTGCCGGAGCGAGGAGATTCCCCGGCAGGCTCGTCCGGGCGACCGGCTGCGCGTCCGCCTGCCCGACGTGGTTACCGGGACGCTGAACGGTGTCCCGCTGCAAGGGAATGGGCCCCATGGCGCCGCTCCTGACCTGTTCTCGCACGGCCTGTGTGGCGCCGTGTGCCGCTGACGACACGGACAGAGTGACAGACCGACCCTCCCCAGAAGCACCGAGTTACCGAAGTGGGAGGAGAAGACACAGGAACGACGAGCGGGAACGGGCATCAGGAAGAGCGGTGCGGACGGGACAGCCCGCCCCGTCCGCACCATGGGCGGTGCCTACGCCTCGCGGGCGCCGACGTACATCTCGTCGATGAGGCCCTTGTACTCGCGCTCGACGACCGGCCGCTTGAGCTTGAGGCTCGGCGTCAGCTCGCCGTGCTCGACATCGAGGTCGCGCGGCAGGAGCCGGAACTGCTTGATGGTCTGCCAGCGCTGCAGCCCGCCGTTGAGCCGCTTCACATAGCCGTCGATGAGCTCCACGACCTTCGGGGACGCCACCACTTCGGCGTACGGCCTGCCTTCCAGCCCGTTCTCGGCGGCCCAGCCGAGGATGGTCGGCTCGTCGAGGGCGATCAGGGCGGTGCAGTAGTTACGGTCCGCGCCGTGCACCAGGATGTTGGAGACGAACGGGCACACCGCCTTGAACTGTCCCTCGACCTCCGCCGGAGCGACGTACTTGCCGCCCGACGTCTTGATCAGGTCCTTCTTGCGGTCGGTGATCCGCAGGTATCCGTCCACGGACAACTCGCCGATGTCGCCGCTGTGCAGCCAGCCGTCAGCCTCCAGCACCTCGGAGGTCTTCTCCGGCTGCCCGTGGTAGCCCTGCATGATGCCGGGGCCGCGCAGCATGATCTCGCCGTCGTCGGCGATCCGAACCTCGGTGCCGGGGAGCGGCTTGCCGACCGTACCGGTGCGGTAGGCCTCGCCCGGGTTGACGAAGGAGGCGGCGCTGGACTCCGTGAGCCCGTAGCCCTCCAGGATGTGGATGCCGGCGCCCGCGAAGAAGTAGCCGATGTCGGGGGCGAGCGCCGCGGAGCCGGATACGCAGGCGCGGAGCCGGCCGCCGAAGGCTTCACGGATCTTGGCGAAGACGAGGGCGTCGGCGACCTTGTGCTTGGCGCCGAGGCCGAACGGGACGGAGGCCGTGCCGGTGCGCCGGAAGTTGTCCTGGGACACCTTCGCGTACTCGCGGGCGACCCCGGCCGCCCACTGGAAGATCTTGTACTTGGCGCCGCCACCGGCCCGCGCCTTGGACGCGACCCCGTTGTAGACCTTTTCGAAGATACGCGGCACGGCGGCCATGTACGTCGGCTGGACCACCGGCAGATTCTCGATGATCTTGTCGATCCGGCCGTCGACTGCCGTGACATGGCCGACCTCGATCTGGCCCGAGGTGAGGACCTTGCCGAAGACGTGCGCGAGCGGCAGCCAGAGGTACTGGACGTCGTCCTGCGTGATCAGACCGGTCGACACGGTGGCCTTGGCCATGTACGACCAGTTGTCGTGCGGCAGCCGTACGCCCTTGGGGCGGCCGGTGGTGCCCGAGGTGTAGATCAGAGTGGCCAGCTGTTCGGCGGCGATCGCGTCGACCCGCTCCTTGACCGCGCCCGGGTTCTTCGCCAGGAGCTCGGCGCCGCGGGCCTCCAGGTCGGCCAGCGAGAGCACCCAGCCCTCGGGGTCGGCCGCGTCGGGCTCGACGCCGTCCGGGTCGATGACGACGACATGGGTGAGGTTCGGGAGGTCGGCGCGGCGCTCGCGGGCCTTGGCCAGCTGGCCGGCGTCCTCGGCGATCAGCACCCGGCTCTCGGAGTCGGCGAGGATGAACGACGATTCCTCGGCGTTGGTCGACGGGTAGATCGTGGTGGTCGCGGCGCCGGCGCACATCACACCGAGGTCGGCGAGGATCCACTCGACGCGGGTGGCGGAGGAGAGCGCGACCCGTTCCTCCGGCTCCACCCCCAGACCGATGAGCCCTGCGGCGATCGCGTACACGCGCTCCGCGGCCTGTGCCCAGCTCAGCGACTTCCATTCGTCGGCGCCCTGTCCGGTGGCCGAGGGGACCGGGTAGCGGTAGGCCTCCCCGTCCGGAGTGGCCGCAACGCGGTCGATGAAGAGGGTCGCCACGGAGGGCGGTCGGTTCTCGATCAGGGTCTGTGTGTCGCTCACGACATCCTCCGGGCCTGCGGCAGTGCTTCACGACCGGTTGTTTGGTTGCTGCGTGCTGCTGCTTGTTCCTGCTTACATGCGTCCGTCTGCGTGCTGATCCTGCGTGCGTGATTCCGCTTGTTTAACTCGCGAGTAACTACGAGTCGTGATCAGGGTAGAGCGCGCGCGTCCGCCGCGTAAGAGGCAATCGGACGCCGCTTCATAACGAACGGACCCCCACGCCGCAGGGTTCTGCGACGCAGGGGTCCGTTGGGGCTACCACCGAGTAGGGCAGCGTGGATCAAGCCGGGACAGAAGCGGAGATCCGGCGGGAACTACTTCTTGCCCTTGCTCTCCCCACCCGACTCGTCGGTGGACAGCACGGCGATGAAGGCCTCCTGCGGCACCTCCACATTGCCGACCATCTTCATCCGCTTCTTGCCTTCCTTCTGCTTCTCCAGCAGCTTCCGCTTACGGGAGATGTCACCGCCGTAGCACTTGGCGAGAACGTCCTTGCGGATGGCGCGGACCGTCTCACGGGCGATGACCCGGGAGCCGATGGCCGCCTGGATCGGCACCTCGAAGTTCTGCCGCGGGATGAGCTCACGCAGCTTGGCGACGAGCCGCACGCCGTACGCGTACGCCTTGTCCTTGTGCGTGACCGCGGAGAACGCGTCGACCTTGTCGCCGTGCAGCAGGATGTCGACCTTGACGAGCTGGGCGGACTGCTCCCCGGTGGGCTCGTAGTCGAGCGAGGCGTAGCCGCGGGTCTTGGACTTCAGCTGGTCGAAGAAGTCGAAGACGATCTCGGCGAGGGGCAGGGTGTACCGGATCTCGACCCGGTCCTCGGAGAGGTAGTCCATGCCGAGCAGGGTGCCGCGCCGGTTCTGGCAGAGCTCCATGATCGCGCCGATGAACTCGCTGGGAGCGAGGACGGTGGCACGTACGACCGGCTCGTGCACCTTGTCGATCTTGCCCTCGGGGAACTCGCTCGGGTTGGTGACGGTGTGCTCGCTGCCGTCCTCCATCTCGACGCGGTAAACCACGTTGGGGGCGGTGGCGATGAGCTCCAGACCGAACTCGCGCTCCAGACGCTCGCGGATCACGTCGAGGTGCAGCAGCCCGAGGAAGCCGACACGGAAGCCGAAGCCGAGGGCCGCGGAGGTCTCCGGCTCGTACACCAGGGCGGCGTCGTTGAGCTGGAGCTTGTCGAGGGCCTCGCGCAGGTCCGGGTAGTCGGAGCCGTCCAGCGGATACAGACCCGAGAACACCATCGGCTTGGGGTCCTTGTAACCACCGAGCGCCTCGGTCGCCCCCTTGCTCAGGGAGGTGATCGTGTCACCGACCTTGGACTGCCGGACGTCCTTCACACCGGTGATGATGTAGCCCACTTCGCCCACACCGAGGCCGTCGGCCGGGGTCATCTCCGGGGAGGAGACACCGATCTCCAGCAGCTCGTGGGTGGCGCCGGTGGACATCATCCTGATGCGCTCGCGCTTGTTGAGCTGGCCGTCGACGACACGGACGTACGTGACGACGCCGCGGTACGAGTCGTAGACCGAGTCGAAGATCATCGCGCGGGCCGGGGCATCGGCCTTGCCGATCGGCGCCGGGACGTCCCTGACCACCCGGTCCAGCAGGGCGTCCACGCCGACACCGGTCTTCGCGGAGACCTTGAGGACGTCCTCGGGCTGGCAGCCGATGAGATTGGCCAGCTCCTCGGAGAACTTCTCGGGCTGCGCGGCCGGCAGGTCGATCTTGTTGAGCACCGGAACGATGGTGAGGTCGTTCTCCATCGCCAGGTAGAGGTTGGCCAGCGTCTGGGCCTCGATGCCCTGCGCGGCGTCGACCAGCAGGACCGTGCCCTCGCAGGCGGCGAGCGAGCGGGAGACCTCGTAGGTGAAGTCCACGTGGCCCGGGGTGTCGATCATGTTGAGGACGTGGGTGCGCCCCTCGCCCTCGCCCGTGGTGGGCGCCCACGGCAGACGGACCGCCTGGGACTTGATGGTGATGCCGCGCTCGCGCTCGATGTCCATCCGGTCGAGGTACTGAGCGCGCATCTGCCGCTGGTCGACCACGCCCGTCAGCTGGAGCATCCGGTCGGCAAGGGTCGACTTGCCGTGGTCGATGTGAGCGATGATGCAGAAGTTGCGGATCAGCGCCGGGTCGGTACGGCTCGGCTCGGGCACGTTGGTAGGAGTCGCGGGCACGCAGGGTCCTGATTCTTGAGACGCCGAACGCCGTGTCTCGGGTCGATGTCGGGTCGGTCGGATCGATACGTAGCTTCCATCGTCCCACGGCTGCGGGGCAGAGACCGGTTTGGGCCGGTCGGAGCGCGGCTGGTACCGTTGACAGCTGTGCCTCGTGGCTCTTATGGGCAGCGGGGCGCACTTCGAAGATCCAACGAACCTGAAAAGGCTCTTTCGTGGCGAACATCAAGTCCCAGATCAAGCGGAACAAGACGAACGAGAAGGCGCGCCTGCGCAACAAGGCCGTCAAGTCCTCGCTCAAGACCGCGATCCGCAAGGCCCGTGAGGCTGCCGCAGCGGGCGACGTCGAGAAGGCCACCACGGCCGTTCGCGACGCTTCGCGCGCACTCGACAAGGCTGTCTCGAAGGGCGTCATCCACAAGAACGCCGCCGCCAACAAGAAGTCGGCGCTGTCCTCCAAGGTTGCCGCCCTCCAAGGCTGAGCTTTCTGATGTAACTGCCGGAACGGACCAGCGGGCCCTCTCTCCCGCCCCTGCCCGGCCCCCGCGCCGCACACCGAACCTGCGTTCGCCACGCGGGTGCGGCGCACCAAGCAAAAACCGAGGCCCCGGTCCGTCACCCTCCCCAGGGCGACGGACCAGGGCCTTCGGCATACCCGCTCAAGCTCAGCCGGTCACGACCGGCACCCACCTCGCCGTCCCACGGTCACCGGCCGTTCCGCGCCGCCCGTGCAACAGCGACGACGGCCTTCTCGAGGGCGTACTCGGGGTCGTCCCCGCCACCCTTCACCCCCGCGTCCGCATCCGCGACCGCCCGCAGCGCCAGCGCCACCCCGTCCGGCGTCCACCCCCGCATCTGCTGCCGCACCCGGTCGATCTTCCACGGCGGCATACCCAGCTCACGCGCAAGATCCGCGGGACGCCCCCCGCGTGCCGAGGACAGCTTGCCGATGGCCCGTACGCCCTGCGCGAGCGCACTGGTGATCAGCACGGGGGCCACCCCGGTCGACAGCGACCAGCGCAACGCCTCCAGCGCCTCCGCCGCCCGCCCCTCCACCGCCCGGTCGGCAACGGTGAAGCTGGACGCCTCCGCGCGACCGGTGTAATAGCGCCCGACCACCGCCTCGTCGATCGTGCCCTCGACATCCGCGACCAGCTGCGACACCGCACTCGCCAGCTCCCGCAGATCACTGCCGATGGAGTCGACGAGCGCCTGGCAGGCCTCGGGGCTGGCGGAACGCCCCAGCGCCCGGAACTCCGACCGTACGAACGAAAGCCGCTCAGCGGGCTTGGTCGTCTTCGGGCAGGCGACCTCCCGCGCACCCGCCTTGCGCGCCGCGTCCAGCAGCGCCTTGCCCTTGGCACCGCCCGCATGGAGCAGCACGAGCGTGATCTCCTCGACCGGCGCACCGAGGTACGCCTTGACGTCCTTCACCGTGTCGGCGGAGAGATCCTGCGCATTGCGCACGATCACCACCTTGCGCTCGGCGAAGAGCGAAGGGCTCGTCAGCTCGGCAAGAGTGCCCGGCTGGAGCTGGTCGGAGGTGAGGTCGCGGACGTCCGTGTCGGCGTCGGACGCACGGGCCGCCGCCACCACCTGCTGCACCGCACGGTCGAGGAGGAGGTCCTCCTGGCCCACGGCGAGCGTGAGAGGGGCGAGCGGATCGTCGGTGGAATTCCTTCTGGTGGCCATCGCCGTCCAGCATCCCACGCCCCACTGACAGCACCGCTCGACCGCCGTCCCCGCACCCGTCGCCGTACCGGAGAATGGGCAGGTGAGCGATGTGAGACATGTGCTGGTGCTGCCCGACCGCGATACGGCGGAGGAGGTGGCCGGAGAACTCGCCGACCGTTTCGGTGTCGCCGAGGAACCCCAGCTCGTACGCGACGCACTGGCCGGCGAGGACGACGCCGAGGACGCCCAGTGGCTGGTGGTCGTCGAGGACCCGGCCGGCCGGCTGGACTCCGCGGTGCTCGACGCATTCGCGGCGGAGTACGAGGGATGGCTGGAGGCGCCTTAGAGGACCTCACGGAGTGGGAACGCGAGCCGGGCGCCCAACTCGTGAGGTGCCTCAGCGGCGGCGCACCGGCCGCAGGCCGCCCCGGGCTCAGCTCTTGGGGACGATCTGGATGTCCATGTCGATGGCGATGCTGGGCCCGACGACGGCGATACCTCGGGCCAGCATGGTCTGCCAGGTCAGCGTGAAGTCCTCACGGTGCAGCTCTGTGGTGGCCCGGCACGCCGCCCGGGTCTCGCCCTCGAGGCCGTTGCCCAGGCCGAGGTACTGGGTGTCCAGCGTCACCGTACGGCTGACGCCGTGCAGGGTCAGCGCGCCGCTGACGCCCCACCGGCTGCCGCCCCGATGGACGAAGCGGTCGCTGTAGAACTCGAGCGTCGGGTAGCGGCCGACGTCGAGGAAGTCGCTGGAGCGCAGATGGTCGTCGCGCATCTGCACGTTCGTGTCGATCGATGCGGCATCGATGACGACGTGCATGGCGGAGTCCTCCATGCGGTCGGCGATCCGTACCGCACCGGCGAACGTGTTGAACCGGCCGTGGATCCGGGCCAGCCCGATGTGGCGGGCGGTGAACCCGATCTGCGTGTGGTTCGGCTCGATCTCCCAGTCACCTGGGGCGGGCAGCTGCGGGGGCGCGGAGACCTGGAGCATCACGTCGCCGAGGCTCGCGTGGCCGCTCTCGCCGACGGTGGCCGAACCATGGAACGGAGTAAAGCCCTCCGCCGTGACGGCCAGCCGGTACTCGCCCGCCGGGACGGTGGCGAGGACGTTCCCGTAGGGGTCCGTCTCGCCGCCGACGACCTTGCGGCCCGCGCTGTCCGTGACCACGAACTCGGCCTGCTGCACAGCCACGTTGACCGGATCGAGCACACGGCAGCTCAGCACTCCCGCTGTGTGTGGCACCGCGAGTCCGGCGAGCGGGCTGCCGCCCGCCGCGTGTGTCGCCTTCTTGCTTCCCAGCCAACGGCCGAGCATCTTCAGTACCCCCGGGGGAGATTCACCATGGGGCCTGACGGCTGGACATCGTTGTCGGAGCAGCGGCCCGCCGACGAGCATGCATTCGATCACCCTTGAGGCGTTCGAGGCAAACGGAGGGTCTGGACAGGGCTTGGGGGGAGGTGTTACCGAAGGTCCGAATTGAACGTTCCGCTTGTGTGCGTCAACCGTTCGGCCCTTGAATGCCCGCCTCGCGGACTGTGGGCAGCCGGTCGAGCCGCAGCCCGAAGTGCTCACGGTAGGCGGCGAGCACTTCGGCGTCGGTGGCCAGCGGAACTTCATGTCGCTCGCCACCCACCGTCGTGATGAGGGTGCGGCCGCTGAGGGTGATCCTGCCCATGCCGGTGAGCCGGGAGCAGACCAGTGACCGGGTGAAGTGCGAATCGGGCGAGGTGCGGTGGTACCAGGCGCCGGCCCGGAAGTCCGCGAGAGCCCGCGGCCGCGGATCGAGGCGGTACTGGGGCACCCCGTCACGCAGCACATCGAGATCGCCGGCCCCGGCACCGTCGGTGGCGTCGGGTGTCTCCCGGATCCGGTACGAACCCCGCGGGTCCTCCTGTTCCGTACGGTCGTCGAACACGAGCGGAAAATGGGCGTGGTCACCGAAGCCGACATCGGTGAGCCAGGGTCCGGTGCCGTCGTCGGTCTCGACGCGCAGCGCGAGATGGTCGTACGGAATTCCGAGTTGTCCGCCGTCCCCGTAGACGCGGCCCTGGAGCAGAGTGACGCCGAAACCGAGGGCCCGCAGCAAGGCAGCGAAGGCGCCGCCCAGTTCGTAGCAGAAGCCGCCCCGCCGGGCGCCCACCACCTTGTCCAGGAGCGCCTTCTCCTCCAGCACGATGTCTTCGCCGAGATGGATCGACAGGTTCTCGAAGGGCACGGTCGCGAGGTGCCGGACCTGCAGATCGCGCAGGGCAGTCGCGTCGGGGCGAGTGGGACGGACGGCGCCGATGCGGTCCAGATAGGCGTCGGCGGTCTGCGGCGATTGCGGGTCCATGGCCACAGTCTGTCCCGGTGCGCCGCCCCTGCGCCATGATCCGGTGGTCCTAGGACCGCCGCCCGAGGTGCGCGGTTGCGCGCACTGACCAACGGCTGTCCCGTAATCCCTGGCGGGCGCACGACGACAGCTACGGCAACTCGCCGCGTTGTCGGAACGCCCGAGTACGCCGGCGCGATGACGCCCCCTCCGCCTTGCGATGCACCGCATCCGACGCCACGTGCTGATCCACCAGGCATTACGGGACAGCCCTTGGCGTACGGAGCATGACGAATGCGGAGCCCGCACGCAGCCGGGAACAGCGCAAGCAGCATGTGCTGAACCGCTTGGAGAAGGACGACGACGCCTGGGTGACAACCGCTTCGGCGGACGGCGTGCCGACGCTGGTGCCGCCGTCGTTCGTGTGGCACCGGGGCATGCTCCTGATGGCCACTCGGCGCACCGACCCGACCGCGCACAATGTGACTCCGACCGGACAGGCCAGGATCAGCCTGGGCCACACGCGCGATGTGGTGCTCATCGACGCGACCGCCGAGGTCGTGGAGGGCGCGGAACTCTCCGCGGAATCGGGCGACGCCTTCGCGACGAAACTCGACTGGGACCCTCGTGGCCGCACACCCTGGGTGTACCTCCGCTGCACGCCGTACACCGTCAAGGGATGGCGGGAGGACAACGAGCTGACCGGGCGCGAGCTGGTGACGGACGGCAAGTGGCTGGTCCGACGCGAGTGCGGTCGGCAGCCGGACCGGGGTCATGAGCGTCCGATCGCCCGCAGCCCCGGCCCGGAACCCGTCACCGCGATCGCGCCGTCCAGGTCCGTCCGCAGCACCGCGGCTCCCCCGGCCCTGAGCGCCTCGACGGTACGGGCCGCCGGGTGCCCGTACGGGTTGTCCTTGCCCACGCTCACCAACGCGAGTCGCGGGTGGACACTGCGCAGCAACGCGGGGTCCTGGTGGGCGGAACCGTGATGGGCGACCTTGAGGACGTCCACCCGCGGCAGCGCCGGGTACTGACGCAACAACCCTTGCTGGGCCGGTGGTTCGAGATCTCCCAGGAGCAACAGGGTCAGCCCGCCGGTCCGGACGAACAGCGTGACACTCGCGTCGTTGGGCTCCTCCGGCACGGGGACCGCTGTGACACCGCCGACGGGCCACAGGACCCGCCAGTCGAGCGGACCGATGCGGCGCCGCTCTCCCGGGGCCGCCCGTATCAGAGGGACCCGTGCGGCGGCGGCCGTTCCGCGTACGAACGCGGCCTGGTCCGGTGGTTCGTCCAGACTCGTCGTCTGGATCGCGCCCACCGCTCTGCCCCGCAACACGCCAGGCAGGCCCCGGACATGATCCGCGTGGAAGTGCGTGAGCAGCAGCAGTGGCACCCGGGTGACGCCCAGGTCGTGCAGGCATCGGTCGGCGAGCCGCGGATCAGGGCCGGTGTCGATGACCACGCCTTCGCCGGCTCCCGCCGCCAGCACCATGGCGTCCCCCTGGCCCACGTCGCACATCGCGAACACCCAGTCCGGCGGTGGCCACCCCGTCAGCACCCGGGTCAGCGGCACCGGTCGCAGCACCGCCAGGACCAGCAGCAGCGCCGCGGCGGAACACACCCAGGGGTGGCGCGCGATGCGGCGGGCGGACAGCACCGCGAGCGCCGTGAGGACGGCGAGCAGCAACGCTCCCTGCCGGCCGTCGGGCCAGTCGACCTCCGCCCCGGGGAGATCCGCTCCGGTGCGGGCCACGGAGGCGATCCACCCGGCCGGCCACCCCGCGATCCCGGCGAGCAACTGAGCCACCGGCATGGCCACCGGCGCCAGGGCGAGCGCGGCGAACCCGAGGACGGTGGCCGGCGCCACCGCGAACTCGGCCAGCAGATTGCACGGAATCGCCACCAGACTGACCCGCGAGGCGAGCACCACGACGACCGGCGCGCACACCGCCTGCGCCGCGGCAGCGGCACCCAGCGCCTCCGCGAGCCGGGGCGGCACCCGGCGCCGCCGCAGCGCGGCACTCCATGACGGCGCGACGGTGAGCAGTGCGCCGGTGGCCAGGACGGAGAGCACGAAACCATAACTACGGGCCAGCCACGGGTCGTACAGCACGAGGAGCAGAACGGCGGCCGCCAGTGCGGGAATCAGCGATCGGCGGCGCCCCGTGCCGATGGCCAGCAGCGTGATCAGGCCGCAGGCCGCGGCCCGCAGCACACTCGGCTCCGGTCGGCAGACCAGGACGAAGGCGAGAGTGAGTCCCCCGCCGAGCAGCGCGGTCATCCGCAGCGACAGACCCAACCGAGGTGCCAGACCACGGCGTTCGACCCTGAGCGCGGTGCCGGGCGGCCCGATGAGCAGCACCAGCAGAATCGCCAGATTGGCGCCGGAGACGGCCATCAGGTGCGTGAGGTCCGCTGCCTGGAACGCATCGTGCAGTTCGGGGGTGACCCGTGAGGTGTCACCGACGACCAGCCCCGGCAACAGCGCACGTGCATCGGGCTCCAGCCCCTCGGTCGCCGTGCGCAGCCCGGCGCGCAGACCACCCGCCGCGCGCTGGAGGGAGGTAGGAGGCCCGATGACGCGTGGCGGGCCGTTGCCGTCCGGTCGCAGCACGGCGGCGTTGTGCTCCCCGCTGTACAGAGGCGGCGAGAGGTGGCCGCTCAGACGCAGCCGCGTGGAGGGCAACAGCCGCTGCCACTGCGCCGCCGAACGGTCGGGGGTCACGATCACCAGCACCGGGACACGGAGCCGGGTGACGGCACCGGCGGGCGCCGTCAGCCGGGTGATCTCGGCGTCCAGAAGAAGGGCGACCGGGGTGCTGTGGTCACCGCGGACCTGGGTCCGGGTCTGCCGTGCGTCGGACGTGACGGTCACCTCCGCCTCGACCTTCGCGAAGCGCTGCGCGAGACCGTGAACCGGCTGCTGCCGCAGGTACGCGCTGTGCAGCCCGGCGGCCGTCGCCCCCGCCGCCGCGCACAGCAGAACGGCGGCGGCCGCGGTGGCATGCAGCCGCCGCCTCCGTACGGCGCTCCGTCGGCGGTCGCGAGCGTCCCCCTCGCCGGCCGGCCGGGCGCTCGCGGCCCGGGCCGCCGATGCCCGTGCCACACTCAGGAGCGCCAGGCATGCGACGAGACAGACCGCTGTCCCCACGGCCGTCCAGCGCCCCGGCGCCCCCACGGCGAGGGCCGCGGCTGCCCAGGTCGCCAGTGCGGGCGGGACGAGCCGCAGGTCGACCGGGCCCTCCTGCTGCGGGTCGGAGACACCCAGCCGCCGGCCCGACACCGTATGGACGTCCTGATGGGTGTGCGGGTGGAGGTCCGGACGGTCTTCCGGTCGCGGGTCCTCCATGCGGCTCATGGCCGCACCAGCGGTTGAAGGTCGGCGAACCGGCGGTCACCGATCCCGTTGACCTCACGGAGTTCGCCGACGGACCGGAAACCGCCGTGCTGCGTGCGGTAGTCGACGATGTGCTGGGCGAGAACGGGGCCGACCCCGGGCAGGGTGTCCAGCTGTTCCACCGTCGCGCTGTTGAGGCTGACCGGCCCGGTCGTGGGGCCGGCACCGGCGCCCGCGGCAGCCCCTCCCGCGGCAGCCCCTCCTGCGGCGCCGAAGGCCTGCGGTCCGGGTGGCGCTCCCACCACGACCTGCTCCCCGTCCATGAGCACCCGTGCCCGGTTGAGCCCGGTGAGATCCACGCCGGTCCGGACTCCGCCCGCCGCCCGCAGCGCGTCGGCGACCCGCGCACCGGACGGTAAGCGGTAGATGCCCGGCCGGCGCACCTTGCCGCTCACATCGACGACGATCCGTCCGCCCGGTCCTCCGGCGGGAGGCGGTCCGGGTGACGGATCAGGGGTGCGGGCCAGATCCGCGCCCGGATCCATGCGCGGGTCCGATTCCGGGGCATGCGCGCCCTCGCTGACCGGATCGGGGGCGCGGACGGACTGCGGGCGTGCGGACCAGAAGTGGGCGACGGCGAAGACCGCAGCAGCGACCAGGACGACGGCGAGCGCGGCGAGGGTTCTCGGCTCCAGACCGCACCTGAGCTGCAACCACATCGGGAGCCGCTCCCGCGCCGCCGGCAGCAGCCGCTCCCACCGCCCTGGCGTGGCCGGAGCCGTCGTCACCGCCTGCGCGTCCCCCTCTGCGGGAGCCGGCTGCGGTACCGGGGGCGGCGCAAGGCCCACCCCCGGCCGGGCGACGCGTCCCCCGTAGGCACCGGTCATGAGTGCGTCCGCGCGATGCCGCGAAGCCGCCGCGACCTCGGCGGCACGCCCACGCGACAACCGCCGTCGCCCAGGTCCGGGGCCGGACCCGGGACCGTGTCCGGAGCCGGGGCCCGCACCGGACCCGTGCCGGGCGCGCACGTCCGACGCCGCAGCGCGGCCGGGTCCACTTCCACTGGTTGCACGGTGTGCTCGATGTGCACGATCTGATCGGGGAGCCATGCCTCACGACGCTAGGCACATTCGCCCGAACCTGCCGAGCATGCCTAATTCCGGTGGAAAACCAACCAGTTGTGGATAACTCCCTCACCCTCACGAGGGAGGTCAGCGAGGCGAAACCACTGCTCCGAGCAGACCGGGACCGGTGTGCGCGCCGATCACCGCGCCGACCTCACTGACATGCAGATCGACGAGCCCCGGAACACGCACACGCAACCTCTCGGCCAGCCGCTCG
The DNA here is from genome assembly GCF_042872425.1 of Streptomyces sp. NPDC005262. Classification (NCBI taxonomy): domain Bacteria; kingdom Bacillati; phylum Actinomycetota; class Actinomycetes; order Kitasatosporales; family Streptomycetaceae; genus Streptomyces; species Streptomyces sp. NPDC005262. The sequence continues at coordinate 860,892 of NZ_JBIAKK010000002.1, forward strand.
GCCCGCTCGGACGCCGCCAAGTGGTGCACGGCGATGTCCACCCGGCCGGTACCCGCCCGCTCGGCGACGATCTCCTCCAGCCGCGCGATCGCCTTCGAGGCCGTCCGCACCTTCTCCAGCAGCTCGATCCGGCCACCGGCCAACTGGAGCAGGGGCTTCACCGCGAGGGCCGACCCCAGCAGGGCCTGGGCCGCGCCGATGCGTCCCCCGCGGCGCAGGTAGTCCAGCGTGTCGACGTAGAAGTAGGCGGATGTGCCCGCGGCCCGCTTCTCGGCGGCCACGACCGCCTCGTCCAGGCTGCCGCCCCCCTCCGCCGCCTCGGCCGCGGCCAGGGCGCAGAACCCCAGGGCCATGGCGACCATGCCGGTGTCGACCACCCGTACCGGCACCGGAGCGTCCTTCGCGGCGAGCAGCGCGGCGTCGTACGTGCCCGAGATTTCGGCCGAGAGGTGCAGCGAGACGATGCCGGCGGCGCCGGCTTCGGCCGCAGCCCGGTACGCGGCGGCGAAGACCTCGGGACTGGGCCGGGACGTCGTCACGGGGCGCCGCTTCTGGAGCGCCAGCGCAAGGGAGCGGGCCGAGATCTCGGTGCCCTCCTCCAGTGCCTGATCGCCGAGGACAACGGTCAGCGGCACTGCGGTGATGCCATGCCGCTCCATCGCCTGGGGCGGCAGGTAGGCCGTGGAATCGGTGACGATCGCGACATGGCGGGACATGAGCGGGAGGTTACCTGCCGGGGCGCCGTCTCGGCAGTCCGACCCCGACCGGGTGATCACTTCCGATCGCTTCGGGCCGCATCCTGCCACGACCGATCACATCGGTTCGAGCCCGGGCCTTCGGCCCGCCCGTCCTGCTCAATTGGTCGTCTCGGGCCGCACGGTCTTCTGCCAGGGGTAACCGGTCTGCGCCCTGGGGTCCCGCGTCGTGAGCGCCTCAGGGCCGTCCTCGCCGGCAGCCTGCGCACCTCGCGCCCGGTCGCCCCCACGCCCACTCGCACCGCCAGCACCCGCACCCGCCGATGGCTCCTCCACCGTCCAGTGCCGCAGCGCCCCCGCCTCCACATCGATCTGCGTGTTCAACGCCGCAAGATCGTCGTCCGCGAACTGGCGCGCCCGGTCGCGCGCGGCCCACCGCAGCGACTCCGCCGAGTGCGTGATCCGCTCCGTGCGCTGCTTCAGGCCCGGCAGCAGCGACGCGACCGTCGCCCGGTCGGGCTCGCGCTCCAGCCTCTTCAGCTCGTCGTCGAGCTCCCGCCCGTGCACGCTGAGTCGCTGGAACAGTCCCAGCGACTCCGACAGCGAGGCGTCCTCGGCGACGCCCGCCTGCAACGCCTCCTGGGTGGCCCGCATCGACGTCCGCAGCGAGAGCCGGAGCTGTGCCAGCTCTCCGGCCACTCCCACCTGGCCGTAGCTCTTCGCCCGCAGCGTGGTCTCCTCGACCGTGCGGCGCGCCTGCGTGATCGTGCGGTCCACGCCACGCTTCGCCGCACCGACGACCTTGACGCTCACATAGACGCCCAGGGCCATGAACGCGACGAAGAGCAGCCCCAAAATCAGGATCACGGCTTCCATGACGCCCCTTGGATGTCGATTCGGCTGCCGACTACCGGCCCCTCCACCGTAAACGGAACGGGCAGGCCGAGGGTTCCTTCGGAACCCCCAACCTGCCCGTAAGGGAAAGCCCTCACACCGTCGCCAAGGGCTGCCGTCACGCAGGGACGATGTTGACCAGCTTCGGCGCCCGCACGATCACCTTGCGGATCCCGGCCCCGTCCAGCGCCGCGACCACTGCCGGGTCGGCCAGGGCCAGCGCCTCCAGCTCCTCGTCCGTGATCGACGGGGAGATCTCCAGCCGTGCCTTGACCTTGCCCTTGACCTGCACCACGCAGGTCACGGTCTCGTCCACGACGTACGCCGGGTCGGCGACGGGGAAGTCCTGGTGCACTACCGAATCGGTGTGGCCCAGCCGGCGCCACAGCTCCTCGGCGATGTGCGGCGCCAGCGGCGCGACCAGCAGCACCAGGCGCTCGGCGACGGACCGCGACAGCGGGCCACCCACCTTGGTCAGGTGGTTGTTCAGCTCGGTGACCTTGGCGATGGCGGTGTTGAAGCGCATTCCGGCCATGTCCTGGCCGACGCCGTCGATGGCCTTGTGCAGCGCGCGCAGCGTGTCCTCGCCGGGCTCGGTGTCCACGACGGTGACCTCGCCGGTCTCCTCGTCGACGACGTTGCGCCACAGCCGCTGCAGCAGCCGGTACTGACCCACGACCGCGCGGGTGTCCCACGGCCGCGACACGTCCAGGGGACCCATCGCCATCTCGTACAGACGCAGCGTGTCCGCCCCGTATTCGGAGCAGATCTCGTCGGGCGTGACCGCGTTCTTCAGGGATTTGCCCATCTTGCCCAGGACGCGGCTGACCTTCTCGCCCTGGTGGTAGAACGCGCCGTCGCGCTCCTCTACGTCGGCCGCCGGAACCGCGATGCCGCGGCTGTCCCGGTAGACGAAAGCCTGGATCATGCCCTGGTTGTACAGCTTGTGGAACGGCTCGGCCGAGGAGATGTACCCCAGGTCGTGCAGGACCTTGGACCAGAACCGTGCGTACAGCAGGTGCAGTACGGCGTGCTCGGCGCCGCCCACGTACAGGTCGACGCCACCGGTCGGCAGGCCCTCGCGCGGACCCATCCAGTACTGCTCGATCGCCGGGTCGACCAGCTGCTGGTCGTTGTTCGGGTCCAGGTAGCGCAGCTCGTACCAGCAGGAACCTGCCCAGTTGGGCATGGTGTTGGTCTCGCGGCGGTACTTCTTCGGGCCGTCACCCAGGTCCAGCGTGACGTTGACCCAGTCGGCGTTCCGCGACAGCGGGGTCTCGGGCTGGGTGTCGGCGTCGTCCGGATCGAAGGTGCGCGGCGAGTAGTCGTCGACCTCCGGCAGTTCCAGCGGCAGCATCGACTCGGGCAGCGAGTGGGCGATGCCGTCCTCGTCGTACACGATCGGGAAGGGCTCGCCCCAGTAGCGCTGACGGCTGAACAGCCAGTCACGCAGCCGGAAGTTGACGGTTCCCTCGCCCAGGCCCTTCGCCTGCAGCCATGCGGTGATCTTCGCCTTGGCGTCGACGACACCCAGGCCGTCCAGCGAGATCTCGTCGCTCGCGGAGTTGACCAGCTTCGCCTCGTACGAGGCGAATGCGTCGTCCCAGGTGGAGGGGTCCGTGCCACGGTCGTCCGACGGCTCGACGACACAGCGCATCGGCAGCTCGAAGGCGCGCGCGAACGCGAAGTCGCGCGCGTCGTGCGCCGGGACGGCCATGATCGCGCCGGTGCCGTAGCCCATCAGGACGTAGTCGGCGATGAAGACGGGCACCTTTTCGCCGCTGACCGGGTTGGTCGCGTACGCACCGGTGAAGACGCCGGTCTTGTCCTTGGCCTCGGCCTGCCGTTCCACGTCGGACTTGGCGGCGGCCTGCTTGCGGTAGGCGGTGACGGCCTCGGCCGGGGACGCGTGTCCGCCGGTCCACACCGGGTGGGTGCCCTCGGGCCAGGCGGCCGGAATGATCCGCTCCACCAGGTCGTGCTCGGGCGCCAGCACCATGTAGGTGGCGCCGAACAGGGTGTCCTGGCGGGTGGTGAAGACGGTGATGTCCCCCGCGCCGTCGACCGGGAAGTCGACACGCGCGCCTTCGGAACGCCCGATCCAGTTGCGCTGCTGCAGCTTGATCGCCTCGGGCCAGTCCAGCCCGTCCAGATCGTTCAGCAGCCGGTCGGCGTAGGCCGTGATGCGCATGTTCCACTGGCGCAGCTTGGCCTTGAAGACGGGGAAGTTGCCGCGCTCGGAACGACCGTCGGCCGTCACCTCTTCGTTGGCCAGTACGGTGCCCAGCCCCGGCGACCAGTTGACGGGCGCGTCGGAGGCGTACGCCAGGCGGTACTGACCCAGGACCTCGGCGCGCTCGACGGCGCTCAGGGCGCTCCAGTCACGGCCGTCCGGGGTCGTGCGCTCACCGTTCTCGAACTGCGCGACCAGGTCTGCGATCGGCCGGGCCCGGTCCGCCTCGGTGTCGTACCAGGAGTTGAAGATCTGCAGGAAGATCCACTGGGTCCACTTGTAGTAGTCCGCCTCGATCGTCGCGAACGAGCGGCGCTTGTCGTGACCCAGGCCCAGCCGGCGCAGCTGGGACTTCATGTTCTCCATGTTGGCCTCTGTGGAGGCGCGCGGGTGCGTACCCGTCTGCACGGCGTACTGCTCCGCCGGCAGGCCGAAGGCGTCGAAGCCCAGGGTGTGCAGCACGTTGTGCCCGGTCATGCGCTGGTGACGGGCGAAGACATCGGTGGCGATGTAGCCCAGCGGGTGACCGACGTGCAGGCCCGCACCGGAGGGGTACGGGAACATGTCCATGATGAATTTCTTCGGCTTGGCGGCCAGTTCCGGATTGTCCGCCAGATCACCGGCCGGGTTCGGCGCCTCGTACGTGCCGTGGGCGTCCCAGAAGTCCTGCCAGCGTGCCTCGATGTCGGCAGCCATTGCCGCCGTATAGCGGTGCGGCGCAGCCGCCTCGGCTGCGGAATTCGTCTCGCTCATGATCCTCAAAGCTCCATCGATCGTCATCTGCCAGCGCTTACGGAAACGAAAAAGCCCCTCGCACAGGAGGGGACGCCGCGCCGATTCCAACCAGGCATTCACACCGGTCAGGACTGATCAGCGCGGCTCGCTAAGCAGAAGGCGTACGGCACGCATGGCGTCAGGGTACCGCACAGGCCCGGAGCGCAGCCGGACACTTCCGCTCCGTGGACAACTACGGACGGCGGGGCCGCAGGAAAGCCTCCGGAAAGGATCGGGAAGCCCCCGGCGGGAGCCCCGGAAAGCGGTGGCGAATCCTCGGTAAGACGCCTGCAGGGCCTCGGCGACGCAGTGCCGGAACGTCCGGGAAGCGGGGGTTACTCCGCGTACCGCCCTCTACTGGGGCAACCGCTCAAACCCCGTACTGGCCGGTATGGAGCGACTTAGCATGCCGCAACGGGACCGCTTTGCCGAACAATTCGGAGTCGCCCCAATGAACCCTCATCGCAAGATCCGCTCATCCCCCACCTTGAGCGCCGGACCGAACCGCACAGCACAGGGCGGGCTCACCGTCGCCGCGCTGGTTCTCATCCCTCTGCTCGCCGTCGCAGGGAGCGACGACTTGCGCGCCACACTCGATTTCACCACCGGTGTCCTGTCACTGGTCTCGCTCACCGCCGCGGTGGCCTGGGGCCTGATCGCCACCGACCGGCTGTTCCTGTCCTCACGGCAGCGTCTGCTCGGTCAGGGCATCCACCGGGCCGCCGCCGCCGCCTCGCTCGGCTTCCTGCTCCTGCATGTGACCGTGAAGGTCGCGCTCGGGCATGTGGCGCTGCTCGGCGCGCTCGTACCCTTCGGCCTCGGTATGCGTGGCACCGCAGGGCTGATCGGCTTCGGCTCGCTGGCCGGGCTGCTGATGGTCGTCGCCGCCGCGACCGGCGCGCTGCGCAGCGCCTTCGCCACCCCGGGCCGCATAGCGGGCCGCTGGCGCGCGCTGCACGCACTGTCCTATCCGGCCTGGTGTGCGGCGCTGATCCACGGTCTGTACGCGGGCAGGCCGCCCGCGACCTGGGTCATCGTGATGTACAGCCTCTGTCTGGTCGCTGTGGCCGCCGCCCTGTGCCTGCGGCTGCTGCCGCCGCCGACCAAACGCCGGATCACCGGACTGATCGCCGCTCTGATCAAGCCGGACGCCCTCCTCCCCGACCCGGATCCGGCGCTCCGCGAAGCCCCGCTGCCCGGCGCGGAGCGCGTACCTCCGCTCGGGCGGGAGGAGCTGGGGCGGGAGAATCTGGGCCGGGAACGCGCCTACGGCGGGCTCGGCAGGGACGAGCTCGGGCGGGAGCTGCGAGGCACCCCGCTGCCGTCGTCCTTCGACCGCCCGCGCGCGCCTCTCTCCGCACCCGCCCCACCGCTGTACGAGGCCCCGTACGACACTTCGTACGAGGCTCCGCCCCGGTACTCCGACCGTCTGGCCACGAGCCCCGACACCGGACCCGCCGGGGGTGCAGGACCCACTCGTACAGGCCCTGACCCGGGAATCTCCGCCGCCTACCGCGCTGTCTCGCGGGCCGCCGAGAACGCGGTCCCGGTCCCCGGGCCCGGCCCCCAGCAACCGGCCGGCCGTTGGCCCGCCCCCTCACCCGCACCACCGGTCCAGGCGCAGACCGAGACGTTCCGTCCCCCGTACGAGCCCGCTCAGGAGCACCCGTACGACCCGTACGGAACCGACGTGCCGACCGGCCCGCTGCCCGCCGTCGACGAGACCGCACCGCTGCCGGGGCCGCTCTATCCGCCCCCTGCCGGAGAACCCTGGCAGGCACCCGCAGGAGACCGACCGTGAACATCCCCCTCCCCGACGTACCCGAAGTCCGTGTCGTCGGCCTACCTCAGCTGACCACCGGGTTCGACCTGGTGGAGCGGCTCGACCTCGCCATGCACCTGAAGGTGCACGGACCGCTCGAACCGATGACCGGAGAGCGCCTGGCCGAACTGGCTGAAACCATCTCGCTGCGTGGCCGTGGCGGTGCGGGCTTCCCCTTCGGGAAGAAGCTGCGGGCCGTCGCCAAGGCATCCATCCGGCGCGGGGTGCGGCCCGTCGTCGTGATCAACGGCAGCGAGGGCGAGCCGGCCTGTCGCAAGGACACCGTCCTGCTGAACCGCGCACCGCACCTGATCCTGGACGGCGCCCTGCTGGCGGCGGAGGCGCTCGGCGCCCGCACGCTGATCGTCGCGGTCACCCGTAACTCCACGGAGATCTCCATACGCGACGCTCTCGCCGAGCGTGGCCTGTCCGACCGGCGCGGACAGCAGCTGCGCGCCCGGGTCGTGCGCACCCCTGAGCGGATGGTCTCCGGCGAGGCCTCCGCGGTCATCAGGGCGGCGGGCGGTGGCCCCGCGCTGCCGCCGGGCCGTCGCGAGCGCGCGGCCGAGTCGGGCGTCGGCGGGGCCCCGACCCTGCTGTCGAACGCCGAGACATACGCGCAGCTCGCCGTCGCGGCCCGGATCGGCGCCCGCCGCTACGGGCACACCGGGCTGCCCGACGAGCCCGGCACGGTGCTGCTCACCCTCTCCGGTGCCGTCTCGCGCCCGATGGTCATCGAGGTGCCCACCGGTGTGCCCCTGCGGTACGTGCTCCAGCTCGCCGGCGCGCCGCCGCTGCCCCAGGGCGTACTGACCGGCGGCTACCACGGCAACTGGATCGACGCGATGGCCACGCACGACGCCGTCGTTTCCCGGGCTTCCCTGGCGGCGGCAGGCGGTGCGCTGGGCGCGGGCGCGATTTTGCCGATCGGGCCCGAGACCTGCCCGCTCGGTGAGTCGCTGCGGATCGCGAACTGGCTGGCCGCCGAGACCGCGGGCCAGTGCGGCCCCTGCAAACTGGGGCTGCCTGCCGCGGCCGGCGGACTGTCCGACCTGCTGAACGGCGGCGGTCCTGCGGCCCTGGAGGCGCTGCGCGAGGTGACGCAGGCGGTGAAGGGCCGGGGAGCCTGCAAACATCCGGACGGCTCGGCCCGCTTCCTGGCCTCGACTCTGTCCGCGTTCACGGACGATCTGGCCGCGCACGTCCTGGACGGCGGCTGCGGCCGGGAGACGGTCGGGGTTCTGCCCCTGCCCGCGCCCGGCTACCAGGACCTGGAGGAGTCCATTCCGAGCGGCGAGAAGCTGGCGGTGGACTGGACGCTCTGCAAGGGCCACGGGCTCTGCGCGGACATCATCCCGGAGCTGATCAGGCTGGGCCCCGACGGTTACCCCGCGCTCGCGGACGCCGCCGTTCCGGTACACCTGCGGGGGCGTGCGCAGCGCGCTGTGCGCCGGTGCCCCGCGCTGGCACTCCGAGTCGAGCAGGCACCGGCGGAACGTCCCGCGCTGCCGCCGGGAACCGCCCGCAAGGCTCTTGGCAGCGGCCGTAGTTGACCTGCACGAACAAGCCCCGCACAGACAGGAAGCGGGTCATCCGATTCGGATGACCCGCTTCCTGTTGCTTCACTGTGGAGCTAAGGAGAATTGAACTCCTGACCTCCTGCATGCCATGCAGGCGCTCTACCAACTGAGCTATAGCCCCGTGCTGTTTTCCGCCCGGTCTCCCTGGCGACATCGAGAACATTACACGGTCCCCCCGGCCCACCACCAAATCGATTCCCCTTGGTGCCGATATGACCCGATTCGAGAGGCTCACCGGCGTGGCGCTCAGGCAGTGGCGAAGGAGTAGAAGCGCTTGAGGGTGCAGTGCTCCTCCAGGAGCCGACCGTAGATCGGCTCCCCCTCCAGTTCCCGATATGTCTCGATCGGGTCGCCTTTTATGATCAGCGCCCGCGCACACTCCTCGCACCAGTACTGGTACTCGAGGTTGATCGGGTCCATGTCCCGGACGATGGGCGTACCGCTGCCGCACCAGTCGCACTTCCGCCTGTGTGCACCCATGAGTCAGCCGACGCCGCCTTCGGGGAACTCGGAGGCCTCGAAGGCTTCGGACACTCGGGAAACTTCGGGAACAAGGAGCAGGTCCGCGACCTCGTGGCGGCTCGCAGGCATCGCGCGCTCCCTCCCGTTCGGTCCGTCTCCCCCTCCGGCGGTCCGATTCTGCCATGGCCCCGCAAGGGGGTCAGCCCTGCGGAGAATCGACCGGCCACCGACGCCGTACGGGACCCGCCGACACACCCGCGATCGCGGCCACCAGGAGCGCGAGGGCGCCCACCCACCGCGCGTCCGCGGACCCGTGCGCCCCTGACGTATCAAGACCGTTGAGGAAGGGGGGTGACGAAGGTCGCGACCCCGATCAACCGCCCGAATCGGGTCACGGCACCAGCACACCGCTCACGTCGGCGGCGCCCTCCGGCCGCACGGCGGCCGGCTCTCCCGTGAGGGTGGGACTGCCGCCCAGCGCCCATGAGCACCAAGGGCGCATACGGCCCGATTCCGGCTCCTCGCCATCGCGCATCACGAGCCCCACAGCCGCTGAAGCGACGGCCACCGGGACGAACCCGCCCGGAACCAGGACCTTTTGGGAGTCATCACCGCCGCAGCCACGCCCTGAAACAGCCGGAAAGCGATCAACTGCCCGGCGTTCACAGCCAGTCCGCAGGCGAGCGAGACGGCGGTGAAGACCGCGAGCCGGGCAAGGTGGGACCGGCGGTGTCCTGGCGGACCGCGCCGAACCCGGCATCGGCGATCAGTCCGTGTCACTGTCCGTCACGACCGCCGGAGTGCCGGATCGTGGGCGTACACCCCGGCGGAGAGAAGAGCGGGGGAGGCGGCGGCTCCGCGCCGACGCCGCCAGGGGTGAGCCGGGAACGCAAAGATCCCGCCCCCTGCTGGGGACGGGATCCTGATTGTGGAGCTAAGGAGAATTGAACTCCTGACCTCCTGCATGCCATGCAGGCGCTCTACCAACTGAGCTATAGCCCCGCTGTTCGCCGTGTTTCCCTGCGTTTCCGCGCTGCGAACAAGAAGAACTTTAGCCTGTGACCAGCCAGAAAGTGAAATCCGGCCGACGCCGCCCGGAGGCGGCCTCCGACCACCGGCCGGCGCGCCCTGAAAAGGCGTGCTAGGCGTCGTCTCCGAGCACGGGCTCTGGCAGCGTGCCGGCGTTGTGCTCCAGCAGGCGCCAGCCGCGCGCCCCCTCGCCCAGCACCGACCAACAGCAGTTGGAGAGTCCGCCGAGCCCTTCCCAATGGTGCGCTTCCAAGCCGAGCAGCCGCCCGATGGTCGTGCGGATCGTGCCGCCGTGGCTGACCACGACGAGCGTGCCGCCGTCGGGCAGCTTGTCGGCGTGATCGAGCACGACAGGGGCGGCCCGGTCGGCGACCTCGGTCTCCAGCTCGCCGCCGCCGCGCCGCACGGGCTCGCCGCGCTTCCACGCGGCGTACTGCTCCCCGTACTGCCGGACGATCTCCTCGTGGGTGAGACCCTGCCAGGCGCCCGCGTAGGTCTCGCGCAGCCCCGCGTCATGGGCGATCTCCAGCCCGGTGATCGCGGCGAGCTCCGCGGCCGTGGCCGTCGCCCGTCGCAGATCGGAGGCGACGATCGCGTCCGGCTTCAGCGAGGCGAGCAGCCGGGCGGCCCGATGGGCCTGCCCGATACCGGTCTCGGTCAGCTCGATGTCCGTGGACCCCTGGAACCGGCGCTCCAGGTTCCACGCCGTCTGACCGTGTCGCCAGAGGACGATCCTGCGGCCCCTGCCGCTACTGCTGCCGTTCAGCTCAGGTCACCTTCCGTGCTGCCGGTGAGCTGGGCGTGCTCATCGGCCTTGCCGCGAGTCTTGACGGCGTCCTCGGGGAGGGCGATCTCGGGGCAGTCCTTCCAGAGGCGCTCGAGCGCGTAGAAGACACGCTCCTCGCTGTGCTGGACGTGGATCACGATGTCGACGTAGTCGAGGAGGATCCAGCGGGCGTCGCGGTCGCCCTCGCGGCGCACCGGCTTGGCGCCGAGCTCCTTCTGAAGCCGCTCCTCGATCTCGTCGACGATCGACTTGACCTGGCGGTCGTTGGGGGCCGAGGCCAGCAGGAAGGCGTCCGTGATCGACAGCACGTCGCTGACGTCGTACGCAATGATGTCGTGCGCGAGCCGGTCGGCGGCCGCCTGAGCGGCGGCGTTGATGAGCTCGATGGAGCGGTCCGTGGCGGTCACAAGCAGGCTTTCGTCGGCGGTCAGATCAACCTCTAGGGTCTCACGGACCGCCGACAGCCCACACAGCGATCTTTCGAAGATCCATCTCGAAGATCGTTCAGGGCGCGGAGCCCCGACTATTTGATCTTGTAGTCCTGGCCGAGGACAACGGACACATCGGCGTTCGCAGCGGGCTTGCCCTGCTTCACCGCGCTCGCCGGCAGACCCAGGGTCTTGGCGACCTGGGTCGCCTTCTCCTTGTCGGCCGCCGCCTTGTAGACGACCGCGGACGACACCGCGGTGTCGGTGTTCCCCCCGCCGACGAAGGCATATCCACCGTTGACCAGCCTGATCCGGGCGGACTCGGTGCCGTCCTCGTTCCCGGTGCCGTTCTTGACGCCGACCCGCACGGCCGCGTCCTGATCCGGGGCCTTCACCGTGCCGCCCAGGATGTCCTTGACGACGCTCTCGGTGGCCGCGTCGGTGAGGGTGCCGTCGGGCTGTACCGGCAGCAGCGCTGTCTTGTAGTCGCCGATCTTGGCGTGCTCGGCGAGCTTCGCCAGGGAGGCGCCGAGGTCCCTCTCGGGCAGCGACGGGTCCAGGATCTGCGCCAGCGTCTGCACGGTGACCGTGGCGGCCTTCGGATCGTCCGAGATCTTCCGCAGCACTCCGCGCATGACCTGCCCGAACCGCATGAGCTGCTTCGTCTCGGCCTCACCGGGACCCCGGTAGGTGGCGTACGCGACGGCCATCCGGCCGCCCAGGGTCTGCGCCTCACCCTTCTTGACCAAGGGCGACGCGCCCTTCTTGGTGTCCGGCACATCGGTGTCCGTGTCGACCTCGATGTTGCCGACCAGGTCGACGAGGTTCTCCAGGTACGGGGTGTCGAGCCGCCATGTGCCGCTGATGTCGGTGCCGAGCAGCGTGTCGATGGACTCGCGGGTGCCGTTGGAACCGTCGTCGTCGACGGACTTGCCGAGGGTGGTCGTGTTTCCCTCGTCGTCGGAGACCGCGAGGGAGTTGGGCAGCAGGACCGTGGTCCCCTGCTTGGTGGTCACGTTGTCGACGAGCAGCGCCGTGGAGGTGCCGCCCTTCTTGGTGTTGTGCAGATGGACCACGATGACGTCTCGCTTCTGCGGACCCGTCGTCGCGGTGTTCTCCTTCTCCGAGCCGCCGAGGCCCGGGATCTTGCCCGCGGACCAGAGGTAGCCGACACCGCCGACCACGACCAGGGCCACCACGACGATCAGGGCGACCATCCGGTTGCGGCCGCGGCGGCGCGCCTCCTCGCGCCGCTCGCTGCGGCTCTCGGTGAACTTCAGCCAGTCGATGACGTCTTCGGAGTCCTCATCGGGCTCCTCGATGAAGGAGAACTGCCCGGTGCCGTAGTCACGGTCCGCGCGGCGCTGCTCGGGAACGACCGGCTCCGGCTCGAACTCCGGCTCCCGCTCCCGCTGCTGCGGGGCGGGCGCCGGAGCAGCCGTCGGTGCGGAGGCCTGCTGCGGGATGTTCCACTGCGCAGTGGTGTCGACCGCAGCCGGTTGCTGGCCGGTGTCATAGCCGTATCCGTCGTAGCCGTAAGCCTGCTGCTGAGGCTGCTGAGGCTGCTGGGAGGCGTACGGGTCGTACTGCTGAGATTGCTGGGACTGCTGGGACTGCTGGGACTGCTGGTGCTGGGCGTACGGGTCGTATCCGTACCCCGGCTGCCCTTGTCCCTGCCCCTGCCCCTGCCCCTGCCCCTGCCCCTGCCCCTGCCCCTGCCCCTGCTGTGCATACGGGTCGTACTGCCGCTGCGGCTGCTGGTGTTGCTCCTGCTGCTGCCCAGGCTGCTGATACACCGGCTGCCCGTACTCGTCGTAGCCGACGATCTGCGGCTGCTGGTAGTACGGGTCGTACGGGTTCTGTCGGTCGTTCACCGGTGCCCCTCTCCGTGGCTCATTCGCCGCGGTACAGCTGCCGCTTGTCGATGTAGCGGACCACACCGTCCGGCACCAGGTACCAGACCGGTTCCCCCTGCGCGACTCTCGCACGACAGTCCGTGGACGAGATCGCGAGCGCCGGGACCTCCACGAGGGAGACACCGCCCTCCGGCAGACCGTCGTCCGTGAGCACGTGCCCAGGCCGTGTCACACCGATGAAGTGGGACAGCGAGAACAGCTCCTCGGCGTCCCGCCAGGTGAGAATCTGCGAGAGCGCGTCGGCGCCGGTGATGAAGAAGAGGTCCGCGTCGCCATGGACCGCGCGCAGGTCCCGCAGGGTATCGATCGTGTACGTCGGTCCGCCACGGTCGATGTCACTGCGGCTGACCGAGAACTGGGGATTCGACGCCGTCGCGATGACCGTCATCAGATAGCGGTCCTCGGCCGGGGAAACCTGCTTGTGGCTCTTCTGCCACGGTTGCCCGGTCGGAACGAAGATCACCTCGTCGAGGTGGAACTGGGCGGCCACTTCGCTGGCCGCCACCAGGTGTCCATGATGAATCGGGTCAAACGTCCCGCCCATCACACCGAGTCGGCGTTTGCCGCGGCCGGTAGGCACTTCCTGCTCTCCCATGCGTGCAGAGCCTACTGGCACAGCTGTACGCCTCCGCCTCAGCGGTCGCGGTTGAAGCGGGTGGTGATCCACAGCAGGAGCAGCAGCGTGACGAACGCACCGCCTCCGGTGAGGTAGGGGCTGAGGCTTTCGTGGTTACCACCGTGCTCGCCACCCTCGGAGGCGAGAGTGACCAGCTGGTGTGCGGTGCTCGTGAGGCTCATCTTCGGCAGGACCTATCGATCGGGAGTCGGAAGGAAGACGTCGCGGACATCGTATGCGGGGGCCCCGGGCACGCTCACGCCGACTCAGTCGTTGTTGTCGTCGTTGCGGTATCCGCGCAGCAGGAACCAGGCGAGCAGCGCCGCGCCGATGAGCGCGGCGAGCAGCACGATCCGAAGGGTGTTGCCCGGTCCCTGGTCCTCGGATACGGCGGCGAGCAGAGCAACGGTGTGCGGCATGTTGGGCGTCTCCTCAGTTATCCACAGCCCCCCGCACACCGTAGCCCCAGCACCTACGCTGGGACTTGTCAGGGGGCGAGCGACGTCTCGTACGAACAGGGGGCCCAGTTCATGACCGACAACAGCCACGCGAGTCACGAGCACGTGCCGAGCAGGCAGCGCAGGCGTTTCTCGGGCATCTCGTCCCGGGCGTACGAACACCCGGCGGACCGGTCGGCTCTGGTGGCCCTGCGCAAGCTGAGCGGTTTCGACACGGTGTTCAAGGCACTGAGCGGCCTGCTGCCCGAGCGCAGCCTGCGGTTGCTCTTCCTCTCCGACTCCGTACGGGTGAGTGACGCCCAGTTCGCCCATCTCAACGACATGCTGCGCGACGCCTGTTACATCCTGGACCTGGAGAAGGTCCCGCCGATGTATGTGAACCAGGACCCGCAGCCGAATGCCATGTGCATCGGTCTCGACGAGCCGATCATCGTGGTGACGACGGGGCTGGTGGAGCTGCTCGACGAGGAGGAGATGCGGGCGGTCGTCGGCCATGAGGTGGGGCATGCCCTCTCCGGTCACGCCGTCTACCGCACGATTCTGCTGTTCCTCACCAATCTCGCCCTGAAGGTCGCCTGGATCCCGCTCGGCAATGTGGCGATCATGACCATTGTGATGGCGCTGCGCGAGTGGTTCCGCAAGTCGGAGCTGTCCGCGGACCGGGCGGGGCTGCTGGTCGGCCAGGATTCGCAGGCATCCATGCGCGGTCTGATGAAGATTGCCGGCGGCAATCATCTGCACGAGATGAATGTGGACGCGTTCCTCGCCCAGGCGGACGAGTACGAGAAGGGTGGCGACCTGCGCGATTCCGTACTCAAGATCCTCAATGTGCTGCCCCGCTCCCACCCGTTCACCACGGTGCGCGCGGCCGAGTTGAAGAAGTGGTCCGAGAGCCGCGACTACCAGCGGATCATGGACGGCCACTACCCGCGGCGCGAGGACGACAAGGACACGTCGGTGACGGACTCGTTCCGGGAGTCCGCCTCGCACTACGCCGACTCGGTGCGCACGAGCAAGGATCCGCTGATGAAGCTCGTGGGCGACATAGCCGGCGGCGCCGGGGACCTGGGCGGCAAGCTCCGCGACAAGTTCACCGGCGGCAGCCATGGCGGTGGTGCGGCAGGCAAGGGTGGCGCTACGGACGACTCCGGGGCGACCCGGCAGTCGGGGACGGAGGACCCGGAGAGCCCTCAGGGGCCCGGGCCGGCCGGGAGCTGACCTCCAGCGTCCCGCAGAGCGCCGCCGTGGGCCGGCCCGTCGTGTACGGGTCGGTGCCCGCCGGCCCGCGGTAGGCCGCCTGCTCGCCGGCGAGCAGCGGGTGCAGGGTGCCGGTCGTGTCCGTCGAGCAGGCCTGCGGTCCGGCCTGGACGTAGCTGGTCCGCAGCTCCAGCCGGTGCAGCCGCAGGTCCTCCCGGTCGAAGCGGAAGTGCAGCTCGCGCCGCACGGTGAACAGCGAGACGCTGCCCGCTTTTTGCGGACCTGAGACGGCCGGGCGCAGGGCGTACGTGAAGGTGTGGTCCGACACCACCTCAAGGGTGTCGGACCCCGCCTCGGAGTAGGCCAGCGTCCCCTGGACCCGGATGTCGGGGTCGGCCAATGCCACCTTCGCGGGGTCGAACCGCACCAGCCAGCCGGCCGCGGCATGCTGCCCGTCGTCGGCCGATCGGGTCATGCTCCGGTCGAACTGGTTCGCCTGGTCCGGGTCCAGCAGCAGCCCCACCGGCCGCACCGAGCCGCCGGTGAGGACATCGGGGTCGAGGGAGGACGCCACCAGGTAGTCCTTGACCGTGGTCAGGGCGGTCGTCACCTGGCCGTCCGAGAAGTTTTCGGTCCGCCGGGTCATCGGGAGGTTGATGCCTGCGGCACCTGTCCGGAAGTGGGCGGCGGGGCTCGTGGCGAAGAGGTCGGCGGCCTTGCCGCCGGGGACGGCGCCGCGGGGCGCCAGGGGTATGACGGTCGACCGGAGCGGCTCGGCCCGTCTGCCGGCGGGTGGCTGGTAGGGATTGCTGAGGCCCATGTAGACGGCCGTGGCGAAGGCGATGGCTATCAGGACGATCAGGGCGATGACGGCCCGGGATCCGGTGCGGAAGTGCCGGGCCGGGAGGCTGCGTACGGCGCGGGCGTGCTCGCCCATGCGTTCCTGGGCGGAGAATTCCTGGAGCCGGGCAGCACGGACGAACGACTCGTCGAAGACGACGGACCGGTACTCGTCCTCACCACCACCGGGGAGCCCCTCGGGTGCTCCTTCTGGCGGTTCTCCACGGCCTGTCATGACTTCTCCCGACTCCACGTCACCGGCCGAAGCCGACACGCTCCGCTCTGCTTCGGCCGAAAGGGCCTCGGGCAGGGCCCGTCCGTCACGAGTTCGCGTGTGCGGACGAGTGAGAAGCCCCCTCCGGGGGAGGGGTCACACCTTCAGAGTAGGTCGATTGCCACGAACGTAAACGCTCTGGCGTGTGAGAACTGGTCCGAGTTCTCACACGCCAGGGGACTGCGCGTATCAGGGAGTGCGTGGGACCGCAGACACCGTGGGGCGGAAATAGTCGGCGGAAGCGGACGGGCCGACACCGGAGCCTGGCGCGCTGTCCACACCCGTCGTGGCGGGTGGTGGGATCTGGTCCTGACGGTTGGCCGAGGCGCCCCGATAGACGGCGCTGAAGGCCAGCGCGACCATGCCGATGCCCATCAGCAGCGCGAGCAGCCAGGCCACCGGGCGATGCCACCGGGCGGCGCCCCGGTAGGGGCGCAAGGAGCCGCCGTGGCGCCCGTACGGGCCGTTTTCGTAGTCGTCGAGCCCGTCGTGGTCCAGCGGGTCGCCGTAGGGGCTCCCGCGGCCGTATGCGCCGCCTGACCCGTATCCGTCGTCGTACAGCTCGTCGTCCAGGGGGCCACCGCCGGCGCGGGCCCGCGCGGCCTCGGCCTCGGCACGCGCCTGGGCGGCCGCCAACAGCCGCTCGACCGCGGTGGCTTCATGAAACTTGGCAGCCCGGACGAAGTCCTCGTCGAACACCACGGAGGCGAAGTCCTCGTCCGCGCCCCCGCGGTCGTCGTCGGGCTCCCAGCCGTCCGGAAACGGCCTGCCCCCCACGTCGTCCGGCACAGCTTCAGCGTAGCCCCGGCGAGTCGTTTTGGGCAGGGAGACTGCAAACTCGCCGGGCATCGAAGATCACCGTACGTGACCGTCCCCGGTCACGATGTACTTCGTCGAGGTCAGCTCCGGCAGGCCCATCGGGCCCCTGGCGTGCAGCTTCTGGGTGGAGATGCCGATCTCCGCACCGAACCCGAACTGCCCCCCGTCGGTGAACCGGGTGGACGCGTTCACGGCGACCGTCGTGGAATCCACCAGTTGAGTGAACCGGCGGGCGGCAGCCTGCGACGTGGTGACGATCGCCTCGGTGTGTCCGGAGGACCAGAGCCGGATGTGGGCGACGGCCGCGTCCAGCGATTCGACGACGGCGGCCGCGATGTCGTAGGAGAGGTACTCGGTCTCCCAGTCCTCCCGCGTCGCCGGCACGACGGTGGCCTTGGACCCCTCGGCGTACTCCAGCACCCGCTCGTCGCCGTGCACCGTCACCCCTGCGTCGGCCAGCGCTTCCAGCGCCCGGGGCAGGAACTCCGCGGCGACGTCCTTGTGGACCAGCAGGGTCTCGGCGGAGTTGCAGACACTCGGCCGCTGAGCCTTGGAGTTGATGAGGATGTCGACGGCCATGTCGAGGTCGGTCTGCGCGTCCACGTACACATGGCAATTGCCGGTACCGGTCTCGATGACCGGAACGGTGGACTCCTCGACGACCGTACGGATCAGGGAGGCGCCGCCGCGCGGGATCAGTACGTCGACGAGACCGCGGGCCCGCATCAGTTCGCGTACCGAGTCGCGGTTCTCGCCCGGCACCAGTTGCACCGCGTCGGCCGGCAGACCGGAGCCGCCGACGGCGTCGCGCAGCACCCGGACGAGTGCGGTGTTGGAGGCGTACGCGGAGGACGAGCCGCGCAGCAGAACGGCGTTACCGGACTTCAGGCAGAGCGCAGCGGCGTCCACCGTGACATTGGGCCGGGCCTCGTAGATGATCCCGACCACGCCGAGCGGCACCCTCACCTGGCGCAGGTCGATGCCGTTGGGCAGAGTCGAGCCGCGCACCACTTCGCCGACCGGGTCGGGCAGCGCCGCGACGTCCCGCACATCGGCGGCGATGGCCCGGATCCGCTCGGGAGTGAGGGTGAGCCGGTCGACGATCGATTCGCTGGTCCCGGCCTCGCGGGCGCGGGCCACGTCCTCGGCGTTGGCCGCGACGATCTCGGCCGTCCGCACTTCCAGCGCGTCCGCGATCGCCAGCAGCGCGTCGTCCTTCGCCGCGCGCGGGAGTGGCGCGATGTCGGCGGCGGCGGAGCGGGCCCGGTAGGCGGCCTGGGCGACCGGGGACATGTTGTCGTACGGCGAAAGCGTGGTCATGCCCGCAGAGTAGTGCGCACACTGCGGGCATTCCGCAGGTATCCCGTGATGCGAGACGGCCGTCCCGAGCGGGGCCGACCGGTCAGTACGGGTGCACGCCGACCGGGGCCGCCGGGGGCGGTCCGTATCCCTCGGCGATGCGCTGGTGGTACGTCTCCCGGTCGATGACCTCCAGGCCGACGATCTCCCAGGGCGGCAGCTTGGCGCTGGAGCGGTGCTCGCCCCACAGCCGCAGTGCGACCGCCGCCGCGTCGTGCAGGTCCCGTGCCTCTTCCCAGTAGCGGATCTCCGCGTGGTCGTTGGCGTACCGGCTGGTCAGCAGGAAGGGATGGTCGTTGGCGAGCTGTTCGAGACCGCGCCTGACCTCCTTCAGGGGTGTCTCGGCACCCGAGACGCTGAGCGTGATGTGCCAGAGCTTCGACCGGGTGTGTTCCTCTTTCGCCGCCACCGGCTCGGGGTCGGTGGCGGTCCCGTCGGCGGTCCGGTCGACGGACCGGACCTCGTCGAAGCCGACACCTGCTCCGACGCTGGTCAAGGCGCGGCCACCCGTTCCTCGGGGCGGCGCCCCCTGGCGAGCTCGTCTCACCGGCGGCCTCCTGTGAATGCGTTGCTGTGCTGTACCCCCGCTGTGTCCCCGTTACAAAGTTGACCAGCCCGGGGCCTGGCGTGGGGCGGTTTTCGTGAAGGTCCCTGCCCGAAGTCCGGACTTTCAGCCGTTTCAGCGGGCCGGTCAGGGGTGCAGGATGACCAGATCGTCCCTGTGTACGACCTCGCGTTCGTACGCCGGTCCGAGTTCGCGCGCCAGGTCCCGGGTGGACCGGCCGAGCAGCTGCGGAATCTCCTTGGCGTCGAAGTTGACGAGCCCGCGGGCCACCGGGCGGCCCTGGAGGTCGCGCAGCTCCACCGGGTCCCCCGCGGTGAATTCGCCCTCGACGGCGGCGATCCCGGCCGGCAGCAGCGAGCTGTGGCGTTCGACGACGGCCTGCACCGCCCCGTCGTCGAGGGTCAGCGACCCCTGCGGGGTGGAGGCGTGGGCCAGCCAGAGCAGCCGGTCCGCCGAACGGCGTCCGGTGCGGCGGAAGTACGTACCGGTGTCGCGGCCGGCGAGGGCGTCGGCGGCGCGGCTCGCGGAGGTCAGGACGACCGGCACTCCGGCGGCCGTGGCGATGCGGGCGGCTTCGACCTTGGTGACCATGCCGCCCGTACCGACGCCGGCCTTTCCCGCGCTGCCGATGGCGACATCGGCCAGATCGGCCGGTCCGGTCACTTCGGCGATGCGTGAGGTGCCGGGGGTGCTGGGGTCGCCGTCGTAGAGGCCGTCCACATCGGAGAGGAGGACCAGCAGATCGGCGCGGACGAGATGGGCGACGAGCGCAGCCAGCCGGTCGTTGTCGCCGAACCGGATCTCGTCGGTGGCGACGGTGTCGTTCTCGTTGACGATCGGGAGCGCGCCCATCTCCAGGAGCTGGTCCAGGGTGCGGTAGGCGTTGCGGTAGTGGGCGCGGCGGCTGGTGTCGTTGCTGGTGAGCAGCACCTGGCCGACGCGTACGCCGTAGCGCGCGAACGAGGCGGTGTAGCGGGCGACGAGCAGCCCCTGACCGACGCTGGCCGCGGCCTGCTGCCTGGCCAGGTCCCGGGGCCGGCGGTGCAGGCCGAGCGGGGCGAGTCCGGCGGCGATGGCTCCGGAGGAGACGAGGACGATCTCCTTCTCCCCGCCGCTCCTGACCTTGGCGAGGACGTCGACGAGCGCGTCGACCCGGTCGGCGTCGAGGCCGCCGGCCGCGGTGGTCAGGGACGAGGAACCGACCTTGATCACGATCCTGCGCGCTTCGGTAACGCCCTGCCTCGCCCCTGCCACGTGCACGTTCCTGCCCTCGTCGTCTTCATCGTCATCGGCTGCGTCTGCCTGGCCGTCAGGGTACGCGAGCGGGGGTGACCCAGCGGACCGAACAGACGTTCCCGATAATCGGAACCCCGATTTCAGACTTCCGGCCACGGATTGATGACCGCACAGCCCGCGGATGGCGTGACAACGAAAATCACATCAAACGATTCACATATTCCGTCCCGACACCGCCGGTCTCAATCATTGCGCAATCAATCCGAGCGACCAGCGGGCCATCTCATTCTCCGAAGCCATGAACGGCAACAATTCCCGTTAAATTGGCTTTCGCCATTCCGGTCTGTCTCAAACGCCAGAACAAGGATGTGATCGCATGCGGCAGCTCTCCCTCCCAGGAGCCTGGGTGCATGAACCCAAGCTCTTCCCGGACAGCCGCGGCAGTTTCCACGAGTGGTTCAAGAGGTCCGACCTCAATGACGCCGCCGGACACGGTCTGCGGCTGGCGCAGGCCAATTTCTCGATCTCCAGCCGCGGCACCCTGCGCGGCATCCACTTCGCCGATGTGCCGCCGAGCCAGGCCAAATACGTCACCTGTGTACGGGGTGTGGTGCTCGACGTCATCGTGGACATCCGGGTCGGCTCCCCCACGTACAAGCAGTGGGAGGCGGTACGCCTCGACGACGTGGTCCATCACGCCGTCTACGTCGCCGAGGGGCTCGGTCACTCCTTCATGGCGCTGACCGACGACACAGCGGTCGTCTACCTGTGTTCCGAGGCCTACGCGCCCGGTCGTGAACGCGGCATCGATCCGCTCGACCCCGAGCTGGGCATCGAATGGCCCGAGGGCGTCACGCCTCTCCTCTCCGACAAGGATGCCGCCGCACCCTCACTGGCCGAGGCCGAGGAGCAGGGGCTGCTGCCGTCGTACGAGGCCTGTCAGGCGTACTACGTGGAGCTGCGCGCCCGAGGCTGAGCCGGCCGGGACCTCGGGAAGCACGGGCGGCCCCGGCGGAATTCAGCGGGGTTCAGCGGGCAAGGTCAGCGCTGCGAACTGCGCCGTTCCGCCGCGAGCAGGGAGGGGAACGCGTCCGCCAGCGCCGCCCGCCAGTCGCGGATCGGTTCCATACCGGCCACCGCCCAGCGGTCGTGCCCGAGCACACTGAACGCGGGCCGGGGGGCCGGCCGGACGAAGGCGTCGCTGGTGGTGGGGCGGACACGCGCCGGGTCGGCCCCGAGCAGCCGGAAGATCTCCCGGGTGAAGCCGAACCAGGTCGTCTGCCCGCCGCTGGTCCCGTGGTAGATGCCCGCGGGGACGGCGCCGGCCAGGGCGGCCTGTCCGAGCCGGACGATCCGGTCGGCCAGATCGGCGGTCCAAGTGGGCTGCCCACGCTGGTCGTCGACCACGTCGAGGGCGTCCTTGACGCCCTCCAGTTTGATCATCGTGCGGACGAAGTTGGGGCCGTACGCGCCGTACAGCCAGGCGGTACGGACGACGTAACCGGTGTCCGGGAGGGTCTCCAGCACCGCCCGTTCCCCGGCCAGTTTGGTCCGGCCGTACGCGCTGCGCGGACCGGCGGCGGCGTCCTCCGGATAGGGCTTCTCGGCGTCCCCGGCGAAGACGTAGTCGGTGGAGACCTGAAGAAGCACGACGCCGTGCTCACGGCAGGCGGCGGCGAGGACCTCGGGCCCCGTGCCGTTGACCCGCAGCGCCGCCTTCTCCTGCGACTCGGCGTCGTCGACGGCGGTCCAGGCGGCGCAGTTCACCACGACGGCGGGGCGGTGGAACTCCAGGGCGGCACGCACCAAGGCGGGGTCTGCGATGTCGAGCGCCACGCGGTTCGCGGCGACCGCGGTGACGGACTCGCCGGCGAGCCTGGCCAGGACGTCCCGGCCGAGCATGCCGGCGGCTCCGGTGACCAGCCAGACGGGGCTCACAGCGCGGCCCTGTCCTTCAGCGGTTCCCACCAGGCGCGGTTGTCGCGGTACCACTGCACGGTCTCGGCGAGACCGTCACGGAAGTCCTTGCGGGGCTCGTAGCCGAGCTCGTTGCGGATCTTCGTGCAGTCGACCGAGTAGCGGCGGTCATGGCCCTTGCGGTCCACGACATGGATGACGCCGGTCTCCCAGTCGGCGCCGCAGGCGTCCAGCAACAGGCCGGTGAGCTCCCTGTTGGACAGTTCGGTGCCGCCGCCGATGTTGTAGACCTCACCGGCGCGGCCCTTCGTGCGGACGAGTTCGATGCCCTGCACATGGTCGTCGATGTGCAGCCAGTCGCGGACGTTGGCGCCGTCGCCGTACAGCGGTACCGGCTTTCCGTCCAGCAGGTTCGTGACGAACAGCGGGATGACCTTCTCGGGGAAGTGGTGGTGCCCGTAGTTGTTGGAGCAGCGGGTCACGCGCACGTCGAGGCCGTGGGTGCGGTGGTACGAGAGGGCGATCAGGTCGCTGGACGCCTTGGCCGCCGAGTACGGCGAGTTGGGTGCCAGCGGGTCGGTCTCGGGCCAGGAGCCGTCGTCGATCGAGCCGTAGACCTCGTCGGTGGAGATGTGCACGAAGGTCTCGATGTCCGCCAGATGCGCGGCATGGACCAGGGTGTGCGTGCCCACCACATTCGTACGGACGAACTCGGCGCCGCCGTCGATGGACCGGTCGACATGGGACTCGGCGGCGAAGTGCACCACCTGGTCATGTACGGCCATCAGCTTGGCGACCAGCTCCGCATCGCAGATGTCGCCCTGTTCGAAGGCGAAGCCGGGATGGCCGCGTACCTCGTCGAGGTTGGCCGGGTTGCCCGCGTAGGTGAGCTTGTCGAGCACTGTGACGGCGACCTCTCCGGGCCCCTGCGGGCCGAGCACCGTACGGACGTAGTGCGAGCCGATGAAGCCGGCCCCGCCGGTCACCAGGATGCGAGTGGTCATGAGGAGATCTGCACCTTGCTGTGGTCGCCGAGCACGAGTCGGTGGGCGGACGGGGAGCGGGGCGCGGGGGTCACTTCGACGTCGTGGCCGATGAGTGACGCCTCGACGCGGCGGACACCGTCGATCGAGGCACCCCGCAGGACGATCGAGTACTCGATCTCACTGTCCTCGATCCGGCAGTCCTCCGAGACCGAGGTGAACGGACCGACATACGCGCCGCTGATCACCGAGCGGGCTCCGATGATCGCGGGACCGACGATCCGGCTGCCGCTGACCTTGGCGCCCGCCTCGATCCGGACCCGGCCGATGATCTCGCTCTCGCCGTCGACGTCGGCGCCCTCGACGGACGGCTCGACGGTCTCCAGCACCGTCCGGTTGACCTCCAGCATGTCGGTGACATTGCCCGTGTCCTTCCAGTACCCGCGGATCGTGGTGGAGCGGACGTCGCGCTTCTGGTCGATCAGCCACTGGATGGCGTGCGTGATCTCGAGCTCGCCCCGCCAGGAGGGCGCGATGGAGCGCACCGCCTCATGGATGACGGGGGTGAAGAGGTAGACACCGACCAGCGCCAGATCGCTCTTCGGCTCCTTCGGTTTCTCCTCCAGCGCCGCCACTCGGCCGTCGCCGTCGAGTTCGGCGACACCGAAGGCGCTCGGGTCGGGCACCCGGGTCAGCAGGATCTGCGCATCGGGCCGGTCGGCACGGAACTCCTCGACCAGGCCGGCGATCCCGCCGACGATGAAGTTGTCGCCGAGGTACATGACGAAGTCGTCGTCCCCCAGGAAACGCCGGGCGATCAGCACCGCGTGCGCGAGCCCGAGCGGCTCGTCCTGCGGGATGTACGTGACCTCGATGCCGAACCGGGAACCGTCGCCGACGGCCGCGCGAATCTCCGCGGCGGTGTCGCCCACAATGATGCCGACCTCGGTGATGCCCGCTTCCGCGATGGCCTCCAGACCGTAGAACAGCACCGGCTTGTTCGCCACCGGGACCAGCTGTTTGGCAGAGGTGTGCGTAATGGGACGGAGCCGGGTGCCGGCCCCACCGGAAAGTACGAGAGCTTTCATTTTCCCTGCCCGATGGTGAGATTCCGGTCATGTCGCGACCGCGACCTTCGGGGCGATTTTACTGAGATTCACTGTCCGATCCGCCGCGAATGGGCTCACGTAAATCGAGATGCGCCCGATTGACACTCGGAAACATTTTCTTGTTTCGTACATTCCTTCCACCGCGATGGGGGAATGCGGAATCACCTTGCGCACCGACCGCGCTTGCGCCCGCGCGGGGCATCTCGGGCGCCGGTCCGCGCTCCATTCGTGCGGACCGTCCGGCGACTGTCCGCACACAGCTGCCTGACGGGATGTGCACAGCCACATGGTCATCATTTAGAATGGTTGTACGAAGCTGCATATCGTCACACAGCCCTCACCTTAGCCGCACAAGCGGATGACATGACTTCTCTACGGTGGGGGCGGATCACACCCGCTTCCGGGGCCCCGGCCCTGGCTTTACCAGTCGGCCCGATCAACGTGCCATCCGGCCACAATCGCGCCCTGCGCGAGCTCGAGCTGCTTGGAGTCCCCCGAGTGCAACCTCTTCCCCTCACCATGCGGCCTGCCGCGAAGCCCTTCCTGGCCTTCGTACTGGCCGCGTCGTTCGTCGCCCAGGCCGCCGCCGCGCTTCTTCCGAACGTCCCCCTGCTCATCGCGGCCACGGCGACGGGTCTCGCGACGGAAGCCGTCCTGCACCGCTGGCAGCCAGGCCTGAACTCCCAGTTCACCAAGGTCAGAGCAGACGTCACGGTACGACAGGTCATACGCGACCTCCTGCTCGTCGTGGGCGTGCTCGAGCTGGACAGCCAGCAGCGGGAGACGGCCTACCTCCCCCTCGTCTGCGGTTTGCTCTTCTTCTACGCGCTCCACTTCGCGGGCCACGCCTCGGCGATTCTTGTGCGCACCAGCCGCACCATGCCCCTGCTCACGCGGAACATCGACGCCTCCGCCCTGCGGATCACCCCGGCACCCCCCGCGCTGCTGATGGGCGGCCCCGGACCGCGGCTGCTGCTGTTCGGTCTGCCCGCGACCGCGGGCC
The DNA here is from genome assembly GCF_042872425.1 of Streptomyces sp. NPDC005262. NCBI lineage: Bacteria > Bacillati > Actinomycetota > Actinomycetes > Kitasatosporales > Streptomycetaceae > Streptomyces > Streptomyces sp. NPDC005262. Next base: position 885,888 of record NZ_JBIAKK010000002.1, read on the forward strand.
TGCTGACGACGGCGGCGAGCGACGAGCCGGAGTTCGCCGCGGCAGGCATCGGGCTTTCGATCCTGCTCGCATGCGCCGGACTGGCCGCGCTGGCGTGGCGGCTCGCCCGGCGCCGTCCCGCCTCGCAGGCAGAGGTGCTCGCCTGGTTCGACGCCTGGCTCGCCGAGTACCAGCCGACCGTCGGCATGTACTTCTCGGGCGGCTCCTCGTCCGCCTATCAGGCCAATATGTGGCTCGACACACTGGCCCGGACCGACGGCCGCCCGCTCATCGTGCTCCGCGAGCGCTTCATGATGCAGAAGATCGGCGCGACAGACATCCCCATCGTGTGCATCCCCAGGGTCGCCCAGCTGATGCGGCTCGAGCACTCGACGCTCAAGATGCTGATCCACCCCGCGAACTCGGGCAAGACATCGCAGGTCCTGCGCATCCCGACGATCAAGCACGCCTTCGTCAACCACGGTGAGAGCGACAAGCTCTCCAGCTGCAATCCCTACGCGAAGGCGTACGACGAGGTCTGGGTCGCGGGACCGGCCGCCCGGGAGCGCTACGCCCAGGCCGAGGTCGGCATCGACGACCGTGACGTGGTGGAGATCGGCCGCCCCCAGCTGGCGCCGATCGCCCTGTACGCGGGCCCGCCCACCGGCCCGCACACCACCGTGCTCTACGCCCCGACCTGGGAGGGCTGGGACGGCAACCCCGGCAACACATCGGTGATCCTGGCCGGCGAGAACATCGTCCGTGCGCTGCTCGCCGATCCCGGGGTACGGCTCCTCTACAAGCCGCATCCGATGACGGGTTCGGTCGACCCGCGTGCGGGAGCCGCGAACGAGCGCATGCAGGAGCTGATCCGCGAGGCCAACCGCCGGCGCACCGGCCCCCGCCCCGGCCCCGAGGCCGCGGCCGCGCTTGCCCTGCGGACCACGGAGCTGGAAGGGATCACCGCCTCCTCCTTCCGGAAGGGTTCGGACGACGCGGAGCGGATGCTGGCCCAGAGCGCACCGCCTGCGGGCCGCGCCGAAGCGGTCGCCGCGGCCACGGCCGCCTGGGAAGAGGCCTACTGGGAATCCCTGCCCGACTGGGAGCACCAGATCATCACGGCCCCGCAGCCCGCGCTGTACGCCTGCTTCAACCAGGCGGACCTGCTGATCAGCGATGTGTCGAGCGTGGTCACCGACTACCTGGCGAGCGAGAAGCCGTACGCCGTCGCGAACACCAGCGAGCTGCCGGAGGACGCCTTCCGGGAAGCGTTCCCGACGGTCCGCGCGGCAACGATCCTCACCCCGGACGCCGAGGGTGTGGAGGCGCTGCTGCACTCCGTACGCAATCCGGAGCACGACACGCTGGTCCGCAGCCGTGCCGAGCTGAAGCTCCATCTGCTCGGCCCCTCGGATCCGCCGTCGCTGGAGCGCTTCAACGAGGCGGCACGCAGTCTCTGCGCGACGGCGGACGGTCACCGTGAACGCATGGCGCAGCGGCTGCTGTCCATGATTCCGGCGCCGCGCGGGGCCGTGACCGAGGAAACGACGACGTCGGCGGATGCTTCGAAGTCCCTGGTGGATTCGAAGTCCCTGCTGAACGCGACGCCCGAGGTGTAGCCCCGGCGCACCGGCACGACGGCGAAGGGGCCCGCAGCCATGCGGGCCCCTTCGCCGTTGCCTTTCGTCACGCGTGGTGGTGGAGCCATCCCTGCCACGCGGAGTCGATCATCTCGTCCACCCCGTACGTGGCCGACCAGCCCAGCTCCGTCCGGATCCGGTCGGCCCCGGCGACCACGCGCGCCGGGTCGCCGGGACGGCGGGCCGTCACCTCAGGGGTGAGGTCGCCGCGGCCGGTCACCTTGAGGATCCGGTCGACCATCTCCTTGACGGAACTGCCCTCACCGCGGCCGATATTGAGCGTGAGGTCGGTACCGCTCTCGGCCTCGTCGAGCCTGCGCGCGGCGGCAAGATGGGCGGAGGCTATGTCCTCCACATGGATGTAGTCACGGATGCATGTGCCGTCCGGCGTCTCGTAGTCGTCGCCGAAGATCCTCGGTCCCTCGCCGGCGGCCAGCCGCTCGAAGACCATCGGGATGAGATTGAACACTCCGGAGTCGGCGAGCTCGGGTGAGGCGGCACCCGCGACATTGAAGTAACGGAGCGAGGCGCAGCGCAGTCCGTGGGCCCGAGCAGCTGCATGGATCAGCCATTCACCGACGAGCTTCGTCTCGCCGTACGGGCTCATCGGCAGACACGGAGTGTCCTCCGTGACCAGATCCACATCCGGCATGCCGTAGACGGCGGCCGACGAGGAGAACACCAGCCGGTCGACGCCTGCCGCGACCATGCTCTCCAGGAGAGTCTCCAGCCCGGTCACGTTCTCCCGATAGTAGTGGAGCGGCCGCTCGACGGACTCGCCCACCTGCTTCTTCGCCGCGACATGCACCACGCCTGTCACACCGTGGTCACGGATCGCCGCGTCGAGCCGCTGCCGGTCGAGCACGCTGCCGATCACCAGGGGAACCCCGGCGGGAACCTTCTCGCCGCTTCCCGTCGACAGGTCGTCGTAGACGACTACCGACTGACCGCCCGCGAGCATCGCACGCACGACATGTGCGCCGATATATCCCGCCCCACCTGTAACCATCCAGGCCATTTGTGCGTCTCCCTGTACGAGGTCATACCGTCGGCTTCACTCTACGTGTGGGCAAAATGAAGCCGAGGAAATAGGACCAATCAGCACTATCGTTTAATATGCCCCCTGCGAGGGAGATGCCAGGGCGTACACCTCCGGGTGAAGTCCGGGCCAACGCAGGGCGACAGCGAGCCAATGACGATCAATTACTCTGTCCGGGTACTTCGGCGCCGCTCTGTCGGCCGACGACACGAATCGGTGCCCACACGGACCCTCGACAGCTCTCTGGACTGGTGAAGGATGCCTCGATGCCTCGACTGACACTCATCGTGCCTGCCTATAACGTGCAGGGGTACATTCGGGAGTGCATCGACTCCGTACTGCAGCAGGACTTCACCGACTTCGAGATCGTCGCCGTCGACGACTGCTCGCCGGACGGTTCCGGCGAGATCATGGACGAGTTCGCCCGCCGCGACAGCCGTGTGCGCGTCTTGCACCTCGCCGAGAATGTGGGCCTGGGCCGCGCCCGCAACGCCGGCATCGAACAGGCGACCGGCGACTACCTGCTGTTCCTGGACAGCGACGACACTCTCGCGCCCGGCTCCCTGAGCGCCATCGCCCGGCGGCTCGACACGACGGAAGATCCCGATGTCCTGATCTTCGACTACACGCGCACCTACTGGGACGGCCGACGCCTGCCGAACCAGCGCGCCGACCTGCTGGCCGAGACCGGCCCCGCGGTCTTCTCGCTGGCGGACCGGCCCGAGCTGCTGGATCTGCTGCAGATCGTATGGAACAAGGCATACCGCCGCGACTTCGTCACCCGGCACGGTTTCCAGTTCCCGCCCGGTTACTACGAGGACGCCCCCTGGACGTACTCCATCCTGATAGCCGCGGACCGCCTCGCGGTGCTCGACCGCACGTGCGTCTTCTACCGGCAGCGACGCGAGGGCGGCAACATCCTCCGTACCGTCAGCCGCAAGCACTTCGACGTCTTCGACCAGTACGACCGTGTTTTCGCCTATCTGGACGAACACCCCGAGCTCGACCACTGGCGCACGGCGGTCTTCCGGAAGATGGCCGACCACTATCTGACCATCATGGAAAAGCCGGGCCGGCTGCCGCGCAACGCACGGTCCGAGTTCTTCCACCGGGCGTCCACGGAATACAGACGCAGGCTGCCGGACGGCTTCGAACGCCCCCCGGGCGGCCGTGGCTACAAGTACACGCTGCTCGGCATGGGCTCCTATCCGGCACTGGCCGCCGCCACCCGGGCCCGTCGGCTGCGCAACCGATCCAGCCTTCGCAGTCGCGAACGCGTCACCCGTGCCAAGCGCGCCGCCATGGGGATGTTCTACCAGTCCCAGCTGAGGATGGGACTGGACGACAACCTCGCGGTGTTCTCCGCCTACTGGAGCCGCGGCTACTCCTGCAACCCCGCGGCCATCGACGCCGAACTGGCCCGCCTGGCCCCGCACATCCGCCGGGTGTGGGCGGTCAGGCCCGACCAGGTCGACCGGGTGCCCAAGGGCGTCGAGGTGGCGGTCGTGGGCTCCCGTTCGTACTGGACGGCGGTGGCCCGCGCCAAATACCTGGTCAACAACGTGAACTTCGCCAACGCGGTGGTGAAGCGCGAGGGCCAGATCCATCTGCAGACCCATCACGGCACCCCGTTGAAGACCATGGGGCTCGACCAGATGAACTTCCCGGCCTCCACCAACATGGACTTCGAGGACCTGCTCAAGCGCTGTGACCGCTGGGACTACAGTCTCTCCTCCAACCGGTTCTCGACCACCGTGTGGGAGCGGGTGTACCCGTGCCGGTACACCTCCCTGGAGGCCGGCTACCCGCGCAACGACGTCCTGATCAATTCAACTGCCGCGGACGTGGCAAGGGTTCGACGGGAGCTCGGGCTGAAGGACGGCTCCAGCGTCTTCCTCTACATGCCGACCCACCGCGAGTACCAGAAGGACTTCACCCCGCGGCTCGATCTTCCACGGCTGGCCGATGAACTCGGCGAGGACGTCACTCTTCTGGTGCGCGGTCACTACTTCTACAAGCCGAACGGGCGGATGGCCGAGCTCCAGACCAGCGGCCGCATCATCGATGTGTCGGCACACCAGCGCGTCGAGGACCTCTACCTCGCCTCGGACGCCCTGATCACCGACTACTCGTCAGCGATGTTCGACTACGCGAATCTTGACCGGCCGATCGTGATCTTCGCCGACGACTGGGACACCTACAAGGCGGTCCGCGGTACGTACTTCGACCTGATGACCGATCCTCCCGGCGCCGTCGCGACCAGCCAGGCGCAGCTCACCGAGATCCTCGGATCCGGCGAGTGGCAGAGCGAGAAGTCCGCCACCTTCCGCAGCAAGTTCCGCGAACGATACTGCGACTACGACGACGGTCACGCGGCGGAGCGTGTCGTCCGCAAAGTCTTCCTGGGCGAGGAGAGCCTCCTTCCCGTTGTACCGCTTGCCGACCGCCGGCCGGCACCCTCCCCAGCTCAGGCGCTCGAACCGGTCGAGCGGGTCTGACCCGAAAGGAATCCTGAAAGACATGGCCCCTCGGCTCAGTGTCATCGTTCCCATCTACAACGTGGAGCGCTATCTCCCGGCCTGCCTCGACTCGCTGGCCGCGCAGACTCTCAAGGACCTGGAAGTCATCATGGTGGATGACGGGTCCCCCGACAGTTCAGGGGCCATCGCGGCCGAGTACGAGGCCAGAGATTCGCGGTTCAAGCTGGTCAGCAAGGAGAACGCCGGCCTCGGCGCAGCGCGGAACACGGGAATTGAGCACCTCGCGCCCGAGAGCGAGTTCGTCGCCTTCGTCGACAGCGACGACATGATTCCGCCGGATGCCTACCGCCTCATGCTGGCCAGCCTGGACGACAGCGGTTCGGACTTCGTGACGGGCAACGTGCTGCACATCAACAGCACCAAGGTGTGGCAGTCGCCGATGCACCGCATCCTCGCCCGCGGCGCCGTCCAGCGGACCCATGTGTCTGTGAACCAGAAGCTGCTCACCGACCGGATCGCCTGCAACAAGGTCTTCCGGCGCTCCTTCTGGGAGAAGCACAAGCTCGCCTTCCCCGAAGGAGTGCTCTACGAGGACGTTCCGGTCATCGTGCCCGCCCAGTTCCTGGCCGAGGCCGTCGACATCATCAGTACTCCTACGTACTACTGGCGGCTGCGCGAAGGGGAGTCCACCCCGTCCATCACCCAGCGCAGGACCGAGCCGAAGGCCGTACGCGACCGATCCGCCGCAGTGGAGTCCGTGAGCCGGTTCTTCGGCAAGCAGCCCGGGGAAGAGGCCGCGAAGCTGAAGCGCGAGTACGACCGCACCGCCCTCAGCGGCGATCTTCGGATCTTCCTGAACGTGGTGCCGGACGCGGACGACGAGTTCCGCGCCGAGTTCCTGCGCGTCATCAATCAGTACCTGGACCAGGTGGATCCGCAGGTGGTCATGGAGCTGACCGCCATCCAGAGGGTCAAATGGCTGCTGGTACGCAAGCACGCCATGAGCGAGCTGGTCGAGCTGATCAATTCCGAGCGGCGCGGTGACCCGATTGAAATCGCGGGGAGGCTTCGGAAGTACGCAAGCTTCTCTGCCCTGGACAACAATTCTCAGCTGATACCCAAGCGGGCACGACGGATCGACCCTGATCTCACGCCACGTGCTCCGCTCCAGAAGGTCAGCTGGGAGAACGGGAAACTGCGGCTCTTCGGGCACGCGTGGATCGACCGGATCGACCAGCCGACGAAGCGCAGCGCGGTCAAGGTTCTGGTGCTCAAGAAGGACGGCTCACGACGGCGCATAGTGCTGCCCCTGCCCAACGTCTATAGCCCGGAGTGCACTGCGCTGTCCTCCCAGAAGCAGTACAACTACGACTGGGCCGGCTGGCAGTTGCTGTTCGATCCCACCAAGCTCCGCAAGGGCGGCCAGTGGGTGGAGGGCACCTGGCACGTCGGCCTGGGTATCGCCTCCGCGGGGCTCGTCCGCAAGCGCGCCGTGCATGCGGCCGGTGCGAGTGCGGCCAATCACTCGCCGTACCAGTGGCTCGACGAGAACTTCCGGCTGCTCCCCGCCACCTCCACCGGTGCCCTCAAGCTGCGTGTCGAGCGGGTACGCGCCCTGATCACCGATCACCGTGCCCTGGGCGAGAGCGTGGAGATCGATGGTGAGATCCGCGTCCCGCTGACCGCGCACGAGTCGGTGAACCTGGAAGTCTCCAACCGCAAGAGCGGGGAGGTCATCTCCTACCCCCTCGTCCTGAAGCCCGCGCCGGATGGCCGCGCTTCCTTCCAGGTCCGGGTGCCGCTCAAGGACATCGCGCTACTGCCCGAACACCAGGACGTCGTCGACGAAGGCACCGCCGCCGAGGGTGTCAATCCTGCCCTGGCCTCACGCCGCAACTGGGGCACCGAGCTGGTTGCCACTGCCCCCGACGGGACGGAGCGCCGGTTCAGCACCGTGGTCCGTGACGGACTTGCCGACCGGCAGATCCGGCTCCCCGCGACCATCGCCCAGGATGCCGAGCGGAACGAGCTTGCGCTGATCGCGGGACACAACGGCTACCTGAAGTTCTCCGGCCGTCCGCTCCAGGCCAAGATCACCGATGTGCAGTTTGCCGACGGCGAGTACACCGTCCACGGTTCCACGCCGGCCGATCTGAGCGATCCGGTCTTCCTCATCAAGGCCCGTGACTTCTTCGACGAGAAGGCCGTGCCGCTGCAGGTGTTCCCGGACGGTACGTTCGTCGCCAAGTTCACACCCTCCGCCATGTCGGGAGCCAACGGTCCCCGGCCGTTGAAGAGCGGTCGGTGGAACTTCTTCCTGCGGTCCGGGGACGGCAGCTCCGACGTTCCCTTCGTCATCGACCGGCTCACGGTTCCGAGCTTCCCGGTTTCCGGCGAGCACGCAGGTCGTGAGTACCACTTCGAATCCCGTTGGCACGACTTCCCCCAGCTGCACTGTCCCTCGGATCTGTCCATCCTCGAACGCGGCCGCTACCGGCAGGACAAGCTGCACCGCGAGGTGTACGAGGCCGGCCGCAAGGAGCCGCTGCGCGACGCCGTGCTGTACATCAGCTACAACGGCAAGCAGTACTCCGACAGCCCTCGGGCCATCCACGAGGAGCTGCTCCGGCGCAATGCGGATGTCCAACACCTGTGGCTGGTCAGGGACGGGCAGGTGGACCTCCCGTCCACGGCCGAGAAGGTCCGCTTCTGGGGAACCGAGTGGTACGAGGCGCTGGCCCGCTGCCGGTACATCGTGACCAATGCCCATCTCCCGCATTGGATCGAGCGCCGACCGGGGCAGGTCATCGTCCAGACCTGGCACGGCACCATGCTGAAGAAGATCGGCCTGGACATTACGGCGCCGAAGTTCAATCCCCAGTACCACGCCCAGCTACAGCAGGAGGCCCGCAGCTGGAACATGCTGGTGTCCTCCAACCGGTTCAGCACCCCGATCCTCAAGCGGGCCATGGGGTACGACGGTGAGATCGTCGAGACCGGCTATCCGCGCAACGACTACCTCTACGCAACCGACCGCGATACCCGGGCCAAGGAGATCAAGGAACGGATCGGGCTCCCGGACGACAAAAAGATAGTGCTGTACGCCCCCACCTGGCGCGACGATCTGGCGCACCGGCGGGGCCAGTTCAAGTTCGAGCTACGACTGGACACCGAGGACGCGCAGCAGCGGCTCGGTGACGATCACATCCTGCTGATCCGTCGTCATTCCAACGTGGTGGACAGCATCCCCGGAGCAGGGAACGGATTCGTCTTCGACGTATCCGAGTACCCCGACATCGCCGATCTCTACCTCATCGCCGACGTCATGATCACGGACTACTCGTCCGTGATGTTCGACTACGCGCATCTCAGGCGGCCGATGCTCTTCTTCACCTACGACCTGGAGCACTACCGCGACAAGCTGCGCGGCTTCTACTTCGACTTCGAGAAGGATGCACCCGGTCCGCTGATCAGCACCTCCGAGGAACTGATCGGTGCGATCCGAGACATCGACAAGGTGGCGGCCGAACACGAGGACCGCTACGAGCGGTTCCACAGGCTCTTCTGCGACCTGGACGACGGCCACGCCTCGGACCGGGTGGTGAACAGAATGCTGCAGAAGGCGAAGGAACTCGCCGACGAGCGCTGGTAGCGACAGAAGGCAGGGAGGGGCCCCGGAGAATGTCTCCGGGGCCCCTCCCTGTGTTTCCTGCTCGCAGTATCCCGAGCGCTACACACGCACCGTCTTCAGGGCAAACTGTGCGGCGCTGGTGAAGTACGGCCGAATCTCAATCGTCGTTACGGGACGCGGCGGCGGGGTGCCACCGTTACGGACCGTCGCGACGCACCGGCCGGCCTTGGCCCGGAGTGTCTTCCTGGGGTCGCGGGCCACCGTGACCCTGGGCCAGGGGAAGGTGAACACGTTGATCGGCTGAAGCACGTCGGTGGCCAGCTTTGACAGCGGCACCCTCTCGGCGCCCTCCGCCGGCCGCAGCCACACGTCCCAGATCTGCTCAGCCCCCGCGTGCTCCCCCACCAGTGCACCGCAGTCAACAGTGCTTGTGATCCGGGTGCCTTCACCGGCCAGGGCCGGGAACGTCAGCACGCGCGACTTGTCCTTGCGCAGGACAGCCTCGATCTGCGCTCCCCTGCCGAGCTCACCGCCCCAGTATTCCGCCTGCAGTTCAACCGTCTGCGCGGTCACCGCGAGGTCGCCGACCTCCACATGGGACGCACGCGCGACACTGCGGATCCGGAGCCGGTCGTCGGAGTTGCGGTGCGGAAGCATCAGTTCCATGGCCCGCGCTCCTGCCCGGGGCAGCGGGACATGCAGCAACTCCCGCACGTCGCAGCCGTAGCCGTCCACGTTCAACGGCACCTCGTGGCCGTCCGCGGTGCGCAGGGACAACTCCCAGATTGCCTCCGGCAAGCCGCCGTTCCAGGGAACAACTGCCGCGCCCTCGGCGGAAACCGGGAACCGCTTCTCGACGTCCCCGCCGCCGGTGCGGCGGCACACGACCGTGACGTCCCGCGCCTCTGCGGGCAGTGCGCCGACGTCGATCCTGACAGAGCCCCCGGTATCCATCCGGGCGGTGGCACTGGTCGGCAGCGCCTTTCGGGCGAAGGCATCGCGCAGGATCGCCTCGAAGCGCTCGCGGCTGGCCTCCTCGTGGAATCGGACGGCGCCACGCACGGCTGCCTCCGACATCCGCTTGCGCCGGTCGTCGTCCTCGATCAGCTCCAGGATCGCCTCGGCCATGGCATCGGTGTCATCACCCGGGACGATCAGGCCGTCCTCGCCATGGGTGATGATGTTGCGCGGTCCGTGGTGGGCGTCAGTGCTGACCACGGGCAGACCGGCGGCCATCGCCTCGACGATCACATTGCCGAACGCCTCCCGCTTGGACGGGAGCACGAAGATCGAACCCTTGCTGAATTCGGGGGCGACCGGGGCGGCCGGTCCCATCAGCGCCACGCTGTTGTGCAGGCCGAGGCTCTCGATCTGCTTGCGCAGGTTGGCCTTCTCCGTTCCTTGGCCGTAGATGCGCAGCCGCCAGTCGGGATGCTTGCGTACGACGATGGCAAAGGCTTCGACGAGCGCCGCGAAGTTCTTGTTCTCCTTGAGGAGACCCGCCGCGATGATGACCTTGTTGGTGCTCTTGGACTGCACCGGGGCGGCGGGCACGCAGTTCGGCATGACGGCCAGCCGGTTGCGGACGTCGGGCACCTGTTTGCCGATGCTCTCGGCCTCTTCGGGTGTGAGAGCGGTGAGCGCGTCCAACGAGTGGTACGCCTTGAACAGCCGGCCCTGGTAATACTTCGCGTACACCGAGGGCATCGAATGCTCCTGCGTGACCCGCAGGTAGTCGCCCTCGGCGTACGAGAGCATGATCGTGTTCCGTGGGCTGGAGCTCACCACGACGTCGGAGTCGGTGGTCGCGAGGAATTCCAGCAGCCGCAGCTCGGCCAGCCTGCTGACCACCGGCTTCTTCTCCGCCGGGTCGACCGGGTAGACCTTCGGGAAGACCCCGATCAACGGGTGCTCCAGGTCGGAGGCGGGGGAATGCCCCCGCAGGTCGGTGAGGACGCGCACGGAGACCCGTGGGTCGAGCGGGAAGTACGACGTGTCCCGCACCTTGCGCATGGCGACGATCTCCACTTCGTGCCGGGAGGCGAGCGCGCCCGCAAGGTTCTGCGTCGCGCTGACCACCCCGCCCATATGGCAGAGGTCGCGTACCAGGAATGAAATCTTCACCAGTGTCTTTCGGCCGGGCCGCAGCTCGCGGCGATCCCCGGGCAGCCTCGCGCGAGTGTCATCACGCTCCCCCTACCCCCTCGTTCGGCAAGAGGGCAGGCATCTGGCCTCGCATCGAGGTAGACACGCGGAAGCTCCAAAAGGCTGCACACCGGGCGCAATTTTATCCACCCTTTGGGCAAAACACCCGATTTGCCATGCACTCGTAGGGATCACGCCGGAGCCGGGCCGGAAAGCTCCGGGAACGGCCGAGGGGCCTGTCCCCGGACCAGAGATTCCTCTGGTCCGGGGACAGGCCCCTCGGCCTCGTGCGTTACGCGAACGGGTCGAACTCCTGGTATTCCTTGCTGACTTCGTCCCGCTCCACCTCGCGGTCGCGACGGCGCTGCGCGGCCGGACGCGGCGCTTCGAGACGGTGGTCCTCACCACGGCGCCCGAGCATCTCCGCACCCGCCGCCATGGTCGGCTCCCAGTCGAAGACGACCGCGTTGTCCTCGGCGCCGATGGCCACACCGTCGCCCGCCCGGGCGCCGGCCTTCATCAGCTCGTCCTCGACACCGAGACGGTTGAGACGGTCCGCCAGATAGCCGACGGCCTCGTCGTTGTTGAAGTCGGTCTGCCGCACCCAGCGCTCCGGCTTCTCGCCACGCACCCGGTAGATGCCGTCCTCCTCCAGCGTGACGGTGAAGCCCGCGTCGTCCACGGCCTTCGGGCGGATGACGACGCGGGTCGCCTCCTCCACGGGCTTGGCGGCACGCGCCTCGGCGATCACACCGGCGAGCGCGTAGGAGAGCTCCTTGAGGCCGGTGCGGGCGATGGCGGACACCTCGAAGACGCGGTATCCGCGGTCTTCCAGTTCCGGCCGGATCATGTCCGCGAGGTCTTGGCCGTCCGGGATGTCGATCTTGTTGAGGACGACGATGCGGGGCCGGTCGTCCAGACCGCCGTACTGCTTCAGCTCCTCCTCGATCATGTCGAGGTCGGAGACCGGGTCGCGGTCGGACTCCAGCGTCGCCGTGTCCAGTACGTGTACGAGGACGGAGCAGCGCTCCACGTGCCGCAGGAACTCCAGGCCGAGGCCCTTGCCCTGGCTGGCGCCCGGGATCAGGCCCGGGACGTCGGCGATGGTGTAGACGGTTCCGCCCGCGGTGACCACGCCCAGGTTCGGGACAAGCGTGGTGAACGGGTAGTCGGCGATCTTCGGCTTGGCTGCGGACAGGACCGAGATCAGCGAGGACTTGCCGGCACTCGGGTAGCCCACCAGCGCCACGTCGGCGACGGTCTTGAGCTCCAGGACGATGTCCCGGGACTCGCCCGGCTCGCCGAGCAGCGCGAAGCCGGGGGCCTTGCGGCGGGCGGAGGCGAGTGCCGCGTTGCCGAGACCGCCGCGGCCGCCCTGGCCGGCCACGAACGTGGTGCCCTGACCGATCAGGTCGGCCAGCACGTTGCCGTTCCGGTCGAGCACGACCGTGCCGTCGGGGACCGGCAGGACGAGGTCCTGGCCCTCCTTGCCGGTGCGGTGGTCACCCGCGCCGGGCTGGCCGTTGGTGGCCTTGCGGTGCGGACTGTGGTGATAGTCGAGGAGTGTGGTGATGTCCTGGTCGACGACCAGGGTCACATCGCCGCCACGGCCGCCGTTGCCGCCGTCCGGGCCGCCGAGCGGCTTGAACTTCTCACGGTGAACGGAGGCACAGCCGTGGCCTCCGTTACCCGCGGCGACATGCAGCTCGACGCGGTCCACGAAGGTGGTCATGGTGGGAACCTCCAGTTACATACCTGCAGAAATGTTTCAAGCTCATGCTGTCTCTCTCAGAGAGAAACACGCGAAAGGCGGACCCGCTTCCCATACGGGAAGTGAGGTCCGCCTCCGCAGAAACCGCTCGACGAGCGCCGAAATTACTCGGCGATCGGAACGATGTTCACGACCTTGCGGCCACGGTGGGTGCCGAACTCGACCGCACCAGCGGCGAGCGCGAACAGCGTGTCGTCGCCGCCACGGCCGACGCCCGTGCCCGGGTGGAAGTGGGTGCCACGCTGGCGGACCAGGATCTCACCGGCGTTGACGGCCTGGCCGCCGAAGCGCTTGACGCCGAGCCGCTGAGCGTTGGAATCGCGCCCGTTCCGGGTGGACGATGCGCCCTTCTTGTGTGCCATCTTTTCTCAGTCCCTTACTTCGCAGCCGCGGGGATACCGGTGACCTTGATCGCCGTGTACTGCTGGCGGTGACCCTGGCGACGGCGGTAGCCGGTCTTGTTCTTGTAGCGAAGGATGTCGATCTTCGCGCCCTTGTGGTGGTCCACGACCTCGGCCTGGACCTTGATCCCGGCCAGCACCCACGGGTCGCTGGTCACGGCGTCGCCGTCGACCACGAGCAGGGTCGAGAGCTCGACCGTGTCACCAACCTGGGCAGTGGAAATCTTGTCAACCTCAACGATGTCACCGACAGCAACCTTGTGCTGGCGGCCACCGCTGCGCACGATGGCGTACACGCGGATCTCACTCTCGCTCGGAACCGGAACCTCTGATGCCAGCCGCTCACACGGGTCCGAAGACCCGCGACGATCCGGATTGGACGAGCGGCCTCTCCCGTACGAGCGGGAGGTCAGTGCTCAGAGGTGTGGCGAACAAACGCCGACGGTCAAGGCTACGGGGCCTTGGACAGCCGGTCAAACCGGGCCCCTGATTCAGGCCTCGACAGCCTTCACGTACTCGGCGTAGGCATCCCGGATCCCGTCCACCGACAGGTTCAGGTGCTCCAGGATCGTGTAGCGCCCGGGCCTGGTCTGGGGAGCGAAGTCGACCACCGAGACGAACTCGTCCGCAGTGAAGCCGATCTCCTCGGCGAGCACCGGCAGGCCGTGACTGCGCAGCGTCCGGGCCATCTGTACGGACTCCTCGCGGGCACCACGCAGATGCATCGCGAACGCCGCTCCCAGACCGCACTGCTCGCCGTGGCTGGCGGCACGCTGCGGGAAGAGAAGATCGAAGGCGTGGTTGATCTCGTGGCACGCGCCGGAGGCGGGGCGGCTGTCGCCCGCGACCGACATCGAGATACCGGTGATCACCAGCCCTTCGGCCAGCACCTGCAGGAAGCTGTCGTCCCCGATGCCGCCGGGGTGGCGCAGCACCGCCTCACCGGCCTGGCGGGCCATAGCGGCAGCGAGACCGTCGATGTCCTCGCCCTTGACCTCGTGGGCCAGCTCCCAGTCCGCGACCGCGGAGATGTTGGACAGCGCGTCGCCGATCCCGGACCGCACGAACCGGGCCGGGGCCTCGCGGATGATGTCGAGGTCGATCAGGACCGCGATCGGGTTCGGGACACCGTACGAGCCACGGCCCGCGTCGTTGTCCAATGTGGCGACCGGTGAGCAGAGACCGTCGTGGGAGAGGTTCGTCGCGACCGCGACCAGCGGCAGCCCGACACGCGCCGCGGCGAACTTCGCACAGTCGATGATCTTGCCGCCGCCGAGGCCGACCACGGCGTCGTAACGCCCGGACTTCATGGCCTCGGCGAGCTTGATCGCGTCCCCGAGGGAGCCGCCACCGACCTCGAACCAGGAAGCGCTCGGCAGGCTCGCCGAGAGCCGCTCGCGCAGCGCCTGACCGGACCCTGCGCTGATCGCGACCGCCAGCTTGCCCGAGCTGGAGATCCTCTGGTCCGCGAGGACGCTCGCGAGATCGGCCAGGGCACCCGCGCGGATATCGACGACGATCGGCGCCGGTATGAGGCGGGTCAGTACTGGCACGCGATCCTCCTGCCCTTGGCGAGGTCCTCGTGGTTGTCGATCTCGACCCACTGGATGTCGCCGATCGGCGCCACGTCGATCTTGAAGCCGCGGTTGACGAGCTCCTGGTAGCCGTCCTCGTAGTACAGGTCCGGGTCACGCTCGAAGGTCGTCCGCAGTGCGTCCGCGAGTTCGTCGGCCGCTTCGCCCTCGATGAGGGTGACACCGATGTACTCGCCCGTCGCGTCCGCCGGGTCCATCAGCTTGGTGATCCGCTGGACGCCCTTCTCGGGGTCCACGACGACCTTCATCTCCTCGTCGGCGAGCTGCTTCACCGTGTCGAGGGCAAGGATGATCCTCTTGCCGTCACCGCGGGCCGCCAGCAGCGTCTTCTCGACGGAGACCGGGTGCACGGTGTCGCCGTTGGCGAGGATCACGCTGTGCTTGATCGAGTCGCGGCCGCACCAGAGGGAGTACGCGTTGTTCCACTCCTCGGCCTTGTCGTTGTCGATCAGCGTGATCGTGACGCCGTACTTCGCCTCGAGAGCCTCCTTGCGGGCGTACACGGCCTCCTTGCGGTAGCCCACGATGATCGCGACTTCGGTCAGCCCCACCTCGGCGAAGTTGCCCAGCGTCAGATCGATGACGGTGAGGCTCTCCTCGTCACCCTCGGGGCCCACCGGCACCAGGGCCTTCGGGAGGGTGTCGGTGTACGGGCGCAGACGCCGTCCGGCACCGGCTGCGAGTATCAGGCCGATCATGAAGGTTCTCCTTGCTTCCTGTTCTCGTGCTCTACGAGTTCATTGTCCGGTCGCGGCGCGTCCGACGACGGCCCGAGGACAGTCGCCTCGGTCACTTGAGCGAAGCCGCCCCGGCCGGATCCGGTCCCGCGCAGTCTCCGAGGACCGGGGCGGGTACGGCAGTGCACCGAACGCATGCCGACCGGCCACCGTACGGGGCCGGTCCGGTTGCGTCGGCTGCTGCAGAGGTCGGGCCTGGTCAGGCCCGACCTCTGAAAGGCCTGCGGCGACTACTGCTCCGCCGCCGCCGTCTTCTTCGCCGCCGCCTTCTTGGCCGTCGTCTTCTTCGCGACGGTCTTCTTGGCAGCCGTCTTCTTGGTGGCTGCCTTCTTGGCGGTGGCCTTCTTGGCGGTCTTGCGGGCCGTCTTCTTGGCCGGGGCCTCGACCTCTGCGGTCTCCGCGGCTTCCGGGGCAACGGCGGTGGCGTCGGCCGGGGCCGGTTCGGCCTCGGGCTTCGGCTCGGTGGAGCCCGTCACCACGACGACCTCCGCACCGTCCGCACCTGCGGGCGAGCCCGCGGGGGCGGTGACCTTGCGGGTCACCCGGCGCCGGGCACGCGGCGGGGCGGCCACCTCCTCGGGCGCGGCCTCGGCCACCGGGGCCTCGACCACCACGTCCTCGGCAGCAACCACGTCCGCCACGGGCAGCGGCGCCTCGACCGGCTCGGCCGCGGCCGGCGAGCCCGCCGGAGCGGTCGCCTTGCGGGTCGCCCGACGGCGGGTACGGCCCTGCGGAGCCTCGGCCACCGGGGTCTCGACGACCGGCACGGGCTCGGTCACCGGCTCCGGCTCCACGACCGGGGTGGGCTCCGGCGCCGTCCTCGGGGCACCGGCCGGGGCCGTTGCCTTGCGGGTCGCGCGCCGACGGCCACGGCCGCGCGAAGCGGCCGCCTCGGCCTCGGCCGGGCTGCTGTACAGCTCCTCGTCCGGTACGAACTCCGGCTCGGGAAGCGCCACCGGAGCGGCGACCTCGGCAGCCACCTCGGCCTCGGTCTCCGCCTCGGCCTCTACGTGCTCGTGCTCGACGAGGGCCTCGGGCTGCTCACCGGCGCTCCCGCGGCCGCGCTTCTTCGCACGCTTGCCGTTGCCGCCACCACCGACCGTGGTCGGCTGCTCCATGTGCACGATCACGCCGCGCCCGTTGCAGTGGACACAGGTCTCGGAGAAGGACTCCAGCAGACCCTGTCCCACCCGCTTGCGGGTCATCTGGACCAGGCCCAGCGAGGTGACCTCGGCGACCTGGTGCTTCGTACGGTCGCGACCCAGGCACTCCAGCAGACGCCGCAGCACCAGGTCCCGGTTGGACTCCAGGACCATGTCGATGAAGTCGATGACGACGATGCCGCCGAGGTCGCGCAGCCGCAGCTGACGCACGATCTCCTCGGCCGCCTCCAGGTTGTTCCTGGTGACGGTCTCCTCGAGGTTGCCGCCCTGACCGGTGAACTTGCCGGTGTTGACGTCGACGACGACCATCGCCTCGGTCTTGTCGATCACCAGCGAGCCGCCGCTGGGCAGCCAGACCTTGCGGTCCAGGGCCTTCATCAGCTGCTCGTCGATCCGGTAGGTCGCGAAGATGTCGACCTCGGAGGTCCACCTCGACAGACGGTCCGTCAGGTCGGGGGCGACGTGCGCGACGTAACCGTGGATGGTCTCCCACGCGTCGTCACCGCTGACGATGACCTTCGAGAAGTCCTCGTTGAAGATGTCGCGGACGACTCGGACCGTCATGTCCGGCTCGCCGTAGAGCAGCGTCGGCGCGTTGGCGCTGCCGTTGCTCTTCGACTTCTTCTGGATGTCCTCCCACTGCTGCTGCAGCCGCTCGACATCACGGCGCAGCTCGTCCTCGCTCGCACCCTCGGCGGCGGTGCGCACGATGACGCCCGCGTCCTCGGGGACGATCTTCTTGAGGATGGTCTTCAGCCGGGCGCGCTCCGTGTCGGGCAGCTTGCGGCTGATACCGGTCATCGAGCCCTCGGGCACATAGACCAGGTAGCGGCCGGGCAGCGAGACCTGGCTGGTCAGGCGGGCGCCCTTGTGACCGATCGGGTCCTTCGTCACCTGGACGAGGACGGACTGGCCGGACTTCAGCGCGGTCTCGATCCGGCGCGGCCCATGGGCCATGCCGAGCGCCTCGAAGTTGACCTCACCGGCATACAGGACGGCGTTGCGGCCCTTGCCGATGTCGACGAAGGCGGCCTCCATGGACGGCAGTACGTTCTGCACCTTGCCCAGGTAGACGTTGCCGACGTAGCTGGTGGCCTGCTCCTTGTTGACGTAGTGCTCGACGAGCACGTTGTCCTCGAGGACGCCGATCTGCGTGCGATCGCCGTTCTGACGGACGACCATGACGCGCTCGACGGCCTCGCGGCGGGCCAGGAACTCCGCCTCCGTGATGATCGGCACGCGACGGCGGCCCTGCTCACGGCCTTCGCGACGGCGTTGCTTCTTCGCCTCCATACGGGTCGAGCCCTTGATGGACTGGACCTCGTCGAAGCCGGTGCCGGGCTCGCGCTCGGCTTCCTTCTTCCGCGGCTCACGGACCTTGACGACCGTACGCTCCGGGTCGTCCGTACCGGCTTCGGCCTCGGGCGAGGCGTCACCGCTGCGACGACGGCGACGACGCCGGCGACGGCTGCTGCTGGAGCCGGAAGCGGACAGCTCGTGGTCCTCTTCGTCCTCCTCGTCCTCGTGGGCGCGCTCGTGCTCGTCCTCGGACGTGTCGGCGGCGTGCTCGTCGGCGTGCTGCTCCGCGGCTTCCTCCGCCTCGGTCGGCTCACCGCGGCGACGGCGACGGCCACCGCGACGGCGACGGCGCGAGGGCCGGTCCCCGTACTCGTCCGACTCCTCGCCCTCGTGCTCGGCCTCGCCTTCGGCCTCCAGCTCGTGCTCCTCCTCGGCCGGCTCCTCGGCCGGGGCGGCGGGGGCGGGCGTCCGCTCGGCGGCCGGCTCGGTCTCGGCGGCCTCACCGCGACGGCGGCGACGACGACGGGAGCCGGCCTGCGGCGCGGCCTCGGCGACGGGGGCCGCCTCGGCAGCGGCCTCGTCGGTCGCGGCGGTCTCCTCGACCGTCTCGATCTCTTCCTCGGCCTCGTCGTAGCGCGAGGGGGTGCCGGCGGCCGCAGCCGCGGCTGCGGCGGTCTCCGGGGTCTGGAACATCGGCTCGGCGAAGACCGGCGCCTGGAAGACGGCCACGGCCGGGCGCGTCGCGCGACGGCTCTTACGGGCGGGCTCCTCGACCTTTCCGGTGAACTCCGGCCTGCCCGCGGCGGCGGTCGCCCGCCGGCGCTGACGGCCACGCGGCGCGGCGCTCTCGGTGCTCTCGGCCGCCTCCTCCGGCTCGGCGGCCGGCTCCTCGGCTGCGGCGGCCTCGACCGGGGTCTCGGCGACGATCTCGACCGGGGCAGCGGCCTCGGCGGCCTGCGGCGCACCCGCCGGCGCGGTTGCCTTACGCACCGCACGGCGACGGCCACGCGGGGCCTCCGGCTCAGCAGCCTCCACGGCCGGTGCGGCCTCGGCGGCCGGTGCGGCCTCCACGGTCTCAGCGGTGCCGGCGTCGGCCGGCGTGGTCTGCGGCGTACCGGCCGGAGCGGATGCCCGGCGGCGGGTACGGCCACGGGGCGCCTCGGCCACGACGGGCTCGGCGACGGCGGGCTGTGCGGGCGCCTCGGTCTCGACGTCCGGGGTGGGCTCGATGACCTCCACGACCTCGACGGCCGCCGGCGCACCTGCCGGAGCAGTGGCCTTGCGGGACGCCCGGCGCCGCGTACGCGGCGCCTCAGCAGCCTCAGTGGTCTCAGCGGCCGGGGCGGTCTCGGTCTCGACGGCCTCGGTGGTCTTCTCGGCCTTCGGCGCACCCGCCGGAGCGGTCGCCTTACGGGTCGCCCGGCGCCGCGTACGCGGCGCCTCAGCGGCCTCGGGGGTCTCTGCTGCCGGGGCGGGCTCCGCGGTCTCTGCGGGGGCAGCGCTCGCGGAGGTCTCCACGACCTCCGCGGTCTCCGGCGCGCCCGCGGGAGCGGTCGCCTTGCGGACCGCACGGCGACGGGTACGCGCCGGCGGTGCGGCCTCCGCCTCGTCGGCGGCGACGGTGGTGTCGGACACTGCGGCGTCAACGGCCGGTATGGCCGGCGCCGCAGCCTCCGAGCCGGCGGCGCCCGACGGCGGGCCGGCCGGGCGGGAAGCGGCACGGCGCCTGCGGCGCGGCGGCAGCTTGTCCCCGGGGGTGTTGTTCTCTTCGTCGTTCCCGGCCGTGCCGGGCTCGTTCGGTTCGAGCATGCGGGCGGTTCTCCCGTCACGCTCCCGGGCGCCACGCCTGATTCCGGTCCGGCACGGTCCGCATGGGAACGCGGTACCGCCGTCCGGGGCGCGGGCGCCGCACGGGAGCTGAATGTCTGGCTCACCGGTTCCGTACGCGATGTACGCACGGCCTGGCGAAAGTCTTATGGGTCAAGCGCGCGGCCCGACCCAGGTGGCTCCCGAGTCCGAGGACTGCGCTACAACGACCGCCTTACGCGGAACCTGCACCTTCCGGCGCCGTCGCGACGGCGGTCCCGGTGGCCGTGGGTAGCACGGTCGGGGCTGCCTCGCGGTCGGGCGCGAGCGGGTCGGTCACCGTGCCGGACTCCTCGTCGAAGAGCCCCTGCGCCAGCCTGGTCACCGCTGCGGGGACCGGCGGCGCCAGGTCGGCCACAACGCGGAGACCGGACAGGACGTCGTCAGGTCGCACGGCAGGTGTCACGTGCCGAACAACCAGCCGCAGTATCGCACAGGCCTTGTCCCCCGGCCTATCAGCCTGGGGATCGACGGCCTCCAGGTCCGCGACAGCGGCGCGGGCGTCGAAGGTCCGCACGCCGTTCTTCGTGCGGCGCTGGACCTCGACGTTCTCGGCGCCGAGGAAACCGGCGACGGCCTTCTCGGCGTCCTCGAACGGGACCCCGTCGAGCCGCATCTCCCATACGGAGGCGGTCAGCCGCTCGGCGAGGCCCGACGTGCGGGCCTCCACGGCGTCCGTGATGTCGAGGCCGTCCGGGAGCGACGCGTCGAGCAGGTCGCGCAACGTGTCGGGGTCCCGCGCCTCGGTGAGGGCGATCTCCAGGAACTCGGCCTCGCTGCCCGTGCCGGTGGGTGCGGCATTGGCGTACGACACCTTGGGATGCGGGGTGAAGCCCGCCGAGTAGGCCATGGGCACCTCGGCGCGGCGCAGCGCCCGCTCGAAGGCACGCTGGAAGTCGCGGTGGCTGGTGAACCGGAGGCGGCCGCGCTTGGTGTAGCGCAGTCGGATGCGCTGCACTGCCGGTGCGGGCGGCGGGCCTTCGGGCTGTCGCTTGCCCAGTGGTTCTTCTCCTCGGTGCGGAGCGGACGCGGTGGCACGCCGCTCTCGAAATACGGGTGGCCCGGGGGTGTCCGCCCCGGCTCACCCCTGCTTTCGCAGGGAGATCTCTGGTTCGGGCGCCGCGCTGGGCACAGTCGTTGTACTACCCAGAGTACGCGCAAGGGGGGCCACCGGTTCCCGGGGCTCAGGGACCGGGCCCCCGCCGACCAGTGCCCGCCATGCGTCGCGGCGGGCCTGGCGCACGGTCTCGCGTGCGCTTTGCAGGGCGCCGCGGGCCGCGCGTCCCGCCTCTGCGGCGGCACGTCTCGCCGGGGCCCAGACCATGTCGCGTACGAAGTGTCCGACGGGCGTGCACACGGTGCGGTAGGTCCAGGCCACAGGGGCTCCGATGAGATGCCACGCCAGCCGGACGAGAGCGCGCCCGACGGCCCGCGAGAGAAACCCGGCGACGCGCCAGGCGACACCGATCGCGGCGGCGACCTCCCGGCCGGCCGGGGCGAGGGCCCGCCGCCAGAACCACCTCACGGGGGTCACGAGCACCGTCATGACCAGCCAGGCGACAGCTGCGCCCAGCCCCCGGGCCACCGCGGCGACACCGCTCGCCATCACGCCGGTCAGCCACGCGATGCCGTGGCCGAGCGGGGTGAGCAGTGCCCGGTACATCCAGGCCAGTGGCGCGACGATCAAGGTCCTCACCAGCCGGTCGATGGCGAGCGCGAGCGGCACCAGGAGGTACCTCCACGCACCGACCACCGGCCATACGAAGAGAGCGGTGAGTACCCACACCGTCACGGCGGCGACGCCCCGTCCGACGGGGGTGAGCAGGGTGCGGTACACGCGGCGCAGCCCGTGCCCGAGCGGGGTGAGGACCGACGCGTAGATCCGGACCGCCGGCACGACGACGCCGTACCGGACCACGGGCACGACCACGTACCGCCACAGCGTCACCCACGGCCACACGAAGACCGCCGTGCCCAGCCACCGCACGGACCGGCCGACCATGGCGGCCAGCCACCGCAGTCCGTGCCCCAGCGGGGTCAGGACCGACTCGTACAGCCGGACCAGCGGGATCACCACGAGGACCCGGCCCAGCCACGCCAGCGCGCGTCCCACGGGGCGCAGCAGTATCCGGTCAGCGGCGCGGGAGGCGGCGACGAGCGCGTCCCAGACCATCCGTACGGGCAGGACGATCACGAGCACCACGATCCGTACCGGAATCCTGATGAGCGTGGTCAGACAGCCGTCGCCGGACTCGTAGTGCGCGGGCGCCTGATGGTTGCCGTACACGCGGGGCTGCTTCTCCTGGTCCATGCCGGACAGGACGCGAAGACCAAGCCCCAGGTTTCCCTGGCCGGGTCTTCGTCATCGAGCTGTCACCCGAACCGTGACGTGCGGTGTCACCCTGATGGGGGTGGCCTTCGGGCCAATCGCCGCCGGACCCGCAACCGCTCGGCCCTTCCGGCCGCGAGGAGGGCAGCACCGGCGGTACGGCTGATCCGGCGTAGCGCCGTCGCCGCGTGCCCGACCGGGCACGTCGACTCGGCCGATGCAGTCCGCGCGCTCGGCAAGGTGTTCAAGCCGTGGAGCAGGAACCGGACTTGGCAAGGATCTGACCTCGGCCGTACCCGGTGGCGGATACCGGTGGCCAGGGCTGCCGCCGCACCCACTACAGATCACGACAGGCTCGGACTGAAGGGCCTGCCGTACCCCAGGGCTCAGCCCTCACCCGTTCGACGCCGGTACCGCGCCGCACAGCCGATGTAGTCCGACAATGTGCGGGAAGGGCGGAGGGACGGGTGGAACACACACCCCTTGGGTCATCTCCCCCGGCGTGCCACTCGCCCGCCTCGGGCAGCCCGATCCACCCTCGCGGAGGCCCCCTTGGGACACGCAGTAGGCGATGTGCTCGGCCTGGCGGCCGGTGTCGCGGTCAGCCCGCTTCCCATCGTCGCGATGATCCTGGTCCTTGCCACTCCGCGCGGCCGTCTCAACGGCCCTCTGCTGGCCGTCGGCTGGATCCTCGGGCTGGCGGTACTGGGGGCGATCATGCTGGTGGTCGGGGGCTCCGGCGGCGAGTCCACCGACAAGCACCCCGCCACCTGGGTAGGGGCACTGAAACTCGCTCTGGGTGTGTTGCTGGTCCTGTTCGGCGCCCGCCAGTGGCGTCGGCGCCCCACCGACGCCGCTCAGGCGCAACTACCGAAATGGATGGCCGCGATCGACCGCTTCACCCCGGTCAAGGTTCTCGCGCTGGGGCTGGCGCTGTCAGCGGCCAACGCCAAGAACGCACCCCTGACCATTGCCGCAGGAGCCTCGATCAGCTCTGCCGGAATCTCCGTGCCGCAGCAGATCTCGACACTCGCCGTCTTCGTCCTCATCGCGTCGGTGGGCGTGCTCGCGCCGCTGGGCGTCTACCTGCTCATGGGCGAACGGGCGAAGAACGTACTGGGCAACTGGCGCGACTGGGCCGTCCTGCACAACGTCGCGGTGCTGGCCGTCCTCTTCCTGGTTCTCGGGCTCAAGTTGGTCGGGGACGGCGTGAGCATCCTCGCCTCTTGAGGTGGCTGCCGGAGCGGCAGCCACCTCGTCCCCACTCGCCCCGCAGGGCACGACTCACCCGACCGAGTGCCTGGCTCGCCTCAGTGCGCGTGCCCGCTGGGAGCAGGCGCAGCGTTCTTGACCGCCAGCGGCAGCAACTTCTTGCCGGTCGGCCCGATTTGGATGGACGTATCCATCTGCGGACACACGCCGCAGTCGAAGCACGGGGTCCAGCGGCAGTCCTCGACCTCGGTCTCGTCGAGCGAGTCCTGCCAGTCCTCCCAGAGCCAGTCCTTGTCGAGACCGGAGTCCAGGTGGTCCCAGGGCAGGACCTCCTCGTACGTGCGCTCACGGGTGGTGTACCAGTCGACGTCCACCCCGAACCCGGGGAGCGTCTTCTCGGCGCACGCCATCCAGCGGTCGTACGAGAAGTGCTCGCGCCAGCCGTCGAAGCGGCCGCCGGCCTCGTAGACGGCGCGGATGACGGAGCCGATGCGGCGGTCGCCGCGCGAGAGCAGGCCCTCGACGATGCCGGGCTTGCCGTCGTGGTAGCGGAAGCCGATCGAGCGGCCGTACTTCTTGTCGCCGCGGATCTTGTCGCGCAGCTTCTCCAGACGGGCGTCGGTCTCCTCGGCACTGAGCTGCGGGGCCCACTGGAACGGGGTGTGCGGCTTGGGTACGAAGCCGCCGATGGAGACGGTGCAGCGGATGTCGTTCTGCCCGGAGACCTCACGGCCCTTGGCGATGACGTTGACCGCCATGTCGCCGATCTGGAGGACGTCCTCGTCGGTCTCGGTGGGCAGGCCGCACATGAAGTACAGCTTCACCTGGCGCCAGCCGTTGCCGTACGCGGTGGAGACGGTCCGGATGAGGTCCTCTTCCGAGACCATCTTGTTGATGACCTTACGCATGCGCTCGGAGCCGCCCTCGGGGGCGAACGTGAGGCCCGAACGGCGGCCGTTGCGGGTCAGCTCGTTGGCCAGGTCGACGTTGAACGCGTCGACGCGGGTGGAGGGCAGCGAGAGGCCGATCTTGTCGTCGGTGTACCTGTCGGCGAGGCCCTTGGCGATCTCGCCGATCTCGGTGTGGTCCGCGGAGGACAGGGACAGCAGGCCGACCTCCTCGAAGCCGGTCGCCTTGAGACCCTTCTCGACCATGTCGCCGATGCCGGTGATGCTTCGCTCCCGCACGGGGCGCGTGATCATGCCGGCCTGGCAGAAACGGCAGCCGCGGGTGCAGCCGCGGAAGATCTCGACGGACATCCGCTCGTGGACGGTCTCGGCGAGGGGGACCAGGGGCTGCTTCGGGTACGGCCACTCGTCGAGGTCCATGACGGTGTGCTTGGAGACCCGCCACGGCACGCCCGACTTGTTCGGCACGACGCGGCCGATGCGGCCGTCCGGGAGGTACTCGACGTCGTAGAACCTCGGTACGTAGACGCCACCGGTCTTCGCGAGCCGGAAAAGCACCTCCTCGCGCCCACCGGGGCGGCCCTCGGCCTTCCAGCCGCGGATGATCTCGGTGATCTCCAGGACCGCCTGCTCGCCGTCGCCGATGACCGCGCAGTCGATGAACTCCGCGATCGGCTCGGGGTTGAAAGCGGCGTGGCCGCCCGCGAGGACGATCGGGTCGTTGAGGCCGCGGTCCCGGGCGTCGAGCGGGATGCCCGCGAGGTCCAGGGCGGTGAGCATGTTGGTGTAGCCGAGCTCGGTGGAGAAGCTCAGCCCGAAGACGTCGAACGCCTTCACCGGGCGGTGGCTGTCCACGGTGAACTGCGGGACCTTGTGCTCGCGCATCAGCTCTTCGAGGTCCGGCCAGACGCTGTACGTGCGCTCGGCCATGACGCCGTCGCGCTCGTTGAGTACCTCGTACAGGATCATGACGCCCTGGTTGGGCAGTCCGACCTCGTACGCGTCCGGGTACATCAGCGCCCAGCGGACGTCACACTCGTCCCACGGCTTGACGGTGGAGTTCAGCTCACCGCCGACGTACTGGATGGGCTTCTGCACATGCGGGAGCAGAGCTTCGAGCTGTGGGAAGACCGATTCGACAGACATCGCGAACTTTCGAGAGCCGGCAGGGGTGACCATCCAGCGTACCCCGGCGCTCAGCCTTCCAGCGCCGCCCGCAATTTCGGCCGGGACGCCCGCTCCCACACCTCGGGAAGCTCCTGTTCGCGGGCGGCGGCGGTCGCCTCCTCGTGCCCGTACAGCAGTCCCCAGGTGAATGCGGTCTCCCCCGCGGCGTGCGCCTGGGCGGCCAGTGTGCGCAGGGCGTCGCGGGCGACGACGCTGTCCTGGTGGTCGCCGAGCACGCTCTGCACGGCCTTCATCCGCCGGGCGAACTTCTTGGCAGGACGGCCCAGCGCGGCGGTCGCCGCCTCACCCGCGTACCGGGCGCGTTTCGCCGCCTTGCGGGCGTTGTGCATGGCGAGGTCGCGTTCGGGGCCGGGCCGGAGTTCCAGGGCGTGGCCGATACGGGTAGCGAGGCGCTCGTAGTCCCGCAGCACGGCGCGGGGCAGTGCGTCCTCGGGGGCGTGGGCCGCGGCGGGCAGCAGCGGCGGCTCGGCCTGGAGCGCGTCGAGGCTGTCCAGGAGGGCCAGGTAGCGCTTCCCGTCGAGTACGCCGACGGTCCGGCGCCGGGAGCCGTGCCGGCGGGCCACGGACCAGATCCGGAGCCGGCTGCGGACGGGGCCGAGGATCAGGGTGCCGGGCAGTTCGGCGATCCGGGCGCGCAGGCGTTCGTCGAGGACCTCCTGGTCGCGGTCGATTCCGAGCTCGGCCGCCAGCCATTTGAGCTCGACGCCGACGGGGTCGGTGACGGTGCGGCCCAGGATCTTCCGGTATGTCCTGAAGGCGCTGCGCAGTCTGCGGGTGGCGACCCGCATCTGGTGCACGGAGTCGGGGAGGTCGCGGCGTACTGCGGGGTCGAGGGCGACGACGGCGGTGATCTGGTCGCGTACGTAGGCCATGACGTGGTCGCCCGCCGTCCGGGGCCGTGGGGCGGTCTTCTTCGCGGTGCGCTGCTTCTTCGGGGCCGTCTTGCTTCCCGGGGCTGTCTCGGCGAGGGCCCGGGCCAGTTTGGAGGCCGATGCGGACGGCCTCACGCCGGCCTTGCGGAGCCGGTGTTCGACGGCGTCGAGGAAGGCGGGGTCGCCGTCGTCGGCGAGTTCGACCTCGATCTCGGTCCATGTCGCCGTGCCACTGCCGCCCGCGAGCCGGACGGCCCGGACCTCGTCGACGCTGAGTTCGGCGAGAAGCGATCCGTCGGGGCCGAGCAGATGGTGGACGTCGCGGGAGGAGAGCAGCCGGACGACGGGGACGAGTTCCGTCTCCCTGACCCGGGAGCGCAGCAGTGCGGCGAGGCTGCCCGGGAGGGTGTCGGAGAGCGGGGCCCGGATCTCGTCGCGGATGCCGGAGGCGACGGGAAATTTGAGGTGCCAGCCCGCGTCGTCACCACCGGTGCGGCGACGCAGGGTGAGTGAGTCGGCGGCGAGCCGCTGGTCCTCGGTGTCGTAGTAGACGGCGTCGAGTTCCATGACGCCGCGGTGGTCCACGGCCGCGACCCCGGCCACCTGGGTGAGCTCGGGGAGCCGGGTTTCGACGGTGGCTTCGTACTTCCGCTCGATTTCGCGCTTCGAGTCCGCCATGCACCGAATCTAGACGCGTTTGCCGCCGTCCGGCAGGGGGCCCGGCGGATGGGTCACCTGCTCAGGCCGTTATCGGCCGCTGCATCTTGATCGACTGGAGGAGTCCGATGGCCACCCAGACGGCGAACATGGACGACCCTCCGTACGACACGAAGGGCAGGGGGAGCCCGGCGACGGGCATGATGCCGAGCGTCATGCCGATGTTCTCGAACGCCTGGAAGGCGAACCAGGCGATGATTCCGGCGGCGACGATCGTGCCGTACAGCTCGGTGGTCTCGCGGGCGATCCGGCAGGCGCGCCACAGCACGATGCCGAGGAGGACGAGGATGAGTCCGGCGCCGAGGAAGCCGAGCTCTTCGCCCGCGACAGTGAAGACGAAGTCGGTCTGCTGCTCGGGGACGAACTGGCCGGTGGTCTGGGTGCCCTGGAAGAGGCCGGTGCCGGTGAGGCCGCCGGAGCCGATCGCGATGCGGGCCTGGTTGGTGTTGTAGCCGACGCCCGCCGGGTCGAGTGCCGGGTTGGCGAAGGCGGCGAAGCGGGCGATCTGGTAGTCGTCGAGCAGGCCGAGCTGCCAGACGGCGACGGCTCCGGCGATGCCGGCGCCGAGGAGGCCGAAGATCCAGCGGTTCGACGCCCCGGAGGCGAGGAGCACGCCGAGCACGATGACGGCCATGACCATGACGGAGCCGAGGTCCGGCATGCCCATGACGATCACCATCGGGAGGAGCGCGAGGCCCAGCGCCTTGGCGACGGTCCGGTGGTCGGGATGCACCTGGTCGCCCGCGTCGACGCGGGCGGCGAGGATCATCGCCATGACGAGGATGATCGTGATCTTGGTGAATTCGGACGGCTGCAGGGAGAAGCCGCCGCCGATGATGATCCAGGCGTGCGCGCCGTTGACGGTGGCGCCTAGCGGGGTGAGCACGGCGAGAACCAGGAGCACCGAGAGGCCGTAGAGGATCGGGACGGCACCGCGCAGGGTGCGGTGGCCGAGCCAGATCGTGCCGACCATCAGGGCGAATCCGATGCCGGTGTTGAGGGCGTGCCGGAGCAGGAAGTAGTACGGGTCGCCATGGGTGAGGGCGTCGCGGCCGCGGGTCGCGGAGTAGACCAGGGCGGAGCCGATGAGGGAGAGCGCGATGGCGGATCCGAGAAGCGGCCAGTCGAGCCGGCGTACGACGGAGTCGCGGGCGGTGAGCCGGCCCCAGGCGGACCGCTTGGGGGCGTACCGGGAGACGGAGAAGCCGGACATCAGTCGCGCCTCCCGAGCACCGCGGCGAGTGTCTGCTCCGCCGGGACCTTCTGCGAGTCCGGGTCATAGGGCTTGACCGTCGGAGCGTCGATCGAGCCGTCGTGCTGGATCTTGGGCAGGGACTTCTGCGGGTGGGGCAGCAGCGCCTTCTTGAGGTCCTGCTTGCCGGAGTCGTCGAGCCCGTAGAGCGCGTCGTAGATGTTGCGGACGGCAGGCCCGGACGCGCCGGATCCCGTACCACCCTGGGAGATCGTCATGACGATCGAGTAGTCCTTGGTGTACGTGGCGAACCACGAGGTCGTCTGCTTGCCGTAGACCTCGGCCGTGCCCGTCTTGGCGTGCATCGGGATCTTGTCCTGCGGCCAGCCGCCGAACCTCCAGGCGGCGGTACCACGGGTCGCGACGCCCGCCAGCGCCCCCTCCATCTCCTTCAGGGTCTTGGCGCTGACCGGCAGCTTGCCGTGCGACTTGGGCCCGATCATGCTGACCTGCTTGCCGTCGGGGCTGACGATCGCCTTGCCGACGGTCGGGTCGTAGAGCGTGCCGCCGTTGCTGAGGGCGGCGTAGATGGTCGCCATCTGGATCGGGGTGACGAGGGTGTCGCCCTGGCCGATGGAGTAGTTGATCGAGTCATAGGCGTGCAGCTTCATGCCCTCGAGGCAGTTCTCGTGGGCGAGCACGGTGTTGAAGTCCTTCTTCTTGGGCCACTTCTTGGCCTGTTCGCACCAGGTGTCCTTGTTGGCCTTCCAGAAGTCCTTCTTCCACTGGCGGTCGGGGACACGGCCGGTGACCTCGTTGGGGAGGTCGATGCCGGTCTCCTTGCCGAGGCCGAACTGGTGGGCGGTCTTGAAGAACCAGTCCTTGGTGTTCTTCTTGGGCTTCATCCCGCCGTCCTTCTGCCACTGCTGGTAGCCGAGGGCGTAGAAGACGGTGTCGCAGGAGACCTCGAGTGCCTGGCCCAAGGTGATCGGGCCGTGGCTCTGCGATTCGAAGTTCTGGTAGGTGTGGCCCTCGGCGGTGTACGAGCTGCCGCAGGTGTAGTGGCCGTCGAACGGGTAGCCCGCCTGGATGGAGGCCGCGGTCGAGACGACCTTGAAGATCGAGCCCGGTGCGGCCTGGCCCTGGATGCCCCGGTTGAGCAGCGGGTAGTTGGACTTCTTGCTGGTCATCCGGGCGTAGTCCTTGCCCGAGATACCGCCGACCCAGGCGTTGGGGTCGTAGTCGGGCAGGGAGGCCATCGCGACGACGCGGCCGGTCTTGGCTTCCATGACGACGACGGCACCGGAGTCCGCCTTGTAGTTCTCGTTGGTGTTCTTGTCGAACTGGGTGCGGGCGACCTTCATCGCGTCGTTCAGCTCGTACTCCGCGACGGCCTGGACCCGGGCGTCGATGGACGTGACGACGCTCGATCCGGGCTCGGCCTTGTCGTCCTTCGCCTGGCCGATGACCCGGCCGAGGTTGTCGACCTCGTAGCGGGTGACGCCGGCCTTGCCGCGCAGTTCCTTGTCGTACGTACGCTCCAGGCCGGAGCGGCCGACCTGGTCGGAGCGGAGGTACGGCGAGTCGGTGTCCTTGGCCTTGGTGATCTCTTCGTCGGTGACGGGAGAGAGATAGCCGAGAACCTGGGCGCTGTTGGCCTTGCCGGGTGCGGCGTAGCGGCGTACGGCGGTGGGTTCGGCTGTGATGCCGGGGAAGTCCTCGGCACGTTCGCGGATCTGGAGGGCCTGCTGGGTGGTGGCCTCGTCGGTGACCGGGATCGGCTGGTACGGCGAACCGTTCCAGCACGGCTGCGGCGTCTTCGCGTCGCAGAGCCGGATCTTGTCGAAGACGTCCTTCGGCTTCATGCCGAGCACATCGGCGAGCCGTGTCAGGACGCCCTTGCCGTCGTCGTCCATCTTCATCAGATCGGTGCGGTCGGCGGAGACGACGAGGCGGGTCTCGTTGTCGGCGAGGGGCACTCCCCGCGCGTCGAGGATGGAGCCGCGGACCGCAGGCTGGACGACCTGCTGGACGTGGTTGTTCTTCGCCTCGTCGGTGTACTCCTGGCCGTTGCGGATCTGGAGGTACCAGAGGCGGCCGCCCAGCGTCAGCAGCAGGGAGAAGACGAGGACCTGGATGATGATGAGCCGGATCTGGACCCGCTGGGTCCGGCCCGTCTCCGGAATGTTGCTCACGGGGCGCCCCCGGTAGTGGTCGGGCCGGCGGTCCGGGGGGTCTCCCCGGCGAGGTTCAGCCTCACAGTCGCTTGACTCCCTTGATCCGTCCGGCCCGTGCCGCTCGGCTGCGGGCTGCCTTCAGACGCAGTCCGCCGCGCGGGCCGCCGATCCTGAGTCCGGTGCCGGAGGAGAGCCAGCCCGCGGCCATGTCGCCGCCGCTGGAGGACTCGGAGAGCGGGTCGTTCTCGGTGCGTCTGGCGAGCGCCATGATCAGTGGAACGGTGAACGGCGCGAGGAGCAGATCGTAGACCGCTGCGGTGAACAGCAGGCTGCCGAGGCCGACATGGCGGGCGGCGGTGTCCCCGACGAGGGCGCCGACGAGGGCATACAGCAGGGTCGATCCGATGGCTGCCGCCACGACGGCGGCCATCGGGACGAACGCGGACTTGAACCGGCCGTTGTCCGGCCGGACAAGTCCGGCGCAGTAGCCGATGACGCAGAGGACCAGGGCGTACCTTCCGGCGGCGTGGTCGGCGGGCGGTGCCAGGTCGGCGAGGAGTCCCGCGCCGAAACCGATCAGGGCGCCGGCGACATGTCCGTACACGAAGGCCAGACCGAGGACGACGAGGAGCAGCAGATCGGGGACGGCTCCGGGGAGCTGCAGACGGGCGAGTACGGACACCTGGACGACGAGGGCGATCACGACCAGGGCGGTGGAGAGCAGAGTCCGGTTGAAGCGCATGGGGATCAGCTCTACCTCTGCTCGTTGACCGTGTTGCCGGTGGATCCGGTGGGGCTCGGACTCCCGCTGGGGGTCCCGTTGACGTTCCCGACCACCTTGCCGTTGGTGTCGACGATGTCGCCGTTGGGCGAGATCGTGACGGTGACCGTCGGGGTGGGCTTCGGCTTCTCGGCCTTCTTCGGCAGGACCATGTCGCGGGGGTCCTCGCGCGGTGCCTGGACGACGACGCCGACGATGTCGAGCTTGCTGAAGGAGGCGTACGGGCGGACGTAGACGGTACGGGTGAGGTCACCGCCCGACGGGTCGACGCGGACGACCTCACCGACCGGGACGCCCGGCACGAACGGCTTGCCCTTGCTGGAGCCGAAGGTGACCAGCCGGTCGCCCTTCTTCACCTTGGCCTTGCCGTTGAGGAACTGGACGGACAGCGGACGGTCGCCCTGGCCGGTGGCGAAGCCGAGTTCGTCGGTCTTCTCCATCCGGGTGCCGACGGTGAAGTCGGGGTCGTTGGCGAGGAGCACGGTCGCGGTGCCGGGGCCGACGGTGGTGACCCGGCCGACGAGCCCGTCGCCGTTGATGACGGTCATGTCGCGCTTGATGCCGTCGTCGGAACCGGCGTCGATGGTGACGGTCCAGGAGAAGCCCTGGGCCGCTCCTATGGCGATGACTTCGGCAGCCTTGATGCCGTACTGCCCGGCGGACGACTTCTTCAGCAGCTTGTCGAGTTCGCGGACCCGGTTGCGGTTGCGGTCGTCGCTGCCGAGCTTCGCCTTCAGCGCGGCGTTCTGCTGTTCCAGGACGGCGATCCGGTCGTGTCGTGCACCGGATGCACGGATCGCCCCTATGGCGTTGCCCACCGGATCGACGGCTGCCGCGACGCCTTTCTCGACCGGCCCGAAGGCCGTTGCGGCGGCCTGCCGGGCGCCGTCCACCGGTGACTCCTCGCCGCCGCGGATGTCCACCGTAATCAGTGCGAATGCGATGGCGATCAGCAGCACCAGGAGCAGCCGGCTCTCTCGTGTGTCCCTCACGTGCGGCGGCCGTGCCTTCCTCGTCGGAATGTTCGTGCCTGTATATCAACGATCCGCCGTACGGGCGGCTGCGCCCGTACGGCGGACCGCTGTGGTGTCGACCCGGTATTACCTGCGGGGCTGGGCGTCCAGCACCTGCTGGAGCGCCTCGAACTCCTCGACACACTTGCCGGATCCGAGCGCCACGGAGTCCAGCGGGTCCTCGGCGATATGGATCGGCATGCCTGTCTCGTGGCGCAGCCGCTCGTCCAGTCCGCGCAGCAGCGCACCGCCGCCGGTGAGGACGATGCCGCGGTCCATGACGTCACCGGACAGCTCCGGCGGGCACTTGTCGAGCGTCGTCTTCACGGCGTCGACGATCGCGTTGACCGGCTCCTCGATGGCCTTGCGGACCTCGGCTGCGGAGATGACCACGGTCTTGGGCAGTCCGGAGACCAGGTCGCGACCGCGGATCTCGGTGTGCTCGTCCTTGTCGATCTCGTACGCCGAGCCAATGGTGATCTTGATCTGCTCGGCGGTCCGCTCACCGAGGAGGAGCGAGTACTCCTTCTTGATGTGCTGGATGATCGCGTTGTCCAACTCGTCGCCGGCGACCCGGATCGACTGGGCAGTGACGATTCCGCCGAGCGAGATGACCGCGACCTCGGTGGTGCCGCCACCGATGTCGACGACCATGTTGCCGGTGGCCTCGTGGACCGGGAGGCCCGAGCCGATGGCCGCGGCCATCGGCTCCTCGATGATGTGCACCTGACGCGCGCCGGCCTGCGTCGACGCCTCGATGACGGCGCGTCGCTCGACCCCGGTGATGCCGGAGGGCACGCAGACGACGACCCGCGGTCGGGCCAGGTAGCGGCGCTTGTGGATCTTCAGGATGAAGTAGCGGAGCATCCGCTCCGTGATCTCGAAGTCGGCGATCACGCCGTCCTTCAGGGGGCGCACGGCAACGATGTTGCCCGGCGTCCGCCCGATCATCTTCTTGGCCTCGGAGCCGACCGCCAGGATGCCGCCGGTGTTGGTGTTGATGGCCACGACGGACGGCTCGTTCAGAACGATGCCGCGCCCCCTGACGTACACCAGCGTGTTGGCAGTCCCGAGGTCGATAGCCATGTCACGGCCGATGAACGACATTGAGTTCCCCTTGTTCCCCATGAGGATGCGTCGGGCCTTCCCAAGAAAGCGATGGTGGCTTGTTTTTGGTAGGCGAAGTGAGCGCTGCGGGCGTGGAAGATTCCATCGTAGTGCCGTATGCACGGACACCGCGCGAGGGGCCTTCGCCAGTGTGGGCGGAACGGGTGGCCGTTCCACTCATGGTGACGCTACGTCGGAGGGATGCGTTCCCCCGATCGGCGGTCATATGCCGAAGGGCGACCGAATTACTTCGGTCGCCCCAGGTCATCAGCGCTGTTCGGCTGATCCGAGGTCAGGAAAGTCCCGGAAAGAACAGCTTCAGTTCTCGCTCTGCGGACTCCTCGGAGTCCGAGGCGTGGATGAGGTTCTCGCGGGTGATCGTCCCGAAGTCGCCACGGATCGATCCGGGCGCGGCGGCGATCGGGTCGGTCGGACCGGCCAGGGCGCGGACGCCCTCGATGACCCGCTCACCCTCGGCGACCAGAACGACGACCGGGCCGGACTGCATGAACTCGACGAGCGGCTCGTAGAACGGACGCCCGACGTGCTCCGCGTAGTGCTGCTCCAGGGTCGCACGGTCCAGCGTGCGCAGCTCCAGCGCGGTGACCTGCCAGCCGGCCTTGCGCTCGATCCGGCCGACGATCTCGCCGATCAGCCCACGCCGGACGGCGTCGGGCTTGAGAAGGACGAGGGTGCGCTGAGTCATGTGCGGGCTCCTTGAAGGCATGCGGGTGCGGTGAGGCGAGATTACAGGGCTGCGCGGACGGGCCGGTGGCCGGGTTTGCCCGCCGCCACGGGCTTCACCGGGCCGCGGGCCCCAAGGGCTGTCCCGTGATCCCTGGCGGGCGCACGACGACAGCTACGGCACCTCGGTGCGTTGTCGGGGCGCCCGGATACGTTCAGTACGAGGACATCTTCCGCCTTGCGATGCACCGCATCTGACGCCGCGCGCTGATCCACCAGGGATTACGGGACGGCCGTCAGCCGGTGGCTTCCTGCGCCGCCCAGCGGGCCTTGGCCTCATCGATCTTGCGGCCGTAGTGCACCGAGGCCCACCACAGGGCGCCGAAGAGCAGACCGAGGATGTACATCATCGGGATGAAGAACCCGCCGGCGACCAGCGCGATCTGCAGCGCCCAGCCGAGCTGTACGCCACCCGGCCGGGTGATCACTCCGCAGAGCAGGACGGACAGCAGCATGCCGATGCCGCAGACCGTCCAGACGGTGGCGTTCGACAGGTCGTCGGACTTCATGGCGACGAGTCCGGCGAAGCCGATCACGAAGAACTCGCCGATCAGCGTCGATGCACAGAGCGTACGCACAGGGTCAGTGCCTTCCCAGAAGCAGCCGGGCCTCGCCGACCGTGATCACAGAACCGGTGACGAGGACGCCGGCGCCCGCGTACTCGTTCTCCTCCTCGGCGAGGGTGATCGCCGCCTCCAAGGCGTCGTCGAGGCGCGGCTCGACCTGGACGCGGTCGCCGCCGAAGACCTCGACCGCGACGGCGGCCAGTGCGTCGGCGTTCATCGCGCGGGCAGTGGAGTTCTGTGTGATGACGACCTCGGCGAAGATCGGCTCGAAGGCTTCGAGGAGCCCCCGCACGTCCTTGTCGTCGCTGGCGCCGACCACACCGATCAGCCGGGAGAACCCGAATGCCTCGGACAGCCCGTCGGCGGTGGCGTGGGCACCCGCCGGGTTGTGGGCGGCGTCCAGGACGACGGTCGGACTGCTCCGTACGACTTCGAGGCGGCCGGGCGAGCGCACCGAGGCGAAGGCCCGGCGGATCGTGTCGTGGTCGAGCGAGCCGGGCTGCTCGGCACCGATGCCGAAGAACGCCTCGACCGCGGAGAGCGCCACCGCCGCGTTGTGCGCCTGGTGGGCGCCGTACAGCGGGAGGAAGATCTCCTCGTATTCACCACCGAGGCCACGCAGGGTCAGCAGCTGCCCGCCGACCGCGATCTCGCGGGAGACGATGCCGAACTCCATGCCCTCGCGGGCGACCGTGGCGTCGACCTCCACGGCCTTCTTCAGCATCACCTGGGCGGCGTCGACCGGCTGCTGCGCCAGGATGACCGTGGCGTCCTGCTTGATGACTCCGGCCTTCTCACCGGCGATCTCGGCGGGCGTGGTGCCGAGCCGGTCGGTGTGGTCCAGCGAGATGGGGGTGACGACGGCGACCGAGGCGTCGATCACGTTCGTCGCGTCCCAGCTGCCGCCCATGCCGACCTCGACGACCGCGACATCGACCGGCGCGTCGGCGAAGGCCGCGTACGCCATGCCGGTCAGCACCTCGAAGAAGGAGAGCCGGTACGGCTGCTGGGCGTCGACCATCTCGACGTACGGCTTGATGTCCTGGTACGTCTCGATGAACCGCTCGGGGTCCATCGGCGAGCCGTCCAGGCTGATCCGCTCGGTGATCGACTGGACGTGCGGCGAGGTGTAGCGGCCGGTGCGCAGGTCGAAGGCGCCGAGCAGCGCCTCGATCATGCGGGCCGTGCTCGTCTTGCCATTGGTGCCGGTGATGTGGATCGAGGGGTACGCACGCTGCGGCTCGCCGAGCACGTCCATCAGTGCGGCGATGCGCGCCACCGAGGGTTCGAGTTTGGTCTCGCCCCAGCGGCCGGCGAGCTCCTGCTCCACCGCGCGCAGCGCCTTGTCCACCTCCGGGTCGGCGGGGCGGGCGGGGACCTCGTCGCCCGGGACCGGTCCCGAGGCGGTGCGCAGGGTGCGGCTGCCGGCCTCGATCACCGCCAGGTCGGGGTCGCGTTGGGTCGCTTCGTCGACGATCTCCGCGAAGGTGTCGTCGGACTCGGACGCGTCGTGCCGGTCGGAAGGGCGGGGCTCACTCACGGGGCCCAGTCTACGGACCGGGACGGACATCCGGCGCAGCGCCCGGGCAATGGGCACGAATGGCGCCCGTACGGCGAAACCCCCGTGCTCCTGGTCGGTCAGGGGCACGGGGGCTTCACACTCAGGTCATCAGCTCTGCGGCAGGTTCGCCAGCTGAGCGGTGATCCGCTCGATGTCCGCGTCGGCCTTGGCGAGCCGGGTACGGATCTTGTCGACCACGTTGTCGGGTGCCTTGGCCAGGAACGCCTCGTTGCCGAGCTTCGCGTTGGCCTGGGCCTTCTCCTTCTCTGCGGCGCCCAGGTCCTTCGTCAGCCGCTTGCGCTCGGCCTCCACGTCGATGGTGCCGGACAGGTCGAGGGCGACGGTGGCCCCCGCGACCGGCAGCGACGCGGTGGCGTGGAAGCCGTCCCCGGCGGGCTGCAGGCGCAGGAGCTGGCGGATGGCCGCCTCGTGCGGGGCCAGCGCCGTGCCGGTCAGGTCGAGCTCGGCCGGGACCTTCTGGCCGGGCTGCAGGCCCTGGTCGGAGCGGAACCGGCGGACCTCGGTGACGACCTGCTGGACGAGCTCGATCTCCTGTTCGGCCGCCTCGTCACGGAAGCCGGTGTCCTTCGGCCAGTCGGCGATGACGACGGACTCACGGCCGGTCAGAGAGGTCCAGAGCGTCTCGGTGACGAACGGGACGACCGGGTGCAGGAGCCGCAGCATCACGTCGAGGACCTCACCGAGGACCCGTCCGGAGACCTTGGCCTGCTCGCCGCCGGCGAAGAACGTGGTCTTCGACAACTCGACGTACCAGTCGAAGACCTCGTCCCACGCGAAGTGGAAGAGCGCCTCGCTGAGCTTGGAGAACTGGAAATCGTCGTAGAACGCGTCGACTTCGGCGACGGTCTTGTTGAGCTTCGACAGGATCCAGCGGTCCGTCGCGGACATCTGCGACGGGTCGGGCAGCTCGCCCTCGATCGTGGCACCGTTCATCAGCGCGAAGCGCGTGGCGTTCCAGATCTTGTTGGCGAAGTTACGCGAACCCTGGACCCAGTCCTCGCCGATCGGGACGTCGACTCCGGGGTTGGCGCCGCGCGCCAGGGTGAAGCGGAGCGCGTCGGAGCCGTACTTGTCCATCCAGTCCAGCGGGTTGACCGCGTTGCCGAAGGACTTGGACATCTTCTTGCCGAACTGGTCGCGGACCATGCCGTGCAGAGCGATGGTGTGGAAAGGCGGGGTGCCGTCCATCGCGTACAGGCCGAACATCATCATCCGGGCGACCCAGAAGAAGAGGATGTCGTAGCCGGTGACCAGGACGGAGTTCGGGTAGAACTTCGCCAGGCTCTCGGTCTGTTCCGGCCAGCCGAGCGTCGAGAACGGCCACAGGCCGGAGGAGAACCACGTGTCGAGGACATCGGTCTCCTGCGTCCAGCCCTCGCCGCTCGGCGGCTGCTCGTCGGGGCCGACGCAGACGATCTCCCCGTCCGGGCCGTACCAGACGGGGATGCGGTGGCCCCACCACAGCTGACGCGAGATGCACCAGTCATGGAGGTTGTCGACCCAGTCGAAGTACCGCTTCTCCATCTCCTGCGGGTGGATCTTGACCCGGCCGTCGCGGACCGCGTCGCCGGCCGCCTTGGCCAGCGGGCCGACCTTGACCCACCACTGCATGGACAGCCGCGGCTCGATCGTCGTCTTGCAGCGCGAGCAGTGGCCGACGGAGTGGACGTACGGGCGCTTCTCGGCGACGATCCGGCCCTCGGCGCGCAGAGCGCCGACGATGGCGCTGCGCGCCTCCAGCCGGTCCAGGCCCTGGAAGGGACCGTGTGCCGTGATGATCGCGTGCTCGTCCATGACGGCGAGGCTCGGCAGACCGTGCCGCTGGCCGATCTCGAAGTCGTTCGGGTCGTGCGCGGGCGTGACCTTGACGGCGCCCGTGCCGAACTCGGGGTCGACGTGCTCGTCGGCGACGACCGGGATACGGCGGCCGGTGAGCGGCAGCTCGATCTCCTTGCCGACCAGGTGCTTGTAGCGGTCGTCCTCCGGATGGACGGCGACGGCCGTGTCGCCCAGCATCGTCTCGGCACGGGTCGTCGCGACGACGATGGAGTCCTCGCCCTCGCCGTACCGGATGGAGACGAGCTCGCCGTCGTCGTCCTGGTACTCGACCTCGATGTCCGAGATGGCCGTGAGACAGCGCGGACACCAGTTGATGATGCGCTCGGCCCGGTAGATCAGCTCGTCGTCGTAGAGCTTCTTGAAGATGGTCTGGACGGCCTGGGACAGACCCTCGTCCATGGTGAAGCGCTCACGCGACCAGGCGACACCGTCACCCAGGCGCTTCATCTGCCCGGAGATCTGTCCGCCGGACTCGCCCTTCCACTGCCAGACGCGGTCGATGAAGGCCTCACGCCCCAGGTCGTGGCGGGACTTGCTCTCCTTGGCGAGCTCACGCTCGACAACGTTCTGCGTGGCGATACCGGCGTGGTCCATGCCGGGCTGCCACAGCGTCTCGTAGCCCTGCATCCGCTTGCGGCGGGTGAGGGCGTCGATCAGCGTGTGCTCGAAGGCGTGCCCCAGGTGGAGGCTGCCCGTGACGTTCGGCGGCGGGATGACAACGGTGAACGGAGGCTTGTCGCTTGTCGCGTCGGCCTCGAAGTAACCACGTTCTACCCAGCGCTCATACAGCTTCCCCTCTACCTCGGCCGGTGCGTACTGGGTCGGCAGTTCGGGGTTGCTGGCTGGCGTCTGCTGAGTGTTCTCGGTCACGGGGGACAGTTTAGGGCCGTCACAGTCGTGCACTGAAACCGGTTTGTTCAGTAACGGTGTGGCTCCCGCCGCCCCATGCCTGCGGGGCTTCCGACAGGATGTTCGGAACGCATAAGCATTCTGGAGGGGACAGCGCAGATGAGCTACAACCAGCCGGGCCCGTACGGGGGCCAGCCGCCGCAGGGCCAGCCCGGACCGTACGGCAGCCAGCCGCCGCAGGGTCAGCCCGGCCCGTACGGCCAGCAGCCGGGCCCGTACGGCGGTCAGCCGCCGCAGGGCGGCCAGCCGGGGTACGGATACCCGCAGCACGCCCCCCAGGGTGTTCCGCAGCAGCCCCAGCCGGGCTACGGCTATCCGCAGGCCCAGCAGCCGGGTCCGTACGGCCAGCAGCCCCAGGCACCGTACGGCGGCCAGGTCCCGATGCCGCCTGCCCCGCCGAAGAAGAAGACGGGTCTGATCATCGGCGTCGTGGTCGTGGCGCTGGCGGTCATCGCGGGCGGGGCCTACTTGCTAACGTCGGGCGGGGGCGCGAGCAACAGCGATGTCGCGGACAGCACGAAGGGCTACAAGCTGACGCCGGCCGCCTCGGTGGACGGCTACAAGAAGTCCGCGAGCGATTCGGCGTCGTCGGGGCCGATGACCGGCACCGACAAGTCCAAGGCCGAGGCCCTGGGAATCAAGAACCCCCAACAGGCAGGTGCCCCCTACCAGGCCGGTTCCACGGACAATCCGCTCGCCGTCAAGACCTTGACCCTTTCCGGCATCTGGGGCGATGTCACCGACCCGGCGAAGGTCATTGACAACTCCTTCAACAACGCGGAGTCGGAGTTCACCAAGGGCGGCACGGGTATGGAGGTCAAGCTCATCGGCAGCCCCGAGGCCGTCACTCCGGCCGGATTCGACGGCGCGCTGATGAAGTGCCAGAGCATGAAGGTGATCAACAAGGACGGCGACGGCACCGCTGCCAAGGGCCCCAAGGAGTTCGAGGTCCCGGTCTGTGTCTGGGCCGACTACAGCACGGTCGGCACTGTCCTCGGTATCGACGTGGCACTCTCCATGACCGGCAAGGGCATGCCCCAGGACGACGTGGCCGCGCTGACCGCCAAGCTCTACAACACGTCCCGCACCAAGATCTGATCGAGCAGTACGCGAAGGGGCGCCCGACCAGTCACCTGGCCGGGCGCCCCTTCACGTACGTGTCGCTGCCGCTACGCGGACTTCTCGTGCCGTCCGCCGTCGTTCTTGCCGATCGTGCGCGGTTCGCGCGGGACCAGCGTCGGGTTGACGTTGTTGCGGACCACGTCCGCCGTGATGACGACACGGGCCACGTCCTTGCGGGACGGCACCTCGTACATCACGGACTGCAGGACTTCCTCCATGATGGCCCGAAGACCACGCGCGCCGGTGCCGCGCAGGATCGCCTGGTCGGCGATGGCCTCCAGCGCCGGGCGGTCGAAGTCCAGCTCCACACCGTCGAGTTCGAACAGCCGCTGGTACTGCTTCACCAGTGCGTTGCGCGGCTCGACGAGGATCTGCAGCAGCGCCTCGCGGTCCAGGTTGTGGACCGAGGTCAGGACGGGGAGGCGGCCGATGAACTCGGGAATCATCCCGAACTTCACCAGGTCCTCCGGCATGACCTCCTGGAACTGGTCGCTCGCCTCGATCTCGCGCTTGGAGCGGATCGTCGCGCCGAAGCCGATGCCCTTGGCACCCGCCCGGGACTCGATGATCCTCTCCAGGCCGGCGAACGCACCGCCCACGATGAACAGCACGTTCGTCGTGTCGATCTGGATGAACTCCTGGTGCGGGTGCTTCCGACCGCCCTGCGGCGGTACGGAGGCGGTGGTGCCCTCCAGGATCTTCAGCAGGGCCTGCTGGACGCCCTCGCCGGAGACATCACGGGTGATCGACGGGTTCTCGCTCTTGCGGGCGACCTTGTCGATCTCGTCGATGTAGATGATCCCGGTCTCGGCCTTCTTGACGTCGTAGTCCGCGGCCTGGATCAGCTTCAGCAGAATGTTCTCGACGTCCTCGCCGACATAGCCGGCCTCCGTCAGCGCCGTCGCGTCGGCGATGGCGAACGGAACGTTGAGCATGCGGGCCAGCGTCTGCGCGAGGAGCGTCTTGCCGGAGCCCGTGGGGCCCAGCAGCAGGATGTTGGACTTGGCCAGCTCGATGGCGTCGTCCCGGCCCTGCGCGCCGCCGTTCTCGCCTGCCTGGACCCGCTTGTAGTGGTTGTACACAGCGACCGAGAGGGCCTTCTTCGCGGGCTCCTGACCCACGACGTACCCCTCGAGGAACTCGTAGATCTCGCGCGGCTTGGGGAGTTCCTCCCACCGCACCTCGGAGGTCTCCGCGAGCTCCTCCTCGATGATCTCGTTGCAGAGATCGATGCACTCGTCGCAGATGTACACACCGGGTCCCGCAATGAGCTTCTTCACCTGCTTCTGGCTCTTTCCGCAGAACGAGCACTTGAGCAGGTCGCCGCCATCACCGATGCGTGCCACGAGGTGCTTCCCCTTCGCCTGGGAGCAGCTTGGTGCAGCGGCTCCTGGTGCCTCTATCCGACGGTACCTTGCCTGGCCCCCCGTTCGGGCCCCCCTTGGCACGGTTCACACGGCCACGACCGTGCGAACCGACCGTGCCAAGGGGTAAAGACCGACGTCAGGCCATCGCTCCGGCCGCGCTCTTGCGGGTGGAGACGATCTGGTCGACGAGCCCGTAGGCGAGGGCGTCCTCAGCGGTCAGGATCTTGTCGCGCTCGATGTCGTCGCGGATCTTCTCCAGCGGCGTGGTGGAGTGCTTGGCCAGCATCTCCTCCAGCTGGGTACGCATCCGCAGGATCTCGTTGGCCGCGATCTCCAGGTCGGAGAGCTGCTCACGGCCCGTCTGCGAGGACGGCTGGTGGATCAGCACACGGGCGTTGGGCAGTGCCATGCGCTTGCCGGGCGTACCGGCGGCGAGCAGCACGGCCGCGGCGGAGGCCGCCTGGCCCATGCAGACCGTCTGGATGTCCGGCTTCACGAACTGCATCGTGTCGTAGATCGCGGTGAGCGCGGTGAACGAGCCGCCGGGGCTGTTGATGTAGATCGAGATATCGCGGTCCGGGTCCATCGACTCCAGGCACAGCAGCTGCGCCATGACGTCGTTGGCGGAGGCGTCGTCGATTTGGACGCCGAGGAAGATCACGCGCTCCTCGAAGAGCTTCGCGTACGGGTCGTACTCACGCACACCCTGCGAGGTGCGCTCAACGAAGCGCGGCACGATGTAGCGATTGTCCACCTGCGGGCCGGTGTAGAGACCGCTCGCGGAGGCGCCGGGGAAGTTGTTCATGTGGGTGTTCACCATCCTGGTGGCGTTCTGGGGGCTGGGGCTGCGGGCTGGACGGACAGGGCTCAGGCCCCGGTGCCGCCGCCGCCCGGAACGCCCGAGGCGATCGTGATGATCTCGTCGATGAGGCCGTACTCCTTGGCCTCCTCCGCGGTGTACCAGCGGTCGCGGTCACCGTCGCGAATGATCGTCTCCACGGTCTGACCGGAGTGGCGGGCGGTGATCTCCGCCATCCGCTGCTTCGTGCGGAGCAGGTACTGCGCCTGGATCTTGATGTCCGACGCGGTACCACCGATGCCGGCCGAACCCTGGTGCATGAGGATGTCGGTGTTCGGGAGCGCGAAGCGCTTGCCCGCGGTGCCACCGGTCAGCAGGAACTGGCCCATCGAGGCCGCCATGCCCATACCGATGGTGACCACGTCGTTCGGGATGTACTGCATGGTGTCGTAGACCGCCATGCCGGCCGTCACCGAGCCACCGGGGCTGTTGATGTAGAGGTAGATGTCCTTGTCCGGCTCCGCGGCAAGGAGAAGCAGCTGCGCCGTGATCTTGTTGGCGATGTCATCGTCGACCTGCTGACCCAGGAAGATGATGCGCTCGCCGAGCAGTCGGCTGTAGACCTGGTCGCCGAGGCCACCACCGAGGGACGGCTCTCCGGCGGCGTAAGGCATCAGATTCGTCACGTATCCACCTGCTCGTCTCTGACGGCTCCGGCCGTCTCAGCGTCTTCGTACCGGGCGGGCGGGGACTCCCCCACCCTTCCTATTCATGGACCCTAACGCGCAGGTAGGACAACGCCATCCCGCTTCCGCAACTGTTCGCTGGGAGCGCAAGCTGAGCAGTGCGCACAAGGATTGTGGGGGTCGGCCACCGATACGACGACGGGCTCCGGACGCTGAGCGTCCGGAGCCCGTCGTACGGGTTCAGCGCGAGGCTCAGGCCTCGGTCTTCTCCTCGGCGGCGGCCTCGGTGTGATCCTCGGCGGCCTCGACCGTCTCGACGGCCTCTTCCTCTTCGTCCTCGAGCTCGACGAGCTCACCGTTGGTGTCGACGACCTTGGCGGCCTCGACGACCACGGCGAGCGCCTTGCCGCGGGCGACCTCGCCGACGAGCATCGGCACCTGGCCGCCCTCGACGACGGCCTGGGCGAACTGGTCGGGGCTCATCCCGGAGGAAGCAGCGCGCCGCATGAGGTGCTCGGTGAGCTCCTCCTGGTTGACGTTCAGCTTCTCCTTGTTGACGAGCTCGTCAAGGATGAACTGGGTCTTGATGCCCTTGATCGCCTGCTCGGAGGTCTCGGCCTCGAACTCCTCGAGCGTCTTGCCCTGGATCTCCAGGTACTTCTCGAGGGTCAGACCCATCTGGCCGAGCTGGTGGTGCTCCAGGTTGTGCTTGCGGGTCTGCACCTCGTCCGCGAGCAGCTTCTCGGGGATCGGGACCTCGGCCAGCTTCAGCAGCTCGTCGAGGACGCGCTCCTGGGCCTGGGTGGCCTGGTCGTACTGCTTGGTGTTCTCGAGGCGCGTGCGGCTGTCCGCCTTCAGCTCGTCGAGGGTGTCGAACTCGCTCGCCATCTGGGCGAACTCGTCGTCCAGCTCGGGGAGCTCACGGGCGGCGACGGCGGTGACCTTGACGGTGACCTCGGCCTCCTTGCCCTCGGCCGAGCCACCCTTCAGCTCGGAGGTGAAGGTGGCCTCGCCGCCCGCCTCCAGGCCGGTGACGGCCGCGTCGATGCCGTCGAGGAGCTCGCCGGAACCGATGGTGTACGAGACACCCTCGGCCACGCCGTCCTCCAGGACCTCGCCGTCGACCTTGGCCTGCAGGTCGATCGTGACGACGTCGCCCTCCGCGGCGGCGCGCTCCACCGGGTTGGTGGAGGCGAAGCGCTCACGGAGCTGCTCCACGGCCTTCTCGACGTCCTCGTCGCTGACCTCGAGGGCGTCCACGGTGACCTCGATGCCGGAGTAGTCCGGGATCTCGATCGCGGGGCGCACGTCGACCTCGGCGGTGAAGGCCAGCAGCTCGCCGTCCTTCAGCTCGGTGATGTCGACTTCGGGCTGGCCCAGAACGTTGAGCTCACCCTCGTTGACAGCCTCGGTGTAGAACTTCGGGAGGGCGTCGTTGACGGCCTCCTCCAGCACAGCACCACGGCCGAACCGCTGGTCGATGACGCGGTTGGGGATCTTGCCCTTACGGAAGCCCTTCACCGTGACCTGCTGGTTGATCTTCTTGTACGCCGCGTCGAGGCTGTCCTTGAGCTCCTCGAAGGGCACCTCGATGCTGAGCCGAACCCGAGTCGGGTTCAGGGTCTCCACGGCGCTCTTCACGGTTCGGTCTCCTTGGTGGCTGACTTCTTGGGGGTTCTGCTCGGCCACCGGACAGCGGCTCCGCGGATCGAGCCCGGTACATCAGACACACGGGCACGCAATTTGCATAGTAACGGCAAGGGGGATGACTCCCACAACGCGATCTTGCCTGTGGTCGGGGTGGCCGGATTCGAACCGACGACCTTCCGCTCCCAAAGCGGACGCGCTACCAAGCTGCGCCACACCCCGTCGGTGCGACACGTAGGGTACATGCAGATCGGCAGCGCTCAGGCCGCTTTACGGGGACGGCGCGGATTGCGGCACCTGGTGCC
Organism: Streptomyces sp. NPDC005262; assembly: GCF_042872425.1. Classification (NCBI taxonomy): domain Bacteria; kingdom Bacillati; phylum Actinomycetota; class Actinomycetes; order Kitasatosporales; family Streptomycetaceae; genus Streptomyces; species Streptomyces sp. NPDC005262. Next base: position 930,696 of record NZ_JBIAKK010000002.1, read on the forward strand.
GCGATGAGGTGTGCGAACAACGTCCGCGACCCGCTACGATGCTCCTCGTGCCGCGGTCCGAGGACCTGTGGCGCCTGCGGGCGTAGCTCAATGGTAGAGCCCTAGTCTTCCAAACTAGCTACGCGGGTTCGATTCCCGTCGCCCGCTCCATGCGTGGGCCCGGTTCGGCGAATTGCTCGTCGGACCGGGCCTTCTGCGTTCCGCGTCCGCCGTCTGCGGTGCGGATCAGAAGCTGATGTGGTTGATGGTCTCCGCTATCGAGTTCATGAACCTGTTGATCGACGGCGCCATGCCGGTCGATGCCAGGAAGAAGCCGAAGAGCACCGCGACGATCGCGGGTCCGGCTTTGATGGAGCCGCCTCGGATCAGGACCACCAGGATGATCGCCAACAGAAGCACCACAGACAGTGAAATGGCCACGACTGATCACACCTTCGGTCGGTCCGCCTTGCCGGCCCGGAAGCGTGCGCCCGGGCACTCCTCCGCTGCGTCCATCGTGCCACCAACTCCCCTGTGGTTGCTGCCAGGTGACGAACGGAACTGTCGGGATCGCGCCATCCTCACGCCCCGCGTGCGCCGTGGCGGACAGCCCCTCGCCCCGCTCTTCCGGGACTCCGTCCAGGAGTCGGCCGGCGACACGGGGCCTATCCGCGGGCGTCGGTCAAAAAGCGCCGGGCCGTGATCGTTTCCATATCCACACAGGTCGTTCACACGCGTTTCGCCGCACCCGATGCGATGAAATTCACTCCATTCAACCGCCTGGCGATATGCCCCATTTAAGGAGGATCAATCGGGCCATAGGGGGCGGTTTTCGGTAGTTTCACTTTCGATTGGGCGGGAACACGCAATATCTGCGGACGGTTTTACGAATTCCAATCGAGGCGTCTAAGGTGCTTTAGATGTTCCACGCTCCGAACACATTTCAGAGGGCCCCGCTCCCCCCAGCGACCCGGGAGTCGGAGCCCAGACGCCAGGGCGGCACGACCATCACCGCGGCACGCCCCGTACCGGTGGTGAACCAGCCTTCGACGGTCGCGCCGACGAAGCGGCGTGACGCCTACTTCGACAACGCCAAATACCTGGCGATCGTGCTCGTCGCCGTGGCGCACGCATGGGTGCCGGTGATGGACGGGAGCCGGACCGCCCGCGCGCTGTACATGGTCGCGTACACGTTCCACATGCCGGCCTTCATCATCATCTCCGGCTATTTCTCGCGCTCGTTCGACATGAGCGCCAAGAAGATGAAGCGCCTGGTCACCGGCGTCGCCGTGCCCTATGTGGTCTTCGAGACGGCGTACTCGCTCTTCAAGCGGTACGCGGACGACTCGCCGGACCATCCGATCAGCCTGATCGACCCCTGGTTCCTCACCTGGTTCCTGGCCGCGCTGTTCATCTGGCGGCTCACCACGCCCATCTGGCAGGCACTGCGCCACCCGCTGCCGGTCGCGCTCGTCATTGCCGTGCTCGCGTCGTTCTCCCCCACGATCGGCGACGATCTCGACCTCCAGCGGGTCCTGCAGTTCCTGCCGTTCTTCGTGCTCGGACTCCAACTGAAGCCCGAGCATTTCCAGATGATGCGTCGGCGTGAGGTGCGGCTGCTGGCGCTGCCGCTGTTCGCCGGGGCCGCCCTGTTCGCGTACTGGGCGGCGCCGCGGATGCAGCTGGGCTGGTTCTACCGCAGCAACAGCGCCCCCGAGATGGGCGCCCCGTGGTGGTCGGGTGCGGTGATGACGCTGATGATGTTCGGCTGCGCGCTGCTGCTCACCATCGGTTTCCTGGCCTGGGTGCCGCGTCGCCACATGTGGTTCACCGTGCTGGGCGCCGGCACGATCTGCGGCTATCTGCTGCACGGTTTCCTGGTCAAGGGTGCCGGTTACGTCGGGTTGTTCGACCGGTACGAGTGGCTGGCCTCGCCGGGCGGCCTGGTCGTCGTCTCGCTGGTCGCGGCCTGCGCGGTGACGCTGCTGTGCACACCGCCGGTGCGACGGGCGCTGCGTTGCGTGACCGAGCCGGACATGAACTGGGCGTTCCGGCGGGACGCCGCCAAGCTCTGAGTGGATCAGCCCTCCGTGGTGTTGGCCGGATCCGGCTGTTCGGTGGGCGATTCACCGGCGCCGAGTCCGAGCAGCGCGCGTACCTGCGCATATTTCGCGGTCAGTCGGGTACGCGTCGCCGGATCCAGGACCGCGAGGCGGGTCGGGTCGGCGTTGTGCGCGAGGTCGGATTCCTTGATCAGCAAGGCGCCCGGGGTGGCGAGGATGCGCCGGGTGTACGCCGCCAGGTCTTCGCCGTCCCGTCTGGTGACGGCGAGGACCATGTCCTTGACCTGCTGGGGCAGCGCGGCGGCCGCCAGCCACTCGGCGGACAGCGCGTCGTCCTCGACCGCGTCGTGCAGCCAGGCGGCGGCGATCTGGTCGTCGCTGCCGCCCCTGGCCCGTACACCGTCCGCCACGGCGGCGAGGTGTTCGGCGTACGGGAGTCCCGCCTTGTCCTGCTGGCCGGCGTGCGCGCTGCGGGCGATCGCCTCGACTTCGGTCAGGGTCAGGGGTGTGCGTGGTGTGGGCATGGGAGGACTCTACGGACGGGCGGTCGTCCGGCGTAGGGCCGCGTGGACGGGCCTGGTCATGACGGCCGGGCCCGAGTGCCTTGCCCTGCCTCCGTACGGTTCAGGACCGGCGGGACAGCAGCAACAGCGCCCGGTCGTCGTTGACGTCCTTGGCGCACGCCTCGATCAGATGCCAGGCCGCGCCGTCGAAGCCGGTGACGACATAGCGGTCGGCCTCTCCGGTCAGCCGGTCGATGCCCTCCGCGATGTCCCGGTCGGACGCCTCCACCAGGCCGTCCGTGAAGAGCATCAGCACATCGCCGGGGGCCAGTGAGCCCTTCACCGCGTCGAACTGTGCCCCGTCGTACACCCCGAGCAGCGGGCCCTCCGCCGCCTTCTCCTCCCACCGGCCGCTGCCCGCGTGCAGTTGCAGGGCCGGCGGGTGGCCCGCGGAGAGGAGTTCGTAGTCGCCCGATTCCAGGTCCAGCACCAGATGGATGGAGGTCGCGAAGCCCTCGTCCCAGTCCTGGCGCAGCAGATAGGCGTTGGCCGCGGGCAGGAAGCCGTGCGGGGGCAGCGAGCCGAGCAGGCCGCCGAACGCGCCGGACAGCAGCAGCGCGCGGGATCCCGCGTCCATGCCCTTGCCGGAGACATCGGTGAGTACGGCCTCCAGGGTGCGGCCGCCGTTGGTGCGGGCCGCGACGACGAAGTCGCCGGAGAACGACTGGCCGCCCGCCGGGCGCAGCGCCATCTCACGGTGCCAGCCCTGCGGCAGCCGCGGCAGGGCGCTCTGCACCCGGATGCGTTCGCGCAGGTCGAAGAGCATGGTGCCGCCGCGCCGCCACGGCACGCCGACCCTGGCCCGGAACTGGGCGAGGATCAGCCCGAAGAATCCGCAGGCCGCGACCACCAGGACGGTGCCCGGGGTCACCCGGGCGGGCCCCTCCGAGTACGGGCCGAGCGCGATCGCCTCGACGATCAGGGCCGCGGCGGCGGTCGCGTACAGCCCGAGCAGGCTGGCCGGTCGCAGCAGCAGACCGCCCGCGACGATCGGGAGGACGAGCGCAGCCGGTGCGCACCACACCGGGTTCAGCAGCGTGCCGCAGGTGATGGCCGGGACGGTCAGCAGCAGACCGGCCAGGGCGATCCAGTCGGAGCCGTCGCCGCGGAAGTAGTCGACACCGGATTTGCGCAGCGCGATGCGCGCCCGGTGCGCCGATTTCTGCAATCGGGCCGGGTACGAGTCTGCTCCTGCGCGACGGGCCATTGCGGGGACCTTATCCACACGAGCGCCTCGGGTGCAGGGGGACCCCTGTGACAATGCGTTCGAAAACGGGTCGCCCGTCTGCCGTACCCCTGGTAGGCATGGCATATGACTAGTGAGCTACGGGTGTTGCGTCCGTCCGAATGGAACGAATGGTTCGGGAGCCTCGAGCTCGCGTTCGGCGGCGTCGCCGACTCTCCGGAGGAGCGCGAGCTGTGGGAGCAACTGACCGAGCCCGAGCGGTCGATCGGCATCTGGGACGGCCCGGACGTGGTCGGTACGGCGGGCGCCTTCAGCTTCCGGCTGGCCGTGCCCGGCGGCGCCCTGGTGCCCGCGGCCGGCGTGACGATGGTCAGTGTCGCGGCCACGCACCGCCGGCGCGGACTGCTGACCTCGATGATGCGGCGTCAGCTCGACGACGTGCGGGCACTGGGTGAACCCCTCGCCGTGCTGACGGCCTCGGAGCCCGCGATCTACGGCCGGTTCGGATACGAGGCGGCCACGAGGCAGATGTCCCTGGAGATCGACACGGACCGGGTGCGGCTGGCAGTGCCGGACGGCACGGACGAGGTCCGCCTGCGGTACGCCAAGCCGGACGAGGCGACCGCTGCGTGCGAGGGCGTGTACGAGCAGCTGGTGGCAGGGCGGCCGGGGACGCCGGTGCACGGTCCCGGCTGGGAGCGGAGGGCGCTGATCGACCCGGCGAGCGCGCGACGGGGGGCGTCGCCGCTGCAGTGCCTGCTGGCCGAGCGGGCGGGTCAGGTCGTCGGGTACTCGACGTTCCGCATCAAGCCGGACTGGGACGCGGCGGGCCCCAAGGGCCGGATCGCCGTGGACGACCTGTCGGCGCTGGACCCGGCGGCGTATGCGGCGCTGTGGCGGTTCCTCTTCGAGATCGACCTGACGTCGACGGTCGAGGCGCGGAACCGGCCGGTCGACGATGCGGTTCTGCATCTCGTCTCGGACGTGCGCCGCTGCAACATCAAGCTGCGCGACTCGCTGTACGTACGGCTGGTGGAGCTGGGCGCGGCGCTGGAGGCGCGGGCTTACCGGGCTGCGGTGGACGTGGTGTTCGAGGTCGAGGACGCGTTCTGCCCGTGGAACGCGGGGCGTTGGCGGCTCACGGCCGACGCGAAGGGAGGCGCGTCGTGCAAGCGGACGGATGATCCGGCGGATCTGGCGCTTTCAGTGCGGGAGTTGGGGGCGGTGTACCTGGGCGGCGAATCGCTGGTCTCGCTGGCGCGGGCCGGGCGGGTACGGGAGCTGCGGCCGGGTGCGCTGGCGGAGGCGGCGTCGGCGTTCTCGGGGATGGTGGAGCCCTGGCTTCCGCGCGGGTTCTAGCAAGGGGTGACGTTGCCGGGGCGCCCGGCGGCCGTTTCGGGTAGGCCCCTCCGCCTTTCGATGCACCGCATCCGCCGCCGCGCGCTGTGCCACCGGGGATTACCGTGACAACCCTTAGGCGCGCTGGCAGGTCGGGCACCAGAAGAGGTTGCGGGCCGCCAGGTCCGCCGCGCGGATCTCCGTGCCGCAGATGTGGCACCCCTGCCTGGCCCGCCGGTACACGTACACCTCACCCCCATGGTCGTCCACCCGCGGCGCCCGCCCCATCGCCTCCGGCATGTGCTCCGGGCGCACCGTGTCGATCCGGTTGTTCCGTACACCCGCGCGCATCAGTGTGACCAGGTCCGCCCAGATCGCGTCCCACTCCGCACGGGCGAGGTCCTTGCCCTGGCGGTACGGGTCGATGCCGTGCCGGAACAGGACCTCCGCCCGGTACACGTTGCCGACGCCCGCGATGATCTTCTGGTCCATAAGCAGCGCGGCCACCGTGATGCGGCTGCGCGAGATCCGCCGCCAGGCGCGTTCGCCGTCCTCGTCGGCCCGCAGCGGGTCCGGGCCCAGCCGGTCGTGTATCGCGCGCTTCTCGGGTTCCGTGATGAGGGCGCAGGTCGTCGGGCCGCGCAGGTCCGCGTGGTGGTCGTCGTTGGCCAGACGCAGACGGACGGTGTCCGTGGGCGGCGGAACGGGTGTCGTACCGAAGTGGAGCTTGCCGAACAGGCCGAGGTGGATGTGGATCCATCCGGCGCCCTCGAATCCGAGGAACAGGTGTTTGCCGTGCGCGTCGACGCCGGTGAACCCACGGCCGTCGAGGAGCGCCGCGCTGTCCGAGAACCTGCCCTGCGGGCTGCTGACCCGCACCGGCCCGCCCACGAACCGGTCGCGGTGGTCCGCGGCCAGGCGATGGATCGTGTGTCCCTCGGGCACGGCGGTGGCTCTCCTGGGTTACGTGGGACAAGGGGAAATGGCTGTGCCGCCGGACGGACCGGCGGCACGGGGGTGGGACGGTCAGCCCTGCTGCGGGTGGTGGGCCGGGATCGGGGGAAGCTCGCCCGTCGTCTCGTACGCGGTCAGCATCGCGATGCGGCGGGTGTGACGCTCCTCACCCGAGTACGGCGTGGCGAGGAAGATCTCGACGAACTTCGTCGACTCCTCCACCGTGTGCATACGGCCGCCGATGGCCACCACGTTGGCGTCGTTGTGCTCGCGGCCGAGAGCGGCGGTCTGCTCGCTCCAGGCGAGCGCGGCGCGCACGCCCTTGACCTTGTTGGCGGCCATCTGCTCGCCGTTGCCGGAGCCACCGATCACGATGCCGAGGCTGCCCGCGTCCGCGGCCGTCCTCTCGGCGGCGCGCAGGCAGAACGGCGGGTAGTCGTCCTGGGCGTCGTAGATGTGGGGGCCACAGTCGACGGCTTCGTGGCCCTGGGCCGTGAGCCACTCGACGAGGTGGTTCTTGAGTTCGAAACCGGCATGGTCTGAGCCGAGGTACACGCGCATGTGACGAGTGTGGCATGCGGATCACGGGGTAGCCGTCATCGGGGTCGGGACCCTCCGGGCCTCCCCCGTGCGGAGCCCTTGTGCGGAGCGTGTGTGCGCAAACCCACACCGGCAACGATCCGGACAATGATCCGGAAGAGGGGGTTCCGCTTCCGAGTTTCTGCGGCTTCAATGCCTGAGACTCGCCGCCCACCACCGTGCAGCGGCACAGCCACGGAACCGAGTGATCCAGAACGTAAGGATTCGATCCATGACGCAAACGACTCTGGCAGGGCCGGGCCACCAGCCCGGCGAGCCGGGCCGGGCGGACAAGCCGGGCTCCTCGGACGGGCTCCAGGCCGGTCTCAAGAACCGTCACCTCTCGATGATCGCCATCGGCGGAGTGATCGGCGCGGGCCTCTTCGTGGGTTCCGGTGCCGGTATCGCCGCCGCGGGACCCGCCATCCTGCTCTCGTACGCGCTGGTCGGCCTCATGGTCGTCTTCGTGATGCGGATGCTCGGCGAGATGGCCGCGGCCCGGCCCAGCTCGGGCTCCTTCTCCGCCTACGCCGACCGCGCCCTCGGCCGCTGGGCCGGCTTCTCGATCGGCTGGCTGTACTGGTTCTTCTGGGTCGTGGTGCTCGCCGTCGAAGCCACGGCGGGTGCCAAGATCCTGGAGGGCTGGGTGCCGGGCGTCCCGCAGTGGGCATGGGCGCTGATCGTCATGGTGGTGCTCACCGCGACGAACCTGGTCTCGGTCAGTTCGTACGGAGAGTTCGAGTTCTGGTTCGCCGGGATCAAGGTCGTGGCGATCGCCGCGTTCGTGGTCGTCGGGTTGCTCGCCGTCTTCGGGCTGCTGCCCGGTTCGGACAACCCGGGGTCGGGGCTCGCGCATCTCACCGACAGTGGCGGCTTCTTCCCCCACGGGCCGGGTGCCATCCTCACCGGTGTACTCATGGTCGTCTTCTCGTTCATGGGCAGCGAGATCGTGACGCTGGCGGCCGGCGAGTCGGAGAACCCGCAGCGCGCCGTCCAGAAGGCCACCAACAGCGTGATCTGGCGGATCGCCGTCTTCTACCTCGGCTCGATCTTCATCGTGCTGACGCTGCTGCCGTGGAACGACGCGTCGATCCTCAAGGACGGCAGCTATGTCGCCGCCCTGAACTCGATCGGCATCCCGCACGCCGGACAGGTGATGGACGTCATCGTGCTCACCGCCGTGCTGTCCTGCCTCAACTCCGGCCTCTACACGGCCTCGCGGATGGCGTTCTCGCTCGGCGAGCGCGGTGACGCGCCGAAGGCGTTCGCGCGGACGAACAAGCGGGGCGTGCCGCGGGCGGCCATCCTGTCCTCCGTCGTCTTCGGCTTCGTCGCCGTGTTCTTCAACTACCAGTGGCCGGACACCGTCTTCCAGTTCCTGCTGAACTCCTCCGGTGCCGTCGCCCTGTTCGTCTGGCTGGTCATCTGCTTCACCCAGCTGCGGATGCGCGGCATCATCCTGCGCGAGGCGCCGGAGAAGCTGGTCGTGCGGATGTGGCTCTTCCCGTATCTGACCTGGGCGACCATCGCCATGATCTCGTTCGTGCTGGTCTACATGCTGACCGACGACAGCGGCCGTGAGCAGGTGCTGCTCTCGCTGCTCGTCGCGGCGATCGTGGTGGCGATCTCGCTGGTACGTGACGTCCGTCAGCGCAGGGCCGGAGCTGCCGCGGTCACGGCGGACGAGTCCGCCGACGCCTGATCGGCCCCATCCACACCTGACCGTCGATGTCAGGTGCACCGGGGAGGTCTCTCCTGCCGTACACCGGGCGAACGGAGAGCCTCTCCAAGAACCACCCGCTGCCTGCCCGGCCCACCCTCCGCCCCGGCGACCCCGGTCGGCGGAGGAACCGGCCGGGTTCCGGACAGGTCCCACGCTCCGGCCCGGGCCTCGTCGGCATCACCGATGCCGACGAGGCCCGGGCCGCCGTCGTGTACCGCGCCGGGCGCGGAGAGCGCGACGCCCAGCGCACCGGACGCGGACCGGGCTCTGCGGACCCCGGCGTCGTCCGGGCCGAAGGCACCGATGACGACGGTGGTGCGGGATCAGCCGGCCGGGCGGGCCGCCGGCCGCTGGGTCCGCGGTGCCCAGTGCCGTGCCGTACGGCGACGCAGCCTGTCCGGTGCGGCTGCTGTCGCCGCTCGACGGTACGGACGTGACGGCGGTAGGGGAGCTGTGCGCGCGGTTGTCCGGGACCCGGGAACCACTGCCCGTGGGCCGGCCGCCGAACTTCTCGTCCGGCGGCGGGGACCGTACCGAAGCGCCATGACGAGCGGACACGGAAGAGGCTCGCCGGTGTGGTGTCGTAGTACGACCCGGCGAGCCTCTTCGGAACGGTCGGCGAAAGCGCGTGAGACGCGTGAGCCTCCGTCAGCCCCGGCGGCCGACGAGCTTCCAGGCGGCGGGCAGCGCGCCCATCGCCAGCGCCGCCTTCAAGGCGTCACCGAGCAGGAAGGGCACCAGGCCGGCCGCGATAGCGGCGCTCGCGGACATGCCGGTGGACAGCGCGAGGTACGGGACACCGACCGCGTAGATGATCGCGGAGCCGAGCACCATGGTGCCGGCGGTACGCAGCACGGAGCGGTCGCCGCCGCGGCGGGCGAGACCGCCGACCACGGTGGCGGCGAGGAGCATGCCGAGGACGTAACCGAACGAGGCGCCGCCCGCGCCGGAACTGCCGCCGGCGAACCACGGCATGCCCGCCATGCCGACGAGCGCGTACACGGCGAGGGAGAGGAAGCCGCGGCGAGCGCCGAGCGCGGTGCCGACAAGGAGCGCGGCGAAGGTCTGGCCGGTGACGGGGACCGGGGAGCCGGGGACCGGGACGGCGATCTGCGCGGCGATGCCGGTGAGCGCGGCGCCGCCGACGACCAGGGCCGTGTCGACGGCGTAACGGTGCCTGGCGGCGGGCAGCAGGTCGGCGAGGACCGCTCCGGTACGGACGGGGGCGGCAGCAGTGCTCATCGGGACTCCGCGGTGGTGAGGGCAGGTGGGGACAGACTGAGGCTGACGTTAGCCCACGGGTTAACGCTCGATCACCATCAGCCGCCCACAAAGCGGCGGTTGGCGGGTTGGTGGGGTTCGGACAAAGACCGGTACGCAATCACGTGACGGCGTGATGCTTGTCACTGAGGTGGGGACCTGAAGGGGGCACCCGACGGGCCAGGTCTCGCAGCGTGAGACTGTAGGTTCCCCATAAATTATCCGAGAGTGACCCGCACCCCATGCACGACGCCCCTCCCCCCACGCAGCAGGAACCGCTCTCGCACGGACTGAAGCAGCGCCATCTGACCATGCTCGGCCTGGGCGGGGTGATCGGCGCCGGGCTCTTCGTCGGTTCGGGCGCCGGGATCGCGGTCGCCGGGCCGGGCATCGTCGTGTCGTATCTGATCGCCGGCGCGCTCGCGATGCTGGTGATGCGGATGCTCGGCGAGATGTCGGCCGCGATACCCGCCTCCGGCGCCTTCTCCGTCCATGCCGAGCGGGCGCTCGGCCGCTGGGCCGGGTTCAGTGTGGGGTGGCTCTACTGGTTCCTGCTGGTGGTGGTCCTCGCCGTGGAGGCGACGGCCGCCGCGCAGATCGCCCACGGCTGGGTGCCGGGCGTGGACCAGTGGGCGTGGGTGCTGGCGTTCATGGTGGTGTTCACGGTCACGAATCTGACCGCGGTGAAGAACTTCGGCGAGTTCGAGTTCTGGTTCGCCGCCCTCAAGGTCGCCGCGATCGTGATCTTCCTGGTGCTCGGGCTGCTCGCTGTCTTCGGTCTGCTCCCCGACACCGATCCGGTCGGTCTGACCAACCTCACCGGGCAGGGCGGCTTCCTGCCGAACGGCTGGGGCGGCGTCGTCTCAGGCGTGCTGACCGTCGTCTTCGCGTTCGGCGGCCTGGAGGTCGTGACGATCGCTGCGGCCGAGACCGACAACCCGGCGCGCGCGGTGGGACGTGCGGTGCGCAGCGCGGTCGTGCGGATCCTCTTCTTCTACGTCGGCTCGATGCTGGTCATCGTCACCGTGCTGCCGTGGACCGCGCAGCACGCCGGGCTGAGCCCGTACGTCAAGGTCCTGGACGCGATCGGGGTGCCGTCGGCCGGACAGATCATGAACATCGTGGTGTTCGTGGCGCTGCTCTCCGCGCTGAACGCCAATCTCTACGGCGCGTCCCGGATGGTCTTCTCGCTGGCCGAGCGCGGCGAGGGGCCGCGCGGACTGCTGAAGGTGTCCGGGGGCGGTAGCGGGGGCGGGGTGCCGCGGCGGGCGGTCCTCGCCTCGGTCGCCTTCGGCTTCGTCTCCGTACTGCTCAATCTGAAGTGGCCCGACTCCGTCTTCCTCTATCTGCTCAACTCGGTGGGCGCGGTACTGCTGTTCGTCTGGGGGCTGATCGCCGCGTCACAGCTGCGGCTGCGCCGCCGGCTGGAGCGCGAGGCGCCCGAGGCGCTGACCCTGCGCATGTGGTGCTACCCGTGGCTGACGTGGGTGACGCTGGCCGCGCTCGTGGCCGTACTGGTGCTGATGCTGACCGATGACGCGGCGCGCCCGCAAGTGCTGTGGTCGGCGGGGGCGACGGGTCTGGTGCTGCTCGTCGCGGGGGCGCGGGAGCTGCGGGACCGGCGACGCGCCTGACGGGCCGACCCGTGGCGGGGCGTGCACCGGGCATGTGTACGCAGGTGTTCACCTTGTGTGAGCCTGGTGCCCGTATAGCGGACACCTGTTCCGTGTGAGCGGGAGGCGCGCACAGACTGTGGGCTCGTCCCTGTCTCAGCTACCGAACAGAGCACGTCCATGTCTCGGACCTCCGCGTCTCCCCCCACCGCCGGCTCCGAAGTCTCCGCAGTCCCGGCCGGCTCCGATGTCTCCGCCGTCAAGGCCGACTCCGCCCTCACCCATGGACTCAAGCAGCGCCATCTGTCGATGATCGCCCTGGGCGGTGTCATCGGTGCCGGGCTGTTCGTCGGTTCCGGAGCCGGTATCGCCTCCGCCGGGCCCTCGATCGTCATCGCCTACGCCGTCTCCGGGCTGCTCGTCATGTTCGTGATGCGCATGCTCGGCGAGATGTCCGCGGCCAATCCGGCCTCCGGTTCCTTCTCCGTGCACGCGGAACGGGCGATCGGGCCGTGGGCGGGGTTCACCGCCGGCTGGGCGTTCTGGGTGCTGCTCTGTGTCGCCGTCGGGCTGGAAGGGATCGGTGCCGCGAAGATCGTCACCGGCTGGCTGCCCGGCACCCCCGAGTGGGCGTGGGTGGCGCTGTTCATGGTGGTCTTCCTCGGCACGAACCTGGCCGCCGTGAAGAACTTCGGCGAGTTCGAGTTCTGGTTCGCCTCGCTGAAGGTCGCCGCGATCACGCTCTTCCTGGTGCTGGGTGTGCTGGCGATCCTCGGGGTGCTGCCCGGCACGGATGCCCCGGGCGGCGCCAATCTCCGTGGCGACGGCGGGTTCCTGCCGAACGGCTCCAACGGCTTCATCATCGGACTACTCGCCTCCGTCTTCGCCTACGGCGGTCTGGAAACGGTCACCATCGCCGCGGCCGAGTCCGAGAACCCGGTGCAGGGCGTCGCCAAGGCGGTCCGGACGGCGATGTGGCGGATCGCGCTGTTCTACGTCGGTTCGATGGCGGTCATCGTCACCCTCGTACCGTGGGACGACCCGAAGGTCGCGGCGGTCGGCCCGTTCTACGCGACCCTCGACCACCTGGGCATCAGCGGCGCCGCGGAGATCATGAATGTGGTCATCCTGATCGCACTGCTCTCCGCCATGAACGCGAACATCTACGGCGCTTCGCGGATGGCCTGCTCGCTGGTCGCCCGCGGCCAGGGCCCGAAGCGGCTCGGCCGGGTCAGCTCCGGCGTGCCTCGTACCGCAGTGCTCGTCTCGTCCGTCTTCGGCTTCCTGTGTGTCCTGCTGAGCTACTGGCGGCCGGACGATGTCTTCCCCTGGCTGCTCAACATGATCGGCGCGGTGATCCTGGTCGTCTGGATCTTCATCGCGGTGTCGCAGCTGCTCCTGCGCCGCCGGCTGGAGCGCGAGGCACCCGAGAAGCTGGTCGTGCGGATGTGGCTGTTCCCGGTGGGGACGCTGCTCGCGCTGGCGGCGATGGCAGGCATCTTCCTGCTGATGCTGCGCGAGCCCGACACGCGCGACCAGCTGCTGGCGACCGGTGCGCTGACCGCCGTACTGGCCGTCATCGGTGTGGTGCGCCAGCGGCGGGCCGCGGCCGTCAGGAACTGACGTCGGGGGCGCACGGCACGTTGAGGGAGAGCAGCGCGCCGCCCTCGTCCCCCAGCTGCACCTCGCTCACCGCCGCGTTGCGCAATTGCGGTAGTGCCCGGCGGTACGCGCCGAGCGGGATCGACAGCAGTTCGCACAGCACCAGCCGCAGCAGCGTGTTGTGTGCGACGACCAGTACCCGCTGCCCCGGATGGAAGCGTGCGATCCGGCGCAGCGCCGCCGTCCCCCGGGCCGCCGCCGTGCGCGGGTCCTCGGCCCCGGGGAAGGGGTGGGTCACCGGGTCGGCGACATACGCCTCTGCCCATTTCGGGTCCTCGGCGGCGAATTCGGCGAGGGTGCGCCCCTCCACCTCCCCGAAGTGGCACTCGCGCAGATCGTGTTCGCGCCCAGGTACGAGGCCGAGCGCCCGGCAGGCGGGTTCGGCGGTCTCGATGGCGCGGGAGACGGTCGACGTCCAGATCGCGTCGACCGGGTGCCGGACCGCCCACTCCGCCAGTTGCTCGGCCTGGCGGCGGCCCTCGTCGGTGAGTGCGACGTCGCTGGCGCCGGCGTAGCGGTTCTCGGAGTGCCAGACGGTCTGTCCGTGCCGGGCGAGCAGCAGGGTCGTGGGGAAGATGGTCATCGGCTCTCCGTTCGGGCCCGGGCGTGGGCGGCAAGCGCCCCGGGCCGTCGGCCCCGCCGTTCCAGTTCATCCACCAGCTTGAGGTACCGCGCGGTGCGGCGGGCGGTGCGCGCCGGGTCCGGGCGCAGGACCTGCCGGATTCTGACCATGTGGCCCGCCGCCCGTGGCTCGTGGTCACGGGCCGAGGTGCCCCGTCCCGCCGGGACCCGTCCGGAGAGTGCGGCGGTCAACGCCCGCCGCCGCGGTCCGACGCCCCGCCGGACAACCACCTTCCTTCCAGGGAACGGCAGTTGTAAAACACGTAGCTACGCTACCCGGCCGGCGACGCGGTGACGCCCCTGAGGACCGGGGTCACGCCGCCACCGTTCCCTGGTCCGGCGGGCGCGCACCGGAAAGCGGTCCGCGCCGTGCATCAGTCGATCGCGCCGGCTGCGATGAACCCGGCCGCCACCATGCCGGTCCCCTCGGCCCCGCCCGCCCGTCGCCGTACATCAGGCCGACGGCGAACCACCCGGTGACGCCCGCCCGGGACGACCTGCGCTCCTGGCCCGAAGGGCTGATCACACTCCGCCCTTCCTGCTGTTAGCCTGCTCTTGCATATAGGTTGCAATAACAACAGGACAGCAGCTGGAGGGTTCGCCCCATGGCCACGTACACGCTCCCGGAACTCCCTTACGACTACGCGGCGCTCGAACCGGTCATCAACCCGCAGATCATCGAGCTCCACCACGACAAGCACCACGCCGCCTACGTCAAGGGCGCCAACGACACCTTGGAGCGACTGGAAGAGGCGCGCGACAAGGAGGCCTGGGGAGCCGTCAACGGCCTGCAGAAGAACCTCGCGTTCCATCTCTCCGGACACATCCTGCACTCGATCTACTGGCACAACATGAGCGGTGACGGTGGTGGCGAGCCGCTCGCGGCGGACGGTGTCGGCGACTTGGCGGACGCCATCACCGACTCCTTCGGTTCGTACGCGGGCTTCAAGTCCCAGCTGACGAAGGCAGCCGCCACCACGCAGGGTTCCGGCTGGGGGGTACTGGCGTACGAGCCGCTCAGCGGCAAGTTGATCGTCGAGCAGGTCTACGACCACCAGGGCAACGTCGGCCAGGGCTCGGTCCCGATCCTGGTCTTCGACGCCTGGGAGCACGCCTTCTACCTCCAGTACAAGAACCAGAAGGTCGACTTCATCGAGGCCATGTGGCGCGTCGTCAACTGGCAGGACGTGGCGAAGCGGTACGCGGCCGCCAGGGAGCGCGCCGACGTCCTGCTGCTCACCCCCTGACCCGGGCGCACGGACGTCCTGCCTCGTGATCGTCTTCTCAGCCTTCACCGGCAGGCGGATGAACGGGGAGCCCCCGCGAGGACGTGACTCGCGGGGGCTCCCCCATTTTCATGCATTTAGCTTGTTTGCTAATTAGCTCATGTGCTAAACATCTGGCATGGCAACGAGCGATGACGAGGCGAGCGCCTTCCGCGCCCTCGCCGATCCGACCAGGCGCCAGATCCTGGAGGACCTCCGGGACGGCGAGCTGGCGGCCGGGGAGATCGCGGCCCGGTTCACGATCAGTGCGCCGTCGATCTCCCGCCACCTCGGTGTACTGAAGGGCGCCGGGCTGGTCACCGAGCGCCGCGACGGCAACCGCATCCTCTACTCGCTGGCCGAGGACCGGCTGGCGACCAGCATCGGACGGTTCCTGAGCTCCGTCTGCCCCGAGCAGATCGTCCTGCGCCACACCAAGTGGCGGTCCGCCACGCACGAGGAAGGCGGCACATCATGATCCAGCCCCGACTCGCCAGCGTCATCGAGCGCCGCCTCCTGGTGAACTACCGGGTCGCCCCGGACGCCGCCGTCCGCCTGCTGCCCGCCGACCTGCGGCCCCAGTTGGTGCGCGGCCACGCCGTCGCCGGTATCTGCCTCCTGCGCCTGGGCTCCGCACGCCCCACGTGGGCGCCCCCGCCGGCGGGTCTGCGCAGCGAGAACGCTGCGCACCGCATCTCTGTCGAGTGGGACGGCCCGGACGGCGTGGAGACCGGCGTCTACATCACACGCCGCGACAGTGGCTCACGGATCAACTCCTGGGCGGGCGGGCGGATTTTCCCGGGCGAGCACGGTCGCGCCGACTTCACGGTGCACGAGACGCCCGACGAGGTACGGGTCGCTCTCGCCACCCGTGACGGCGAGATCCGGGTCGACGTCACGGCCGAGGTCACCGACGAACTGCGCGGCAGTGAACTCTTCACAGATCTCCAGGAGGCATCGGACTTCTTCCGCGCCGGGGCCAGGGGCCTGTCCCCAACGGCTTCGGGCCGCCGTGTCGAAGCCATGGAGCTGGAAACGGACGCGTGGCGGGTGACAGCCGGACGGGTCCGATCCGCGCGGTCTTCCTTCTTCGAGGACCCGGACCGCTTCCCGCCCGGCACCGCGACGCTGGACAGCGTCCTGGTCATGCGCGACGTCGCCGCCCGCTGGCGACCGCTGCCGACGAGGCCCATGGCCCGTCACTGACGAGCAGTGGCCGTCGGCCCGTCGTGCCCCTCGGCACCGACGGGCCGTACCGCGGTGGCGCCCGGCGTCGGCCCGACCACGACCGGTCCGGTGAACCGGCGCCCGCCCCGCACCTTGCGCCGAGGTCATGGCATCGCCCCTCGGTGCCGAGCGGGCCCCCCGACGAAACGTGTGCCCTTCGGGGGCAATGCGATGATGGCGCCATGAGCCCGGTCCCCGCCGACCCCACCGCTGTGCACCCCATGCCCGGACAGCCGCGTGTGGTCCAGCTGCAGCCCCTGGTGACATCGGAACTGATCGAGATAGGCGCCTACTCGTACTACGACGACCCCGATGACGCGACCGCCTTCGAGACCCGCAACGTGCTGTACCACTACGGCCCGGAGAAGCTCGTCATCGGAAAGTTCTGCGCGCTCGGGACCGGCGTGCGGTTCCTCATGAACGGCGCCAACCACCGTATGGACGGCCCCTCCACGTTCCCGTTCCCCACGATGGGCGGCTCCTGGGCCGACCACTTCGACCTGCTGACCGGACTGCCGAACCGGGGCGACACCGTCGTCGGCAACGATGTCTGGTTCGGCTACGGATCGACGGTCCTGCCGGGCGTACGGATCGGGCACGGCGCCGTCATCGGTGCCGGGGCGGTCGTCGCCGGCGACGTCCCGGACTACGGCATCGTCGGCGGCAACCCGGCGCGGCTGATCCGTACCCGCTACGACGACGAGACCGTCACCCGGCTCCTCGCCGTCGCCTGGTGGGACTGGCCCGTCGAGCTCATCACCCGGCACATCCGCACGATCATGTCCGGCAGCGTCGACGCGCTCGAAGCGGCTGCCCAGGAGGGCACGTCATGACCATCACCGTTCAGAATCTGGCGTACTACCCCGTCAAGGGCTGCGGGGCGGTTCCGGTCGACCGGGCGGAGATCACCGGGACCGGTCTCGTGCATGACCGTACGTTCATGGTGGTGGACGCCGAGGACGGCGCGTTCCGCAGCCAGCGGACACACCCCACGATGGCTGCGATCAGGGCCGAAGTCCTGGACGGCGGCGCCGTGCTGGCCCTCTCCGTACCGGACCTGGAGCCCCTGGAGCTGGCCGTCGACCGGGACGGCCCGCGCCGCGCGGTCAGCATGTTCGACCGTCCGCTCGGCGAGGCCTGCGACCAGGGGGACGCGGTCGCCGAGTGGTTCTCAGAGGTGCTCGGCGCGAAGTCCCGGCTGGTACGGGTGGCCCCCGGCTTCGACCGTGACGGCTGGGGCGAGACCCCCGGCAAGGTCGCCTTCGCCGACGCCCATGCGGTGCTGGTCGCCTCCACCGCGTCGCTGGCCGGCCTCAACGCCCGTATCGAGGCCCGGGGCGACGTGGCCGGCGTACCGATGGACCGATTCCGCCCGAACATCGTCCTGTCCGGTACCGACGAGCCGCACTTCGAGGACCGGGTACGCCGCATGACCATCGGGTCGGCCGAACTGGCCTACTCCGTGCGGGCGATGCGGTGCAACGTCCCGCTCGTGGACCAGTCGACCGGCCTCCGGGCGGGCCCGGAACCGGTCCGGACCCTCGCGACGTACCGCCGCGAACCCGACTACGGCAACAAGGTCAGCTTCGGCGTGAAGAACGCGGTGGTCCGCGAGGGCGTGGTGGCCGTCGGCGACACGGTCGAGATCACGAGCCGGCTCGACGCGTGATCCCCGTCAGGCGAGCGAGTCGATCCAGCGTTCCAGCCGGCGCCCTTCGGCGGCCATCAGGTCGGGGTCCCGGAAGGTGTTGGTGAGCAGCGAGATCCCCTGGTAGGCGGCGATCAGAGCGACCGCGAGTTCACGGGAGTCACTGCGGCCCATCGCCTGGAACTGCTGCTCGACCCAGTCGAGCAGCACCTCGATGACCTTGGCGACCGACTGGTCGAGGCCGTCGGCCCGCTTGTCGAGTTCCGAGGCCATGGTCCCGGTGGGGCAGCCGTACCGAGCCGTGAGCTCACGCTGTTCGACCCAGCCGTTCAGGAGTGCCTTCAGCCGGTCCTGGGGTGCGGGAAGCTCGTCGAGCGCGCCGATCATCGACCTCAGGCCCTGCGCATGCGCGTCGATCGCCGCCTCGACGAGCTGGTCCTTGGTCTTGAAGTAGTAGTACACGTTGCCCAACGGGACGTCGGCCGCTCGTGCGATGTCCGCGATCGTGGTCTGTTCGACGCCCTGCTCGTGAAGTACCCGGGCCGCGGCGGCCGCCAGCCTTTCCCGCTTGCCCGGCGACTGCCGGACACCTTTTGAGTGAGTCACCTGACTAACTATAGACGCGCGGCCGGAGGACCGGCTATCGTCGCAACTTAGTCAGTCAACTAACTAACTCAGGGGATCTCATGATCGTTGCAACGGGCGCGACCGGAAACGTCGGACGGGAACTCGTACGGATCCTTGCCGCGGCCGGTGATCAGGTGACGGCTGTCTCCCGGCGGCCCCCGGCGCATCTGCCCGACGGCGTACGGCACCAGCGGGCCGATCTCGCCGACCCGGAGAGCCTGCGCACCGCGCTGGACGGCGCCGACGCACTGTTCCTGCTCGTCGCGGGCGACGACCCGCAGGGCATCCTCGACATCGCAGCGACCGGCGGGGTGCGGCGCGTCGTCCTGCTCTCCTCCCAGGGCGTCGGGACTCGGCCGGAGGCCTACCGTCACCCGGGGACGTTCGAGGACGCCGTCCGCCGGCCTGGCCTCGCATGGACGGTTTTGCGGTCCGGCGGCCTGAACTCCAACACCTTCGCCTGGGCCGAGTCGATCCGTACGCAGCGCACGGTCGCCGCACCCTTCGGCGACGTCGGGCTGCCCACCGTCGACCCGGCGGATGTCGCCGAGGTCGCGGCCGTGGTCCTGCGCGAGGCCGGACACGCGGGCCGTACGTACGAATTGACCGGTCCCGCGACGGTCACCCAGCGGGAACGGGCCGAGGCGATCGGCGACGCGCTGGGCACTCCGGTGCGCTTCGTCGAGCAGACCCGCGACGAGGCCCGCGCGCAGATGCTGCAGTTCATGCCCGCGCCGGTGGTGGAGGGCACGCTCGGCATCCTCGGCGAGCCGCTGGCGGCGGAGCAGAAGGTCAGCCCCGACGTCGAGCAGATCCTCGGCCGGGCGCCGCGCACCTTCGCCGACTGGGCCGCAGGAGCCGCCGAGTCCTTCCGGTGAAACCGGTGTGCGGCAAACTTCGCCGGCTTCGTGGTCGAGCGCCACGGCGTGGCCGCCGGACACCACAGCCCGAAGGACCGCCCGCTGCCGGTCACCCGGACAGTCGCAGCACGGGCGGACGGCCACGAACTCCGCCGAGCCGCCCGGCTGTTGCCCCTGCGGAGCCGCCTGCCTGACCCGTCCGGGTGCTGCACCGGGTGGCCGGGAGGTCGCCGAAGCCCGCCCAGCCGTACAGGTGACGGACCACGCTGCGGGTTCCGGACGGTGGCCGGAACCCGCACCGATGCGTACGTCAGTCGAAGATCGGGCCCTGCGTCCGGGTCCGCTTGATCTCGTAGAAGCCGGGGATCGACGCCACCATCAGCGTGCCGTCCCACAGCTTCGCCGCCTCCTCGCCCTTCGGGGCGGGGGTGACGACCGGGCCGAAGAAGGCGACCTGCTCGCCGTCGGAGCCCGGCACGGCGATGACCGGCGTGCCGACGTCCTGGCCGACCTTGTCGATGCCCTCCTGGTGGGAGGCGCGCAGCTCCGCGTCGTACGTGTCCGAGTCGGCGTACTCCGCGAGCTCGGCCGGCAGACCGACGTCTTCGAGCGCCGCCACGATCGCCTCACGGGTGGGGCCCTCGCCCTGGTTGTGGAAGCGGGTGCCGAGCGCGGTGTACAGCGGGCCGACGATGTCGTCGCCGTGCTTCTGCTGGGCGGCGACGACGACGCGGACCGGGCCCCATGCCTTGGTCTCGAGCATCTCGCGGTACTCGTCGGGCAGCTCGTCGAGCCTGTTCTCGTTGAGGACGGCAAGACTCATCACATGCCAGCGGACCTCCACGTCGCGGACCTTCTCCACCTCCAGCATCCAGCGGGAGGTCATCCACGCCCAGGGACAGAGCGGGTCGAACCAGAAATCGGCGGGCGTCTTGCCGTTCACCGTGGCGTTCTCAGACATGTCTCTCCTCAAGAGGCGATCGCACCTGTGCGCGAGAACACCGCCGAACGGCCCTGCCATTCCCGCGCGCCCGGGCCGGGAGGCACATGGGAGGATCAAACTGTTCGAACGTGACACAAAGGAGTGCACCAGTGCCCGGTCAAAACCTGTCCCGCGACGAAGCCCACGAGCGGGCCGAGCTGCTGACCGTCGACGCGTACGACGTCGTGCTCGACCTGCGGTCCGCGATCGGTGATCCCGAGGGCCGCGGCGGGGACGGTGGGGACCGGCCGGCCGTCGATCCCCGGACCTTCCGCTCGGTGACCACGATCCGGTTCCGCTCCGCGCGGGCGGGGGCGTCGACGTTCGCGGATCTGCTGGCGCCGAGCGTGACCTCGGTGACCCTGAACGGGCAGGCGCTCGACCCCGCCGTCGTCTTCGACGGGACGCGGGTGGCGCTGGACGGTCTGCCGGAGGGCGAGAACGTCCTGGTCGTCGACGCGCAGTGCGCGTACAGCCGGACCGGCGAGGGGATGCACCGGTTCGTCGACCCGGAGGACGGCGAGGTCTATCTCTACACGCAGTACGAGCCGGCCGACGCGCGGCGTGTCTTCGCGAACTTCGAGCAGCCCGACCTGAAGGCCCCGTTCCGCTTCGAGGTGACGGCGCCCGAGGGGTGGACGGTCTGGAGCAACGGGGCCGAGGAGTCCCGGGACGGCGGGGTCTGGCGGTTCGCCGAGACGAAGCCGATCTCGACCTACATCACGGCGGTCGTCGCCGGCCCGTACCACCACGTGACCGACTCGTACAGCCGTACCTTCGACGACGGCACGACGCTGGACATCCCGCTCGGCGCGCTCTGCCGCAAGGGGCTCGCCCGCCACTTCGACGCCGACGACATCTTCCTCGTCACCAAGCAGGGCCTGGACTTCTTCCACGACAACTTCGACTACCCGTACCCGTTCGGGAAGTACGACCAGGCGTTCGTACCGGAGTACAACCTCGGCGCGATGGAGAACCCGGGCTGTGTCACGTTCCGCGAGGAGTACATCTTCCGCGGCAAGGTGACGCAGGCGTCGTACGAGAGCCGCGCCAACGTCATCCTGCACGAGATGGCGCACATGTGGTTCGGCGACCTCGTCACCATGCAGTGGTGGGACGACCTGTGGCTGAAGGAGTCGTTCGCCGACTTCATGGGCGTCTTCGCCATGGTGGAGTCGACCCGCTTCAAGGACGGCTGGATCACCTTCGCCAACAACCGCAAGTCCTGGGCGTACCGCGCCGACCAGCTGCCGTCCACGCACCCGATCACGGCCGACATCCGTGACCTGGAGGACGCCAAGCTGAACTTCGACGGCATCACGTACGCCAAGGGTGCTTCGGTGCTGAAGCAGCTGGTGGCGTACGCGGGACGGGACGCCTTCCTGGAGGGGGCCCGGCGCTACTTCAAGAAGCATGCGTACGGCAACACGCAGCTGGGCGACCTGCTGTCGGTGCTGGCCGAGACGTCCGGGCGGGACATGGTCACCTGGTCGCGGTCGTGGCTGCAGACGGCCGGTGTCAACTCGCTGACGCCGGTGGTGACGTACGGCGCGGCGGACCGGATCACCGAGCTGGCGGTCCTCCAGGAGGCCGCCGACTCGCACCCCGAGCTGCGGCCGCACCGGGTCGCGGTCGGTCTGTACCGCCGCACGACCCGCGGCGACCTGGTGCGGTACGCGCGCGCCGAGGTGGATGTGGCGGGACCACGCACGGTGGTCGCCGCGCTGGCCGGCGTCGAGCGGCCCGAGCTGATCCTCGTCAACGACGACGACCTCACGTACTGCAAGGTCCGCTTCGACGAGGCGTCCCTCGCCACCTTGCGCACGCACCTCGGGGACATCACCGACCCGCTGGCACGGGCGCTGTGCTGGTCCGCCCTGTGGAACCTGACGCGGGACGGACTGATGCCGGCCCAGGACTTCATCTCGCTCGTGCTGGCATTCTCCGGCCAGGAGTCCGACATCGGCGTCCTGCAGATGCTGCACGCCTGGACCCGGACCGCGCTCGTCCACTACGCCGCCCCGGGGTGGCGTGAGGAGGGCGGACGGGCGCTGGCCGAGGGTGCGCTGCGGGAGCTGCGGATCGCCGAGCCGGGGAGCGAGCACCAGCTGGCGTGGGCGCGGTTCTTCGCGACGGTCGCGGACTCGGAATCGGACTTCCAGCTGCTGTCCTCACTCCTGGGGGAGTCCGCGCGGATCGACGGGCTGGAGGTCGATCAGGAGCTGCGGTGGGCGTTCCTGTCCGCGCTGGCCGCGCACGGGGTCGCCGACGAGTCGATGATCGATGCCGAACTGGCCCGGGACGACACGGCGTCCGGCAAGCGGCACCAGGTGCGGTGCCTGGCCTCTCGGCCGTCGGCGGCGGTCAAGGCGCAGGCGTGGGCGGCCGTGGTGGAGTCGGACGCGCTGTCCAACGCGCTGGTCGAGGCGACGATCGCAGGGTTCGGACAGTCGTCGCAGCGGGAGTTGCTGGCGCCGTACGCAGCCCGGTACTTCGATGCGATCGAACGGGTGTGGGCCGAGCGGTCGATCCAGATCGGGATGTCCGTGGTGAAGGGTCTGTTCCCGGCGCTGCAGGACGACCCGGCGACGCTGGCGGCGGCGGATGCCTGGCTGGAGGCGCATGCGGATGCGGCGCCGGCGTTGCGTCGGCTGGTGCTGGAGGGACGGGACGATCTGGCGCGGGCGTTGCGGGCGCAGGCGTGTGACGCAAGGGCCGGGGCCGGCCTCTGACGGGGCGCCCCGGGGCAAGCACGGCAGCGTCGCCCTCGATCGCCGGACGGGCTTGATCTCTCGGCCCGTCCGGCGCCGGGGCCGGCAGCGGCCGAGGCGAGCCGCAGCGGCCCGCGTGGGCTGACGCGACGCACAATCCCCGTCGGGATCGCCCTTTTCGGTTGTCGAACGTCTGTACTTTAGGACGGCGTTGTCCTGAATTGTCGACGGGCGTGTAACAGGGGTTAGCCGCGCCGCGGCCTGCGGCATACCCCGGAGCATGACCCAGAACACCCCTCTCTCCCCCCACTTCCGACCCCCCGTCGGCGAACGGCAACGGGTGCTGTCCGTCGAGCAGTTGAAGACACTCGGCGTGTCCCCAGCGCGGGCTGCCGCGCAGTGCCGGGCCGGTGGTCCATGGCAGCAGCCGTTGCCCGGGGTGTATGTGCTGCACCCGGGGCCGCCCACCGGCGAGGAGCGGCTGCGGTCCGCCCTGCTGTACGTCGGGCGGCGGCGGAGCGTTCCCGCGCAGGGCGGCGCGGTGCGGGCGACCGGGTACGGCGAGGCCATGGTCACCGGCCCGGCCGCGCTCGCCCTCCACGGGTTCTCCCTCGTACCGCCGACGAGTTCGCTCGACCGGATCGACGTGCTGGTGCCGCGCAACCGGCGGCTGCGGTCCGTCCGGTACGTGCGCGTGGTGCGGACGGCCGAACTGCCGCGCCCCGAGCAGCTCGCCGGCCTGCCGGTGGCCCCCGTGGCACGGGCACTCGCGGATGCGGTCACCGGCTTCGGGGACACCGCCGCCGTACGGCTGCTCCTCACCGAGGCGGTCCGCGGCGGACACTGCGAACCCGCCGCGGTCGTACGCGAGCTGAGCCGCAGCAAGTTGCTGGACCGGCCCCACATCATGCACGCCGTCGACTCGCTGCTCGCCGAGGGGCGGGCGCTGGCGGAGAGCCGGCTGTACGACCTGGTGCGGACCTACGACCTGCCGGAACCGCTCTGGAACGTGGACCTGCGGCTGCCCGGCGGCCCGCACCTCGGCGGAGTGGACGCCTACTGGCCCGACCAGGCCGTCGCTGTCGAACTCGACAGCCGGGCACCCCTGCACAGCACGCTCGACGGCGACCGGTGCCAGGAGGGGCAGGACGCCGAGTGGTCCGGCTGCGCCGCCGAGCGGGAGCATCTGGAACGGCTCGGGGTCACCGTCGTCCACGTCACGCCGAGGAAGCTGCGCGTCGCGGCGGAGCAGCAGGCGACCGTGGTGCGCACCGCACTGATGGCCGCGGTCGACCGCGAACCCGTCGCGTATGTGGTCATCCTTCCCCGGTGACGGGGCAGTTATCGACCCTTTCGTCCCTCGTGACGCATCAGCCCCAGTGGCGGGAGTACGCCATGACCACATCTCGCCTCCCCCAAGCCTCCACAAACCCAGGTCATTTGCGAAAGGCTGAGCGGTCATCCGGTACCGAATTCCGGACTTTCTCTTTCACATACAGGGATGCTGATGACCTCCGAATCCCCCAGCTCCATATCCGGGGCGAGACGCGTGGCCCGAGTCGCGGCCGCTGCCGGTCTGGTGGCCGCACTGGCCGCCTCCGGCGCGGCCCCGGTCTTCGCCGCCGACGACCCGGCCGACACCCCCGTGAAGGCGGCCGCCGCGAGCGACAAGCTCGGTGCGGCCGACGCCGACATCCTGACCAAGGCGAAGGCCAAGGGCGAGAAGAACGTCACGATGATGTTCGCCACCACGCCCGGTGCGACCGAGCAGGTCACCGAGCAGCTGGACGCCGTGAAGGGGTCCGTGCTGGGTCGTACGTACGACAAGCTCGGCTACGTGCGTGCGACCGTCCCGACCGCGACCGCCGAGGCGACCATCAAGGCGGCCTCGAAGCTGACGTCCGTCCGCGGCATCGATCTCAAGCAGGAGATCATGCTCGACGACCCGACGCCCTCGGGCGACCGGGCCGCCGGGGCCAAGTCGCAGACCACGGGCACCTACCCGGCGCCGGGCAAGAAGACGCCGGCGAAGAACCCGTACAACCCGTCCTTCGAGACGGGCGCGGTCGACTTCGTCCAGCAGCACCCGAAGGCCGACGGCCGCGGCGTGACCATCGGCATCCTGGACTCGGGTGTCGACCTCGGTCACCCGGCGCTCCAGAAGACCAGCACCGGCGAGCGCAAGATCGTCGACTGGGTGACGGCCACCGACCCGGTCAGCGACGGCGACGGTACCTGGCTGCGGATGACCGCCTCGGTGACCGGCCCCGTCTTCACGATCGGTGGCCGCACCTACTCGGCGCCGGCCGGCTCGTACAAGATCCAGCTCTTCTCCGAGGCCGCCACCAAGGGCGGCGACATGGCCGGAGACCTGAACCGGGACGGCGACACCACCGACACCTGGGCCGTGCTCTACGACCCGGTCACCGGTACCACGCGCGTCGACCTGAACAACGACGCCGACTTCTCCAACGACGCCGTCATGAAGCCGTACAAGGAGAAGCACCAGGTCTCCTACTTCGGCACGGACAACCCGCGGACCGAGGTCGTCGAGCGCATCCCGTTCGTCGTCGAGACGCGCAAAAACGTCGTGTACAACGCGGCCGGCGACAAGGCCGACTACGTCAACATCGGCGTCATCGAGAGCGAGCACGGCACCCACGTCGCCGGCATCACCTCCGCCAACGGGCTCTTCGGCGGCAAGATGAACGGCGCCGCGCCCGGCGCGAAGATCGTCTCCTCGCGCGCCTGCACCTGGTCCGGCGGCTGCACCAACATCGCGCTCACCGAGGGCATGATCGACCTCGTCGTCAACCGCGGTGTCGATGTCGTCAACATGTCGATCGGGGGCCTGCCGCCGCTCAACGACGGCAACAACGCCCGCGCCGCGACGTACAAGCGACTCATCGACACGTACGGCGTCCAGCTGGTCATCTCGGCCGGCAACGACGGCCCGGGCGTGAACACCATCGGTGACCCCGGCCTCGCCGACCACGTCATCTCCGTCGGCGCGTCCATCTCCAAGGAGACCTGGGCCGCCAACTACGGCTCCAATGTCACCAAGAAGTACGACATGCTGCCGTTCTCGTCCCGTGGTCCGCGTGAGGACGGCGGCTTCGCGCCGATCCTGACCGCGCCCGGCGCCTCCATCAACACCACCCAGACCTGGCTGCCCGGCGCGCCGGTCAAGGAGGCGGGCTACTCGCTTCCGGCCGGTTACTCCATGCTGCAGGGCACCTCGATGTCCTCGCCGCAGGCCGCCGGTGCGACCGCGCTGCTGCTGTCAGCCGCGAAGCAGAAGCACATCGAGCTGCCCCCGGCCGACCTGCGTACCGCGCTGACCAGCACCGCGACCCACATCCAGGGTGTGCCCGCGCACGCCCAGGGTGCCGGCCTGATCAACATCGTGGGCGCCTGGAAGCAGATCGAGAAGCAGGGTTCCCCGGCGCACGAGTACTCCGTGAAGGCCCCGGTCGACACGGCGATCGACTTCGCGCTGAAGACCCCCGGCTTCGGTACCGGCCTGTACGACCGCGAGGGCGGCCTGAAGGCCGGCCAGAAGAAGTCGTACGACGTCACGGTCACCCGCACCACGGGCCCGGACAAGGCCGTCGCGCACAAGCTGTCCTGGAAGAACAACGACGGCACCTTCGCGCTGACCGGCAGCAGCACCGTCTCGCTGCCGCTGGGCAAGCCGGTGACCGTCAAGGTCCAGGCGAAGCCGGGCAGCGCGGGCGTGCACAGCGCGATCCTGCAGGTCGATGACGCGAAGACCTCCGGTGTGGATCAGCAGATCCTCGCCACGGTCGTCGTCGCCAAGGACCTGGTGAAGCCCGCCTACGCGTTCGCCGCGTCCGGCTCGGTGCAGCGCAACGGCACCACGTCGTACTTCGTGAACGTGCCGGAGGGCGCCAAGACCCTCGAGGTCGCGATGAGCGCGCTGCGCTCGGGCAGCCAGACCCGCTTCATCTCCATCCACCCGTACGGGGTGGCGATGGAGGACAGCGGTACGCCGTTCTGCTACCCGAACTACGACAACCCGACCAACACCTGCCGCCCCGACGTGCGCTCGTACGTCGACCCGCAGGCCGGTGTCTGGGAGATCGAGGTCGAGGCACGGCGTACGTCGCCGCTGCTGGACAACCCGTTCAAGCTGGATGTCAGCCTGCTCGGCGCGTCCTTCGACCCGGCCGTGCAGACGCTGCCCGAGGCGAAGGTCGGCACGCCGGCCGCGGTGAACTGGACCGTCACCAACTCCGCGGGCGACCTGGAGGGCAAGCTCAAGGGCGGCTCGCTGGGCTCGGCCAAGGTTGCCACCCCGTCGATCAAGACGGGTGACCAGCAGGTCACCACGGTCACCATCGGTGAGGGCGTCGAGAAGCTGGACGTCGCCGTCGGCGGCACCTCGGACGCCAACGCCGACATCGACCTGTACGTGCTCGACGCGGACGGCACCGAGGTCGGTTCGTCCACGAGCGCGGGTGCGGAGGAGTCGGTCAGCCTGGCCGACCCCGCCGCCGGTACGTACACGATCGTCGTGGACGGTTACTCGGTTCCGGCCGGTACCACCACGTACGACTACCGCGACGTGTACTACTCCCCGTCGCTCGGCACGCTCAAGGTCGACGAGTCGAAGGCCGTGAACCTGGCCAGCGGCGCTTCGGCGCAGGTCGGCGCGGACGTCGTGGTCGGCGGTGCGGCCCCCGAGGGACGCCAGTTCTTCGGCGAGGTGCAGCTGGTGAACAGCCGCGGCACCGCGGCCGGCACCGGCAGCGTCGTGATCGAGAAGGTCACGCCGTAACGACCCGGATGCGTTGTCGGTAACGACAGTGGGGCGGGGGGGGGGCCGGGGGGCCCCCCCCCCCCCCGGCCCCCCCCCCCCCCCGGCCCCCCCCCCCGGCCGGGCCCAGGGGTGGTCGCAGGAGCCC
>NZ_JBIAKK010000002.1:958494-1080052 GCF_042872425.1 Streptomyces sp. NPDC005262
TGGGGGTTCCCCCGCGGGGCCCCGGGGCCGCCCCCGGGCGGGGGGGTGTGGGGGCGGGGCCCCCCCCGCCCCCCGGGGGGGGCGGGGCCCCCCCCGGGGGGGGGGGGCGCCCCCCGCCCCCCCCGCCCCACTGCTCTGCCCGGCCCTCGCCCGGACACTGTCCGTCTGCCGGACAATGGATTGGACAAGGAAGCCGTGGACATACGCATCATGGAGCGGCAACCGTGCCAGTTCGTACGTTTGAAGGAGTCCCTGTGAAGGTCGGAATCGTCGGCGCCACCGGTCAGGTCGGCACAGTCATGCGCAGGATCCTGGCCGAGCGGAAATTCCCGACCGACCAGCTGCGGCTCTTCGCCTCCGCCCGCTCCGCAGGCTCCACCATCGAGTGGCAGGGCCAGGAGATCACCGTCGAGGACGCCTCCACCGCGGACTACACGGGTCTCGACATCGTGCTGTTCTCGGCCGGTGGCGCCACCTCGAAGGCGCTCGCCGAGAAGGTCGCCGCCCAGGGCGCCGTGGTGATCGACAACTCCTCCGCATGGCGCAAGGACCCCGAGGTCCCGCTCGTCGTCTCCGAGGTCAACGCGCACGCGATCCGGAACCGCCCCAAGGGCATCATCGCCAACCCGAACTGCACCACGATGGCCGCGATGCCCGTGCTGCGCCCGCTGCACGACGAGGCCGGTCTGGACGCGCTGGTCGTCACCAGCTACCAGGCGGTCTCCGGCTCCGGTCTGGCCGGCGTCTCCGAGCTGCACGGACAGGCGTCCAAGGTGGTCGCCGACGCCGACAAGCTCACCCACGACGGCGGCGCCGTCGAGTTCCCCGAGCCGGCCGTCTACAAGCGGCCCATCGCCTTCAACGTGCTGCCGCTGGCCGGCTCGATCGTGGACGACGGCTCCTTCGAGACCGACGAGGAGCAGAAGCTCCGCAACGAGTCCCGCAAGATCCTGGAGATCCCGGAGCTCAAGGTGTCCGGCACCTGTGTCCGGGTCCCGGTCTTCACCGGTCACTCGCTCCAGATCAACGCCCGCTTCGCCCGCCCGATCGCCGTGGAGCGCGCCTACGAGCTGCTCGAGGGGGCCGAGGGCGTCGAGCTCTCGGAGATCCCCACCCCGCTCCAGGCGGCCGGCCAGGACGTGTCGTACGTGGGCCGCATCCGGGCCGACGAGACCGTCGAGAACGGTCTGGCGCTCTTCGTCTCCGGTGACAACCTGCGCAAGGGCGCGGCGCTGAACGCCGTACAGATCGCGGAACTGGTCGCTGCCGAGCTGAACGGCTGACACCGGCAAAGCATGCGAAAGGGCGGCCACCGGTGCTCGGTGGCCGCCCTTTCGTATGCGCCGGGGAGCGTGTGCGGGCTCCCGCGTCCCCCTGCGTCAGAGGGCGAGGTGACGTCGCAGAGCGGCGTCGATCTCGGCCATGCGCGGGCGCGGGACAGTGCCGATCCGTTTCAGGACACGGTCCGGAGAGACTGCCCGGACCTGCTCGCACTGGACCTTCGAGTCCTTCAGCAGACGGCTCTCGTCAGCCCTGAGGAGGACCTGGAACGTGAGAACACGCGCGATGTTCGACGTCACCGGCACCACGGTGATCACACCTCGGCCGCTGAGCTCCGCCGACTGGTTGGCCGCGTTGTTGGACACGATCACGGCCGGCCTGACCTTGTTGGCCTCACTGCCCCTGGCCGGCTCCAGGTCGATCAGATGGATATCGCCTCTACGCATCGGCGATTCCGTCCCCCACCGTACGGTCCCAGAGCGCGGCGTCCTCGCTCGCGTCCCACTCCTCGAACGCCTCGGTGTACTCCGCCTCGAGTCCGGCGACACGCAGCAGCTCGATGGCGGCATGTATCACGGCGGACCGGGAGTCCGCGTCGGTTTTCATGGCGTACTCGTCGACGAAGGCGACATCCTCCTGCGGCAAGCTCACACTGATCTTCATACCACCAATGCTACCGCAGTAGGCAAACAGTGGCTACTCCGCTTCTCCCGGGGATCGACGTGGAAGGATGACCGGAAACGTCACCATCGAAGGAGATGACCGCGTGCCTGGCACGAATCTGACCCGCGAAGAGGCACAGGAGCGGGCGCGCCTGCTGACCGTGGACGCGTACGAGATCGATCTCGACCTCTCCGGAGCGCAGGAGGGCGGCACCTACCGGTCCGTGACCACTGTCCGCTTCGACTCCGCCGAAGCCGGTGCGGAGACCTTCATCGACCTGGTCGCCCCGGCCGTGCACGAGGTCGAACTCAACGGCAAAACCCTGGACGTCGCCGCCGTCTTCCGCGACTCGCGGATCGCGCTGCCGCACCTGCACGCGGGCTCCAACGTGCTGCGGGTGGTCGCTGACTGCGCCTACACCAACACCGGCGAGGGTCTGCACCGGTTCGTCGACCAGGTCGACCAGCAGGCGTACCTGTACACGCAGTTCGAGGTCCCGGACGCGCGCCGGGTCTTCGCGAGCTTCGAGCAGCCCGACCTGAAGGCGACCTTCCAGTTCACCGTGAAGGCGCCGGCGGGCTGGACGGTCATCTCGAACTCCCCCACGCCGGAGCCCAAGGACGACGTCTGGGTCTTCGAGCCGACGCCGCGCATCTCGACGTACATCACGGCCCTGATCGTCGGCCCGTACCACGCGGTGCACAGCAGCTACGAGAAGGACGGTCAGTCCGTTCCGCTCGGCATCTACTGCCGCCCGTCGCTCGCCGAGTTCCTCGACGCGGACGCGATCTTCGACGTCACACGGCAGGGCTTCGACTGGTTCCAGGAGAAGTTCGACTACGCGTACCCGTTCGCCAAGTACGACCAGCTGTTCGTCCCGGAGTTCAACGCGGGCGCGATGGAGAACGCGGGCGCGGTCACCATCCGCGACCAGTACGTGTTCCGCTCGAAGGTGACGGACGCGGCGTACGAGACGCGGGCCGAGACGATCCTGCACGAGCTGGCCCACATGTGGTTCGGCGACCTCGTCACCATGGAGTGGTGGAACGACCTGTGGCTGAACGAGTCGTTCGCCACGTACACGTCGATCGCCTGCCAGGCGTACGCGGAGGGCTCGAAGTGGCCGCACTCCTGGACGACGTTCGCCAACTCCATGAAGACGTGGGCGTACCGCCAGGACCAGCTGCCGTCGACTCACCCGATCATGGCGGACATCCGTGACCTGGACGATGTCCTGGTCAACTTCGACGGCATCACGTACGCCAAGGGCGCCTCGGTCCTCAAGCAGCTCGTGGCGTACGTCGGCATGGACGAGTTCTTCAAGGGCGTCCAGGCGTACTTCAAGGCGCACGCGTTCGGGAACACCCGCCTGTCCGACCTGCTGGGCGCGCTGGAGGAGACCTCCGGACGCGACCTGAAGACCTGGTCGAAGGCGTGGCTGGAGACGGCCGGCATCAACATCCTGCGCCCGGAGGTCACCACCGACGGGAACGGTCACGTCACCTCGTTCACCGTCCTCCAGGAGGCCCCCGCACTGCCCGCCGGCGCCAAGGGTGAGCCGACGCTGCGCCCGCACCGGATCGCGATCGGCTGCTACGACCTCGACGGCGACGG
This sequence comes from Streptomyces sp. NPDC005262, assembly GCF_042872425.1. Classification (NCBI taxonomy): domain Bacteria; kingdom Bacillati; phylum Actinomycetota; class Actinomycetes; order Kitasatosporales; family Streptomycetaceae; genus Streptomyces; species Streptomyces sp. NPDC005262. The sequence continues at coordinate 962,053 of NZ_JBIAKK010000002.1, forward strand.
AAAGCTGGTCCGCACGAACCGGATCGAGCTGGATGTCGACGGCGAGCGCACCGAGGTCCCGTTCCCGGCGGGCACCGCCCGTCCGGCGGTCATCCTGCTCAACGACGACGACCTGTCGTACGCGAAGGTCCGGCTCGACGAGGAGTCGCTGCGGGTCGTCACCGAGCACCTCGGCGACTTCACCGAGTCGCTGCCGCGCGCCCTGTGCTGGGCCTCCGCCTGGGACATGACCCGCGACGGTGAACTCGCGACACGCGACTACCTCTCGCTCGTCCTGTCCGGCATCGGCAAGGAGTCGGACATCGGCGTCGTCCAGTCGCTGCACCGCCAGGTGAAGCTGGCCCTGGACCTGTACGCGGCGCCGGAGTTCCGCGAGGCGGGCCTGACCCAGTGGACGGAGGCGACGCTCGCGCACCTGCGCGCCGCGGAGCCGGCCGGTGACCACCAGCTGGCCTGGGCCCGCGCCTTCGCGGCGACGGCCCGCACCCCTGTCCAGCTGGACCTGCTCCGGGCGCTGCTGGACGGCGCGGAGACGGTCGAGGGCCTCGTCGTCGACACCGAGCTGCGCTGGGCGTTCGTGGAGCGGCTGGCCGCGGTCGGCCTGCTGGACGAGGACGAGATCGCCGCCGAGTACGAGCGCGACAAGACGGCCGCGGGCGAGCGTCACGCGGCGACGGCCCGCGCGGCACGCCCGTCGGCCGAGGCGAAGGCGGAGGCCTGGGCCTCCGTCGTCGAGTCCGACAAGCTCCCGAACTCCCTCCAGGAGGCGGTCATCGGCGGCTTCGTCCAGACCGACCAGCGCGAACTGCTGGCCCCGTACACCGAGAAGTTCTTCGGAGCGGTGAAGGACGTCTGGGACTCGCGGAGCCACGAGATGGCCCAGCAGATCGCCGTCGGCCTCTACCCGGCGCTCCAGGTCTCGCAGGAGACCCTGGACGCCACGGACGCCTGGCTGGACTCGGCGAAGCCGAGCGCGGCACTGCGCCGGCTGGTCTCCGAGTCGCGGGCAGGCGTGGAGCGCGCGCTGAAGGCCCAGGCGGCGGACGCGGCCGCGGCAACCGCGTAGCCGCTGCCCATGTGCAGAGGGGTGCCCCGGACCGTCCGCACGGTCCGGGGCACTCCTGTTCCACAGCCGTTCGCCGCTGGAGGCGACAGCGACTACACGCCCGACTCCGCATAGCGGGCCGCCAGTTCGGCGGCGCCCCGATCCGTGAGTGTGCCGTGCAGGCGCATACGGGCCACTCCGCCGTCGGGGAAGGCGTCGAGACGGACGTGGGTGACCACCGCCTGGGCGTGGAGCGGGAAGCGGTGGAGGGTGTCGGGCTGGAGCTTGGTGCGGGGAATGATCTCGAACCATTCGCCCGTCTCACCGTTGCGGCCCTGGAGGGCGATCCAGCCGGCCGCGTTGCCCTTGAGGCAGGCCGTGTCGATCTCGACCGCACGGACCGCCCCCTGGGCCACCAGGCGGAAGCGGACCCAGTCGTTCGTGTCTCGGACACGGCGGCGGCGGTTCTCCCAGCCGTCGTCCATCTTGCGGGAGGTGCCGGGCAGGATGATCTGGGTCGGTGAGGAGTAGAAGCGGTCCGAGGCGTCCTCGTAGGCGCCGCCGTTGAGGACCGCGATCAGGTCGATCGTGCCGAGGGCCGCCGGCCAGGCGGGGTCGGGGACCACCTCGCCGTGGACGCGGAGACGGGCGACGCCGCCGTCGGGGTGCTGGCAGAGGCGGACGTGGGTGTAGCGGCGGCCGCCGGTGATCTCGAAGCCGTTGGCGGCGTGGCCGCGTACGGCGGTCGGCGGGACGATCTCCTCCCACTTCACATCGTCGGCAAGGAGCTCCGAGGGGCTGGGTGAGCCCTCGACCGATGTCGCCTGCACCGAGACGCGCTGCGGATAGTTGCCACGGAAGTGAGCGGTGTCGACGACAATGCCGCGGATGATGCCGGGGGCACCGAGCCGGACGAGGGCCCAGTCGTGGTCCTCGGGGGCCGGGAAGGGGTGTGCGGCGTCGGCGCCGCGGCGGCGCCGGGTCTCCCAGCCGTCCATGATCTTGCCCTTGTGCCCGAACCGCTCGGGGTCGAACACCGCACGTTCGCGGTTCAGCAGGTTCTCGCGCTCGGCGAAGAACTCGTCGTTCGCGCCGACCACGCCCGCACCCAGGCGGCGGTCGGCGAGGTCCACCAGGCCGGTGAAGGGGAAGTCGCCGGCGCGGTAGTCGGCGTACGGGTCGCCGCCGCCGTACGGGGCCGCGTCATTGGCGTGGGGGTCGTTGTCCTTGGCGGGGTTCGCGTTCACGTCGGAGGTCATGTACGGAACTGTCGTACCGAATGACCCATCAGGTCCATCGAAAGTTTTCGTACGATTCTTTCAGTTCAGATGAATGGTTCGGCGCGGGCGGCACTGACCTGCTGAAGCGCGGCCAGGACCCGGGCCACCGCCGGCCCGCCCTCCGCACCCTGCCGTACGGCGGCGACCACATGGCGCCGGGGCAGGTCCGCCTCCAGAACACGCATCACCACACCCGTACGGCGTTCCGCCGACGCCATCCGCGGGATCAGCGCCACACCCATGCCCGCTTCGACCATGGCGAGGATCGCGGTCCACCCGGATGCGCTGTGCGCCTGCTCCGGCACGAACCCGGCGGCCTCGCACGCGGCCGTGGTGATCGCCGACCAGGGGCCCGAGCCGCCGAAGATCCACGGCTCGGCGGCGAGGTCGGCCAGCCGCAGCGCGGGGGCGCCCGCCAGCCGGTGTCCGGCGGGGAGGGCGACATCGAGCGGGTCGGCGAGCAGAGGGAGGAGGGTGAAGCGCGGGTCGTCGGCGGTCGGTGCGTGGGCGGCGAGGGAGAGCGCGAGATCGACGTCGCCGGCCGACAGGAGTTCGTACGCCTCGGCGGCCTCCGCCTCCCGCACCCGCACGGACGGTCCGGGCCGGTCGTCGGCGCGCAGGAGCCGGACCGCCGGTACGACGAGGGCGGGCACGGCCGTCGAGAACGCCCCGACCCGCACCTCCCCTGCCTCGCCCCGCAGATATCCTGTCAACTCCGCTTCGGCGCGTTCCAGTTGGGCGAAGACCGCCTCGGCGTGGCGAAGCACGAGGTGCGCAGCGTCGGTGAGCCGGACCCGTCGGCCCTGGGCCTCCAGCAGGGGTACGCCGAGCTGCTTGGCGAGGTTGGAAAGCTGCTGGGACACCGCCGAGGGGGTCATCAGCAGCGCCTCGGCCGTTGCCGTCACGGTCCCGCGCTCGCTCAGCACGCGCAGGATCCTGAGCTTCTTGATGTCCCACTCGGTCATGTCCGCACATTAGCCGCCGGGGCGGGACCGGCCCGTCCGGCGACGGAACGCGGAGCAGGGCGCCTCGAAGTGCTCACACACTTCGAGGCGCCCTGAAGAAAGCGCTGGTGGAACTACGCGGGCCCGGCGCCGCGCAGCGGGAGGGTCAGGCCTGCTTCTTGGACTTGTCCAGGAGCATGACCAGGCCCACGATGATCACGAACAGGGCGATCGGCGCCACGACGTAGAGGCCGATCGTGTCCATCGCGCTCAGGCCGGGGCCCGGGTCGTCACCGTCGTCACGGGTCAGCGCAAGCGCGGGGGACGACATGAGCAGCATCATCAGCGTCGTACCGGCCGCCACGGCGCCGGCGCGCATTGCGTTCTTCTTGTCCACGGTGCAAACGTAGCGAACGTCTAGGAGCGGCGCGCGCCCGGGGGTGCCGTACGGGGCTTCGACTGTTCTTTCGGGTGCCTGTCGACCGGCTTCAGTACCTCCATCAGATGGTGCAGACGCGGCGACGACGCCAGCTCCTCCAGAGTGACCGGGTGGCCTTCCGCATCCGCGACGGGCAGCCGCCAGTTGGGGTACTGGTCCCAGGTGCCGGGCAGATTCTGCGGACGGCGGTCGCCGACCGTGTCCGGGAGCCAGACGCCGACCATGCGGGCAGGGGTGCGCAGCAGGAAGCGGTGGACGGCGCGGACCGCCCCCTCCTCGTCACCTTCGCCCTCCGGCAGCATGCCGAGCCGGGCGAGCAGGGCGAGCCACGTGGCGGTGTCGGCGGCGTCCTCGGCCTTCTCCTGCTCCAGGGTGTGGGTGAGCAGTCCCAGGCGGTGGCGGAGTGTCACATGGTCGCCGGTCAGCCGGGCGGCGGTGGACGGCAGGTCGTGGGTGGTGGCGGTGGCGAGGCAGCCTTCCCGCCAGTGCTCCGGGGGCAGCGGGCGGCCGGTGCCCGCCCAGTCGCGCTCGAACCAGAGCACGGAGGTGCCGAGCACTCCGCGCCGGGCGAGCGACTCGCGCACGCCCGGTTCGACCGTGCCGAGGTCCTCCCCTATGACGACCGCACCGGCCCGGTGCGCCTCCAGGACGAGGACGGCGAGCATCGCCTCGGCGTCATGGCTGACATATGTGCCCTCGGTGGGCGGTCTTCCCGCGGGGACCCACCAGAGCCGGAACAGGCCCATGACGTGGTCGATGCGCAGGGCACCCGCGTGGGCGAGGAGGCCACGCAGCAGCCCACGGTACGGGGCGTAGCCGGACGCGGCGAGGACGTCGGGGCGCCACGGGGGCAGCCCCCAGTCCTGGCCGCGCGCGTTGAAGGCGTCCGGGGGCGCGCCGACAGACATGCCGTGCGCGAAGGCGTCCTGCTGGGCCCAGGCGTCGGCGCCGCCGGGGTGCACGCCGACGGCGAGGTCGTGGACGATGCCGACGGCCATCCCGGCGTCCCGCGCGACGCTCTGGGCGGCGGCGAGCTGGTTGTCGGTCAGCCAGGCGAGCCGGCAGTGGAAGTCCACCCGGTCGAGCAGCCCGGCACGCGCGCGGGCGACCTGCGGGGAGTGGGGGTCGCGCAGCGCGGACGGCCAGGCGTGCCAGTCGGAACCGTGCACCTCCGCGAGGGCGCACCACAGGGCATGGTCCTCCAGGGCCTGCCCCTGGGCGGCGAGGAAGTCGCAGTACGCGGCGCGCCGGCCGGGTGTCAGCGGCACCTCCCGTACGAGTTCGAGAGCTTGACGCTTGAGCTCCCAGACGGCGTCCCTGTCGATCAGCGCGCCCTTGTTCAGCACGGTGTCGCTCAGTGTTTCGGCGCTCTGGCGCAGATCGTCGAGGGCGGCCCGGTCCGGTACGTGCCCGTACTCGGGGATCGATTCGACGTGCAGATGGACGGGGTCGGGGAAGCGGCGAGAGGACGGGCGGTACGGCGACGGGTCGGTGGGCGCACCTGGCACCGCGGCGTGCAGCGGATTGACCTGTACGAACCCGGCGCCGAGTGTCCGCCCCGACCAGGCGGCGAGATCGGCGAGGTCACCGAGGTCGCCCATGCCCCAGGAGCGGCCGGAGAGCAGCGAGTAGAGCTGGACGAGGAAGCCGTGGGTGCGCCGCGGCGGCTGGGGCACCCGGGCCGGGGCGACGATCAGGGTGGTGGTCATGGTGCGGCCGTCCTGGGCACGGACGGTCAACCGGTGCACCCCGAGCGGGGGTTCGGTCCACCAGGCGGGGGTCGGGGTGGGAGCACCGGGAGCGGAGCCGGTACTGCCGGTTCCGACAGCCGTCCCGGCGGGAGCCGTCCCAGGAGACGCCGTCCCAGGGGCGGCCGCTTCGAAGGTCTGGGCGGAGCCCGTTCCGGAGACCGGGTCGGCGGCGGCACCGACGCCCGTGCCGACCGTCGCCGAAACGGCCGGATCCGGTCGTCCGCCCGGCACCCGCATCCGCGGCGTGGGAGGCGAACCGGCCGCGTCCTCGGGCTCGATCTCCAGCGTCGTGCCGGGCCGCAGGGCGGTCAGGGCGGCCGGCAGCGGCTCCCCGGTCCACACCACCAGCGTGGGCGGGAGCAGCCGGGAGTCGGCCACCGCCTCGGCGGCGGCAAGAGATTCCTGCACCGCTTCAGGGGTGGCGGCGTCCACGCCGAGCGCGGCGAGCACGGCGATGACCGTGCCGTCGGGGACGGACACCGTGACATCCGCGGACGGCGCGTAGGAGGTGGCGACGCCGTGCAGTGCGGCGAGCCGGGACAAGCCCATTCAGACTCCTGGGGACTCCGTGCCCCGTGCAGCGCCGGGGGCGGTCGGCTCGCTGGTCAGTGGGGCGATGACGGCGAGCGGCGGCTCGCTGGTCAGGGGTGTGGCATCGGCGAGCGGCGGCTCGCTGGTCAGGGGTATGGCGTCGGCGAACGCGGGCTCACCGGTCAACGGTCCGGGGCCCGGCACCTGTTTGGACAGGGCGGAGAGCAGAAGCTGCGCGGCAGCGGGCATAGCGGCCTCCTGGCCGTGGAGAACTGGACACAGCAGGCCTACCCAGCGGACGCAGCCGCAGACATAGGCGTTACGACAACGACTTGAACGTGCTCCGGGTCACATTCCGTTCCTCAGCGGCCAGTTACCCGCAAGTTGTCCGCCGTATTCGGCCATTCGACGCCATCTCTGCTGCGGCCCGTCGATCACCCCCGGCGCCCCACCCCATTTGCCACAACGGGCAAATACGGCACAACGGCCACACACGTTGACACCCTCGCGCGTGGGGTGGTGGGGTCGGAGCCCATCGGTGGGAGCGAGGGAGTACGGCATGCGGCTCAGGCACAGGAAGCACGCGACGGCCGTCGCTGTCGCCGTGCTCGGCGGACTGCTCTCCACCGGGACCCCGGCAGCCTTCGCCGCGCCGTCGGACCCCGCCTCCCCCGCCGTCACCACACCCGACCGTACGGACGAGGACGCACTGCCCACCGTGTGGCCTCGGCCACAGGCCATCAAGGCGTCCGGGACGTCCGTACCGCTCTCCACCGAGGTGACCCTCGTCGCCGGCGCGCACGCCGACCCGTACGCCGTGGACGCCGCCAGGCAGGTGCTGCGCGACGCGGGCGTACGGACCATGCACGAGGCGCTGCCGGGACGCGGGCCGGTCGTCCGGCTCGGCGGCGACGGTGCACAGGACGCCCTGCGTACGCTGCGCGCCCCCGAGCGCGCCGATCTGCCGTCCGGCGGCTACCGGATCGCGGTCGGCACGGTCGCGGGCCGCTCCACCGTCGCCCTGGACGGTGTCGGCGACGACGGCCTGTTCCACGCCGTGCAGACGCTGCGCCAGCTGGTCCGGAACGGGAGCGTCGCCGGAGTCACCGTGCGGGACTGGCCGGGCACCGCCGTACGCGGAATGACCGAGGGGTTCTACGGGCAGCCGTGGACCGGCGAGGAGCGGCTCGCGCAGATCGACTTCATGGGGCGCACGAAGCAGAACCGGTACCTCTACGCGGCGGGTGACGACCCGTACCGGCAGGCCCGCTGGCGCGATCCGTACCCCGCCGAGCGGCGCGCCGACTTCCGGGCGCTGGCCGAACGGGCCCGTGCCCGCCACGTGACCCTCGGCTGGGCTGTCGCCCCCGGCCAGGCCATGTGCATGTCCTCCGACGGCGATGTGAAGGCGCTGACCCGCAAGATCGACGCGATGTGGGCGCTGGGCGTGCGCGTCTTCCAGCTCCAGTTCCAGGACGTCAGCTACAGCGAATGGCACTGCGACGACGACGCCGCCACGTTCGGCCGCGGCCCGGAGGCGGCGGCGAGGGCGCAGGCGCGGGTCGCGAGCGAGGTCGCCCGGCATCTCGCGCAGCGGCATCCGGGCTCGGAGCCGCTGTCGGTGATGCCGACGGAGTTCTACCAGGACGGGGCCACGGACTACCGGACCGCGCTCGCCAAGGAACTGGACGACCGGGTGCAGATCGCCTGGACCGGGGTCGGCGTCGTACCGCGGACCATCACCGGACGGGAACTGGCCGGTGCGCGCGCCACGTTCCGGCATCCGCTCGTCACGATGGACAACTACCCGGTCAACGACTACGCGCAGGACCGCATCTTCCTCGGCCCGTACACCGGCCGGGACCCCGCGGTCGCGATCGGCTCGGCGGCGCTGCTCGCCAATGCGATGGAGCAGCCGTCCGCGTCCCGCATCCCGCTGTTCACCGCCGCCGACTTCGCCTGGAACCCGAAGGGTTACCTGCCGCAGGAGTCCTGGCAGGCGGCGATCGACGATCTGGCGGGCGCCGACGCCGGTGCCCGGGAGGCGTTGCGTGCGCTCGCCCGGAACAGTGCGACGTCCGTGCTGGGCGGCGACGAGTCGGCGTATCTGCGGCCGCTCTTCGCCGCGTTCTGGAAGTCCCGTACGACGACGAACGCGACGGCGCAGGCGGACGCGGCGCGCGAACTGCGGGCCGCCTTCACGGTGATGCGCCAGGCACCGCAGCGACTGAAGGGCCCGGCGGACGGGCGGCTCGACGACGAAGTACGGCCGTGGACCGAGCAGTTGGCACGGTACGGCCGGGCGGGCGAGCTCGCCGTCGATCTGCTGCAGGCCCAGGCGCGTGGCGACGGCGCGGCCGCATGGAAGGCGTCGCTGGCACTGGAGCCGCTGCAGGAGGCCACCGGGGCGAGCGGTGCGACGGTCGGCAAGGGCGTCCTCCAACCTTTCCTGGACCGGGTGCGCAAGGAGGCCGACGCGTGGACCGGCGCGGACCGGGACGCCGGAACGGTGACCGCGGCCCCGGGCAGCTATACCGTCCGGCTGAAACGGGCCCGCCCCATGGAGGCCGTGACCGCGATGACCGTTCCCGGGGTGGGGGCGGACGCGACACTGCAGGCCCATGTGCCGGGCGAGGGCTGGCGCAGTCTCGGCCCGGTGTCGCGGACCGGCTGGACCCAGACCGCGGCCGAGGGCCTCCGCACCGACGCGATCCGGCTGATCTGGCCCACGGGCGCCTTGGCGACGGCCCCGGGCGCGAGCGCGGGCACACTGCCGCCGATCGTCTCCGGAACCGTCACCGCACCCGTAGCCCCCCGGGTACGCGCCCTCGTGCCGTGGTTCGGCGACGAACCCGCCGCCTGGCTCGATCTCGTACGCGGCGAGACCGACGCGGAGATCGGCGGCAGCCCGCAGCGGGTCCGGGCACGGCTCGCCGCCCGCCGCCCCACCGCGGTGCACGGCGCGCTCACCGCGAAGGCCCCGAAGGGCATCAAGGTGTCCGTCCCCGGGCGGACGACGGTGCCGCGCGGGTCCCGTACCGACGTCCCGGTGGAGATCACGGTCCCGTCGGACACCCCGGCCGGCGAGTACGAGGTGCCCTTCAGATTCGGTGGCGAGGAGAGCACGCTCACCGTCCGGGCCTACCCGCGCACCGCAGGCCCCGACCTGGTCCGCACCGCCACCGCCTCCTCGTCCGGCGACGAGACCCCGGACTTCCCGGCCACGGCCGCCTCCGACGGCGATCCCACCACCCGCTGGTCATCCCCGGCCGAGGACGGCGCCTGGTGGCAGGCGGAGCTGGCGGAGCCCGCCAGGATCGGCCAGGTGGTGCTGCAGTGGCAGGACGCGTACGCCTCCCGCTACCGCGTTCAGGTCTCCGCGGACGGCCGAACCTGGCGTACGGCGGCGACCGTCCGGGACGGCGAGGGCGGCCGCGAGTCCGTCCGGATGGACGCGCAGGACACCCGTTTCCTCAGGATTCAGGGCGACGGCCGGGGCACCGAGTTCGGCTACTCGCTCTGGTCGGTGGAGGCATACGCCGTCGCGGAGCAGAGCGACTGAGCCGCCCGGGGCGACCGGCCCCGCCGGGGGCTGTCCCGGGCCCTCGTCGTCCCCGGGGCCGCCCCAGGGACGACAAAGGCCCGGGACTCAGGCTGAAATGCCATCGATCCGGGCCATTGCGTCGTCCGCGCCGAACGGTTGCAGGTACGGCAGCCATCGCGGGTCCCTGTGCCCCGTCCCGATGATGCGCCACGCGAGGCCGGTCGGCGGGGCGGGCTGTTGGTGCAGCCGCCAGCCGAGCTCCGGCAGATGACGGTCGGCCTTGACGTGGTTGCAGCGGCGGCAGGCCGCCACCACGTTGTCCCAGGCGTGCTGGCCGCCACGGCTGCGTGGAATGACATGGTCGACGCTGGTCGCGGCGGCGCCGCAGTACATGCAGCGGCCGCCGTCCCTGGCGAAGAGCGCCCGGCGGGTGAGTGGAACGGGCCCCCGGTAGGGGACCCGTACGAACCGCTTCAGGCGGACGACGCTGGGTGCTGGTACAGCACGGGTGGCACTGTGCATGAAGGCGCCGGACTCCTCGAGGCAGATGGCCTTGTTCTCGAGGACGAGGACGAGCGCGCGGCGGAGCGGTACGACGCCGAGCGGCTCGTACGACGCATTGAGAACCAGGACATGCGGCACGGTTGATGCCTCCTTGTACGCCGGCGGCGCGTGGCTCGCGCCGGGACGATCCGATCTCAGTCTCTCCTCCTGCCTGGTGGAAGCGCCACCACGTGCGAGTAACGGGCCGGAAGGATTTTCCCCGGCCCGCTGTCGCGCGCACCGCCCGAAGACCCCGGATCAGGCGCTTCGGGGCCGCGGCCGCGGCCGCCCCGGCCCGGTGTGCGATCGGCCACACCCGGCCCGGCGCCCTGATTCGGCTCCGGCCCCCACCCCTCTGTATCCCCGGCCCAAACAGGTCTCTCCCCTCCGTCACGGCAACGGAGCACTCCGGATGCCCCGTTAGTGTGGTTGGTCAGCCCTCGCCCATATGGAGGTTCCGCCGTGTCTCTGTCCGTGCTGTTGGCCGCCGCCCCGTCCCCCGGGCCGGGCGGCTCGCTGGACGAAGCCGCCAAGCAGGCCGGCGATGCCGCGGGCTGGGTGGAGGAGAACTGGTCCACCTGGCTGAACACCGGTCTTCGCATCGTTCTCATCGCGGCGATCGCGATCGTGTTGCGCATCGCGATCCGCCGTGCTCTCAGCAAGCTCATCGAGCGGATGAACCGCAGCGCCCAGGCCGTCGAGGGCACCGCGCTCGGCGGGCTGCTGGTCAATGCGGAACGCCGCCGTCAGCGCTCCGAGGCCATCGGGTCCGTACTCCGGTCGGTCGCCTCGTTCCTGATCCTCGGTACGGCCGCCCTGATGATCCTGGGTGCGTTCCAGATCGATCTGGCCCCGCTGCTCGCCTCCGCCGGTGTCGCCGGTGTGGCGCTCGGATTCGGCGCGCGCAACCTCGTCACCGACTTCCTCTCCGGCGTCTTCATGATCCTGGAGGACCAGTACGGCGTCGGCGACACCATCGACGCGGGTGTCGCCTCCGGCGAGGTCATCGAGGTCGGGCTGCGGGTCACCAAGCTGCGCGGTGACAATGGCGAGATCTGGTACGTCCGCAACGGCGAGGTGAAGCGGATCGGCAACCTCAGCCAGGGCTGGTCGACCGCCGGGATCGACGTGCAGGTGCGCCCCACGGAGGATCTCGACCGGGTACGCACGGTGATCACCGAGGCCGCCGCGAGGATGGCCAAGGAGGACCCGTGGAACGAGCGCCTGTGGGGTCCGGTGGAGATCCTCGGCCTGGACTCCGTGCTCCTCGACTCGATGACGGTCCGGGTGACTGCGAAGACGATGCCGGGCAAGTCACTGGGCGTGGAGCGCGAGCTGCGCTGGCGGATCAAGGGGGCCTTCGACGAGGCGGGCATCCGGATGGTCGGCGGCGTACCGGCCCAGCCGGACGAGCCGTCGGCGGCGGACCCGACGGCGGCAATGGCCGCCCCGTCGGCGTATGCGTCGGCGACGTCGCCGCAGTCGCTGGCCACGTCGCCGATCGCCCCGCCGTCGAACCTGGGCAAGTAGGGCCCCGCGTCCAAGGGCGTCCGGCCCGGCCCGTAAGGGGCCGCGCCGGGCGCCCTTCCGCGTGAAAGGGGCTCGGCCGGGCCGCGCAGCTTGGCGGGAATGCGGCTTGACCGGCCCTCCAGGTAACGCTTTGGTTGCCAGCGAAGCCCTGCCCATTGACGGGCCGGTGACGTGCGCCATACCGTCCTTTCATCGAATAGGAAAGTTTCCTAACAGAGGGCAGGTGCTCATGGCCGGAACGACACCGGGTACCCCCCGCGTCCTGCGGGCCATGAACGACCGGGCCGCCCTCGACCTGCTGCTGGAGCACGGCCCCCTCTCCCGGACCAGGATCGGCAAGCTGACGGGTCTCTCCAAGCCCACCGCCTCGCAGCTGCTGGCCCGACTGGAGGCGGCCGGCCTGGTCGTCGCCACCGGCACCGTCGCGGGACGCCCGGGGCCCAACGCTCAGCTCTACGCGGTGAACGCCCGTGCCGCCCATGTCGCCGGACTCGACGTGAACGCCCAGCGGATCGTCGCCGCTGTCGCCGATGTGACCGGTGAGACGGTCGGCGAGTTCGAGCTGCGCACCCCCGGCCGGCGCGCCGACAGCGTGGTGCGGCAGGTGACCGAGGCGCTGGACGGTGCGGTCAAGGACGCCGGACTCACCCGCGCCGAGGTGCACCGGGTGGTCATCGGCACACCCGGCGCTTTCGACCCCGGCACCGGCCGGCTCCGGTACGCCTCCCACCTGCCCGGCTGGCACTCCCCCACGCTGCTCGACGAGCTGGCCGCGTTCCTGCCGATGCCGGTCGAGTACGAGAACGATGTGAACCTCGTCGCCGTGGCCGAGCAGCGGCTCGGGGCGGCCCGTGGACACGACGACTTCGTCCTGCTGTGGAACGAGGAGGGGCTGGGCGCCGCCCTCGTCATCAACGGACGGCTGCACCGCGGTTTCACCGGCGGCGCCGGTGAGGTCGGCTTCCTGCCGGTGCCCGGCGCCCCGCTGGTCCGCCAGGTCACCAAGGCGAACTCGGGCGGCTTCCAGGAGCTGGCGGGCGCGCAGGTGCTGCCTCGGCTGGCCGGGCAGCTCGGCATAGACGACGAGCTGAGCCGCGCGGACGGCACCCACCATGAGGTCGCGGCCGGCCTGATCGCCCGGGCCGCCGAGGCCGCGGAGCGCGGCGAGGACGGCCCGTATCCCCGGCTCCTCGATCTGTTCGCCACCGGGCTCGCGACCGGTCTGGCCTCCATGATCGCCGTGCTCGACCCTGAACTCGTGGTGCTCTCGGGCGAGTTGATCACGGTGGGTGGCGAACCGTTGCGCGAGCGGGTGCAGGCGGAACTCGCCGAGCTGGCGGCCTCCCGGCCCCGGCTGATCACCGGCGCCGTGACCCACCGGCCCGTACTGCGCGGGGCGCTGGAGAGCGCCCTCGCCACGACCCGCGACGAAGTCTTCGACACCTCACGCTGATCCACTGCCGCGGCCGTCCCCACGCGGACCCGCACCTTCACAGAGCCGCACGTCCGCAGTCCCAGCCTCTTCCCCGTCCCAACCCATCGGGAGACACTGCCATGTCCGGAAACCGCCGGAAGACGGCCGCCGCGCTCGCCGCGACCGCCGCGATATCCCTCTTCGCCTCTGCCTGTACCGGTCAGAGCAGCAGCGGCGCCAGCGATGATCCCTCCAAGGAGACGACCATCAACTTCTGGCACGGCTGGAGTGCCCCGGGTGAGGTCGAGGCCATTCAGGCCACCGTCGACGCCTTCGAGAAGGCGCATCCGAACATCCACGTGAAGGTCGTCGGCAACATGACCGACGACAAGATCAACCAGGCTCTGCGGGCGGGCGGTTCCAAGGCCCCGGACGTGGTCTCCTCGTTCACCACGAACAATGTGGGCAAATTCTGCTCGTCCAAGGCCTTCGTCGATCTGAACTCGTTCCTGAAGAAGGACGGGATCGACCCCGACAAGACGTTCCCGAAGGCGATGAACGAATACACCCAGTACGACGGCGTGCGCTGCACGCTGCCGCTGCTCGGTGACGCGTACGGGCTGTACTACAACAAGGACGCGTTCAAGGCCGCCGGGATCACCACCCCGCCGAAGACCTGGTCTGAACTGGCCCAGGACGCCAAGAAGCTGACGAAGAGCAAGGGCGACTCGTACGAGCAGCTCGGCTTCATGCCGAACTACCACGGCTACGAGTCGACGACCGAGCACTACCTCGGCGGCTGGAACCCGACGTACTTCGACGCCGACGGCAAGTCGAACATCGCCAAGGACCCGGCCTTCGCGTCCATGCTCACCACGCAGAAGAAGCTGGTCGACGACCTGGGCGGCTACGCGAAGCTGGAGAAGTACCGCACCTCGTTCGGCGACGAGTGGGGCGCCAAGCACCCGTTCCACACCGGCCAGGTGGCCATGCAGCTGGACGGTGAGTGGCGGCTCGGCATGGCCGAGGACACCAAGCCGAAGTTCGAGATCGGGGTGGCCCCGATGCCCGTCGCCGACGACGAGGCCGACACATACGGCAAGGGGTACCTGACCGGCACCATCGCCGGTATCGCCTCCACCTCCACCAAGCAGAACGCGGCGTGGGAGCTGGTGAAGTTCATGACGACCGACACCGACGCGGTGGTCGCCTTCGCCAACGCGATTCACAATGTGCCTTCGACGATGGCGGCGCTGAAGTCGCCGAAGCTGAAGTACGACCCGCGGTTCAAGACCTTCCTGGACATCGCCGCGAACCCCGACAGCACCACCACCCCGCCCTCGGTGAACGGCGGCGCGTACCTGGTGTCCCTGCAGAACCTCGGATTCGACATCGAGAAGGGCAAGCAGACGGACATCGAGGCGGGCCTGGAGAAGACCGCCAAGGAAATCGACGCGGCCATCGCGCAGGCGAAGTAGTACCGCGATGACCACGTACACACTCCGTTCGAAGCGCCGCTCGGCGGCGCTTCGGACGGCGGCCTTCATGTCACCGTGGCTGATCGGGTTCTGCGTCTTCTTCGCCTACCCGCTGATCTCCACGCTCTATTTCTCCCTCACCCACTACGACGGTTTCGCGGCCCCGGAGTTCAACGGGCTGAAGAACTGGTCGTACGTCTTCAACGACTACCCGCTGTTCTGGCCCGCCCTGCGGAACACCTTGTGGCTGGTCGTGGTGATGGTCAGCTGCCGGGTCGTCTTCGGTCTCGGCGTCGGCCTGCTGATCACGAGGATCAAGACGGGCACAGGTGTCTTCCGTACCCTGTTCTACCTGCCGTATCTGGCTCCGCCGGTCGCGGCGACCCTGGGCTTCGTCTTCCTGCTCAACCCTGGTACGGGGCCGGTCAATTCGATCCTCGGCGACCTGGGGCTGCCCACGCCGGGCTGGTTCACCGACGCCGCCTGGTCCAAGCCGGCCCTGACCGCGCTCGCGGTGTGGGGGGTGGGCGACCTGATGGTGATCTTCATGGCCGCGCTGCTCGACGTACCGAAGGAGCAGTACGAGGCGGCGGAGCTGGACGGGGCGAGCTCGTTCCAGCGGTTCCGCTTCGTCACGCTGCCGAACATTTCGCCGATCGTGATGTTCGCCGTGGTCACCGGGATCATCCAGACGATGCAGTACTACACCCAGCCACTCGTGGCGGGGAAGGTCGCCTCGGGTGTGATGGGCGGCTCCGGGCAGCAGTTCGAACCGGGCTATCCCGACAAGTCGACACTGACGCTGCCGCAGCTCGTCTACAACCTCGGCTTCCAGCGTTTCGACTACGGGTCCGCCTGTGTGGTCGCGCTCGTTCTCTTCGTACTCGCCATGGCGTTCACCGCACTGCTGATGCGGCGCCGCAGCGGGCTGATCCAGGCAGGTGAGTGACGTGGCGCAGGCTCTCGACACCTTCAAGGCCGCCGACCCGTCCGCCGGACCGGTCACCCCGGCCGAGCGCGTCGCACGCCGCAAGGCGCTGCTGAACTGGATCGCCGTGCACACGCTCGGCGTCGCGGCCGCGCTCTTCTTCGTGCTGCCGTTCGTCTTCCTGTTCCTGACCTCGCTGATGAGCGACCAGCAGGCGCTGACCCGCGATCTGTGGCCGCACCCCTTCGAGTGGAGCAACTACCGCAGGGTGTTCGACACCCCGGGCTTCCTGACCTGGTGGAAGAACACCCTGCTGTACGCGGGGCTCGGCACCGTCCTCACGGTCGTGTCGTCACTGCCCGTGGCCTACGCGCTCGCCAAGTTCCGCTTCCGCGGCCGGCAGCTGTCGCTGATGCTCGTCATCTCGATGATGATGCTGCCGCCACAGGTCGTCGTCATCCCGATGTACCTGTTCTGGGCGAAGCAGCTGGACATGTCCGGGACACTCTGGCCGCTGATCATCCCGATGGCCTTCGGCGACGCGTTCTCCATCTTCCTGCTGAGGCAGTTCCTGCTGACCATCCCGAACGAGTACCTCGACGCGGCCAAGGTCGACGGCTGCGGCGAACTCCGCACCCTGCTCAAGGTCGTGGTGCCGATGGCCAGGCCAGGCATCGCCGCCGTCGCGCTGTTCCAGTTCTTCTACGCCTGGAACGACTACTTCGGGCCGCAGATCTACGCCTCCGAGAACCCGGCCGCCTGGACGCTCAGTTACGGACTGGAGTCCTTCAAGGGCGCACACCACACCGACTGGAACCTGACCATGGCCGCGACCGCACTGGTCATGGCCCCCGTGATCCTCGTCTTCTTCTTCGCCCAGAAGGCTTTCGTCGAGGGCGTCACACTGACCGGAGTAAAGGGCTGACCTATGAAGCTCGCAGTAGTTGGTGGCGGGTCCACCTACACACCTGAACTGATCGACGGCTTCGCCCGGCTGCGGGACACACTCCCCGTCGAGGAGCTCGTGCTCGTCGACCCGGCGGCCGACCGCCTCGAACTCGTCGGCGGCCTCGCCCGGCGGATCTTCGCCAAGCAGGGCCATCCGGGCCGCATCGTCACCACCTCGGACGTCGACGCGGGCGTCGCCGACGCCGACGCGGTCCTGCTCCAGCTGCGCGTCGGCGGCCAGGCCGCCCGCAACCAGGACGAGACCTGGCCGCTGGAGTGCGGCTGCATCGGCCAGGAGACGACCGGGGCCGGCGGTCTCGCCAAGGCGTTGCGCACCGTCCCGGTCGTCCTCGACATCGCCGAGCGGGTCCGCCGTGCCAACCCCGACGCCTGGATCATCGACTTCACCAACCCGGTCGGCATCGTGACCCGGGCGCTGCTCCAGGCCGGTCACAAGGCCGTCGGCCTGTGCAACGTGGCGATCGGCTTCCAGCGGAAGTTCGCCGCGCTGCTCGACGTCACCCCCGGCGAGGTGCACCTCGACCACGTCGGGCTCAACCACCTGACGTGGGAGCTCGGGGTCCGGCTCGGCGGCCCGGACGGCGAGAACGTGCTGCCGAAGCTGCTCGCCGAGCACGGCGACACGATCGCCGACGATCTGCACATGCCCCGGGCGATCGTCGACCGGCTCGGCGTCGTCCCCTCGTACTACCTGCGGTACTTCTACGCGCACGACGAGGTCGTACGGGAGCTGGGCAGCAAGCCGTCCCGGGCGGCCGAGGTCGCCGCGATGGAGAAGGAACTCCTCGCCATGTACGGCGACCCGGCACTCGACGAGAAGCCCGCGCTGCTCGCCAGACGTGGCGGCGCGTTCTACTCGGAGGCGGCCGTGGACCTGGCGTCCTCGCTGCTGGGCTCGGGCGGTTCCGCGGTGCAGGTGGTCAATACGTACAACAAGGGGACGCTGCCGTTCCTGCCGGACGACGCCGTTATCGAGGTGCAGGCCCGGGTCGACGGCACGGGCGCGACGCCGCTCACCGTTCCCGAGCTGGACCCGCTGTACGCCGGTCTGATCTCCCAGGTGACGGCGTACGAGGACCTGGCCCTGGAAGCGGCGCTGCGCGGGGGCCGGGACCGGGTCTTCAAGGCACTGCTCGCCCACCCGCTGATCGGCCAGTTCGAGTACGCCGAGGCGCTCACCGACAAGCTGATCGCGCACAACCGGGAGCACCTGGCGTGGGCGTGAACGCTGCGGTCCTCGCCATCGACGCGGGGAACAGCAAGACCGATGTGGCACTGATCGGACCGGACGGCACGGTGCTGAGCACGGCTCGCGGGGGCGGCTTCCAGCCGCAGGCCGTCTCCGTCGCGGCGGCGGTGGACGTCCTCGGTGCGACGCTCGACGAGGCGCTGGCGAAAGCGCGTGGGACCGCCGGCCCCGTCGACTCCGTCGGCCATGTGTCGGCCTGTCTCGCCAATGCCGATCTCCCGGTGGAGGAACGGGAGTTGGCCGAGGCACTGCGGGCCCGTGGCTGGGGCGGCACGGTCGAGGTCCGCAATGACACCTTCGCGATCCTGCGCGCGGGCGTCGACGAGCCCCGGGGCGTGGCCGTCGTCTGCGGCGCGGGGATCAACTGTGTCGGCATGGTGCCGGACGGGCGGACCGCCCGCTTCCCCGCGATCGGCCGGATCTCCGGTGACTGGGGCGGCGGTTCGGGGCTCGCCGAGGAGGCCATGTGGTTCGCCTCGCGGGCCGAGGACGGGCGCGGGGAGCCGACGGAGCTGGTCCGCACGCTCCCCGCCCACTTCGGGCTGGACTCGATGTACGCGCTGATCGAGGCGGTGCATCTGGGACACATCGAGTTCGAGCGCCGGCACGAGCTGACGCCGGTGCTGTTCGCGACCGGTGCGGCCGGGGACCCGGTGGCACGTGCTCTGGTGCACCGGCTCGCGGAGGAGGTCGTGGCGATGGCGTCGGTCGCGCTGACCCGCCTCGGGCTGCTGGACGAGGAGGCGCCGGTGGTGCTGGGCGGCAGCGTGCTGGCGGCCCGTCACCCGCAGCTGGACGACACGATCGCCGAACTCCTCGCGATACGCGCCCCGAAGGCGGTGATCCGGGTGGTGGCGGAGCCGCCGGTGCTGGGCGCCGGACTGCTGGGCCTGGACCGGACGGGGGCGGCGCCGGAGGTGCACAACAGGCTCCGTGCGCAGTACGTCTGAGCATCGGCAACATCGGGAACGCGGACGGGCGTCCTGTGGCCATTGTGCTGCAGGACGCCCCTTGCGTACGGGAACCGATCAGTTGTCCCGAACGTGTTCATGGATGGGGAGATCGGTCCGCTTCGGGGACTGCACCGTCGATCGTCTTGATCGACGGCGCCGTCCTTGATCGAATGCGTGTGCATCCGTGGCCCGGTGCGGGATCCAGGTGTTCCTGGTGTGGATGTCAGTCCCTGCGGCCATACTTCTGGCCGGGCATCAGTCCCCCGATCGGCCGGGGGACGGGCCACCGTCAGCGACCGAGGGGGAGGTCACGTGACATACCCGCCGAATGTGCGCACGGCGCCGGAACACGCGTCGGCCCAGCCGCCCGCGCCCGTACCCCCGCCGGTACCCGCGCCGCATCGCAGCGCCTGGTCCGGGTCGACGGCACGGCTGCGGGCCGCGGCGACGACCGAACCGGGCAGGCTCCAGATCATCGGGGCCGCGCTGGCGGTACTCGTCATCGCGTTCGGGGCCGTGACGGCGTTCGAGATCTCCGGCCGGGCGGCCGCCACCGACGACGTGGTGAGCCGCAGTCAGCCGCTGAGCGCCGAGGCGGCGAACATCTACCGTTCGCTGGCCGATGCGGACACGGCGGCGGCAAGCGGATTCCTCGCGG
Organism: Streptomyces sp. NPDC005262; assembly: GCF_042872425.1. Classification (NCBI taxonomy): domain Bacteria; kingdom Bacillati; phylum Actinomycetota; class Actinomycetes; order Kitasatosporales; family Streptomycetaceae; genus Streptomyces; species Streptomyces sp. NPDC005262. The sequence continues at coordinate 981,309 of NZ_JBIAKK010000002.1, forward strand.
GGGCGCAGGAGCCGCGCGATGTCCACGACCGTTACGAGAAGGACATCGAGGACGCGTCCAGGCTGCTGGTGAAGGCGGCGTCCACCACGGACGCGTCGTCGCCGTCGGGCCAGGAGATCACCGAACTCAACGAGGAACTCCCCCGGTACACCGGTCTGATCGAGCGGGCCCGCGCCAACAACCGGCAGGGGCTGCCTCTGGGCGGTGCCTATCTCCGGTACGCGAACCAGAAGATGTCCACCGAGCTGCTGCCGGCCGCCGAGCGGCTGTACACGGCGGAGACCGGCCGGCTCGATCAGGACTACGACTCCGCGAGAGCGTGGCCGTTCCTCTCGCTGGGCCTCGGTGTCGTGGCGCTGGGTGCGCTGTTCTGGGCACAGCGGCGCAACTACCGCAGGACGAACCGGGTCTTCAACCACGGGCTGCTCGCCGCGACCGCCGCGTCGACGGTGCTGCTGCTGTGGCTGGGCGTGGGGCACACGGTCGCGCGGTCCGAACTGCAGGACGCCAATGTGCACGGCCAGCAGTCCCTCGATGTGCTCAATCACGCGCGGATCGACTCGCTGAAGGCGCGCGCCAATGAGAACCTCACCCTCGTCGCCCGCGGCGCCGTACTGACCGCGGACGGCAAGAACGACAAGTACCAGACCGACTACACCACGGGCATGAAGGCCCTCCGCGAAGAGCTGGGGACGGCCAGGAAGCTCGCCGACGACTCCCAGGGGAGCGGGCCGGTGGCGGATGCCATCAACGGTGTCTCCGAGTGGCAGGGCCGCCACCGGACCGCCCGCACGACCGACGACAACGGCGACTACGAGGGCGCCCTGAAGCAGATCATCGGGCCCAGGAACTCCACGGGGGAGTCCTTCAACCGGGTGGACGAGGCGCTGGAGAAGGCACTCGCCCATGAGCAGGGCGAGTTCACCCGGGCCGCCGAGGACGGGCGCGGGGCGCTGGGCGGGCTGCCGATCGGGGCGGCCGCTCTCGCCGTACTGGCCGCGGTCGCCGCGATCGTCGGGGTCAACCGCAGACTGTCGGAGTACCGGTGAGAGGGGGAACGATGACCAGGACCACTTCCACCCGGGACAGGCTGCGCGGCTGGGGCGGGGTGACGGGGATGGCCGTGGCCTGCGCGGTGACGGCGTCGCTCACCCTGCTGCCGCTCTCGCACGGCGGCTCCGGGCCGTTCGGCATCGGTGTCTCCGGGCCGGGTACGGCCACGGCGGTGCCCGCCAGTGCCGACGACTGCACGGACCCGGAGGCGAGCCTGCAGCCGTCGAGCGCCGACGGGCCGGACATCGAGAAGATCAAGGAGCGCGGGAAGCTGATCGCCGGCGTCGACCAGAACAGCTTCCGCTGGGGCTACCGCAACCCGGAGACCGGGAAGCTCGAGGGGTTCGACATCGATCTGGTGCGGGCCATCGCAAAGAACATCCTGGGCGACCCGGACAAGGTGATCTTCCGGGCCATCCCCACCAACCAGCGCATCGCCGCCCTGGAGAACGACAAGGTCGACGTCGTCGTCCGGACGATGACGATCAACTGCACCAGGCTGGACCAGGTCTCGTTCTCCACGGCCTACTTCCAGGCCGGTCAGCAGGTCCTCGCGCCGAAGGACTCGCCGATCACGGGGTACGACAGGTCCCTGGCCGGCAAGCGGGTCTGCACCGCCGAGGGTTCCACCGCGTACGAGGCACTGGAGAAGCAGTCCTTCGGCGCCGAGTTCAAGGACCGGCACGACGGCACCGAGGCGGACGAGGACCAGCTCACCGTCCCCAACCAGTTGGACTGCCTGGTCCGGCTGCAGTTGGGCGAGGTCGACGCGGTGGTCACCGACAACGCACTGGCGGCGGGCCAGGCCGCCCAGGACCCGGCCGTCGTCCTCAAGGGCGACAAGCCGTTCACCACCGAGTACTACGGCGTGGCCACGAAGCACGGCGCGAACGACCTGGTGGCCCGGGTCAATCAGGTGCTGGTCGACTACCGCAAGGGAGGCGAGGACAGCCCCTGGATGGTGTCGTACCGGAAGTGGCTGGCGAGCGGACTGCCCGGGATATCGGCGCCGCCTGCGCCCAAGTACCGGAGCAATTAGTCCTTGATCCTGCCGGGCCCGGCCCGGAGGAGAGCAGAGAGGTGATCGATGGGCGTCGCGGGCCCCTTCCCCGGCTATGCGGGGAAGTCCCCCGGACCGGTCCTGGACCGGGACGAGGCGGACCGTGCGCTGGCGCGGCTCGGTGCGGAGCACGAGGCGATCGAGACCTCGCTCCTCGCCCTGCAGGACCATGCCGGCCGCCGGCTCCTGGAGGGCGCCGATCTGACCGGTGTCACCAAGGAGCGCTGGGCCACCACCGAGCAGTCGATCACGCTGCTGTGGGGGTATTTCGACGCCTATGCCGCAGCGATCGAGGAGGCCCGTGAGATCCGGGCCAGGCGGCGCTCCCCCAACCACGACGACCTGGTGGCGCTGACCGAGCTGCTGCGCGGCCAGAGCGTGACGATGGCGTCCACCGCCACCCGGGCCGATCCGTCGATCACCGGCCCGGCCAAGCTCTCCGAGCGGTTCTCGCTGGAGGAGCTGGTCGCCCGGATGAACGATCTGTACGCACGCTCACTGGACATGGTCGTCGCCTCCGACTCCGTCTGGTCCGCGCTCCCCGCCCGGATAGATCTGCTCTCCGCCGAGCTGCGCCGTACGCGTTCGCTGGCGCACTCCGTCGGCGTGCGGCCCGGAGAGCATCCGGCGGGCGACGACCTGGAGTCGATCACCCATGAGCTGACCACGCTGCGGGTGCAGGTGATCTCCGATCCGCTGGCGTTCTGGCTGCCGGGCCCCGGCAGCGCGGCGCCCGGCGGCGGCCGACCGGACACGGCGCGCTACGACCGGGCGGCCCGCGCCCTGGACGACGTGCGTCGTGAGATCGAGGCGGTCCTCGCGGTCCGGCAGGACGCCGAGCAGCGCCTGGTCCAGCTGCGCGACGTGCTCTCCCGCGCGGACCGCACACTGGCCGAGGCCCGGTCGGCGCGCGGCGAGGTGCTGGCGAAGATCGCCGCCTCCGAGGTGCCCGCGGTCAGTGGCCCGCCGACGGCCCTCCAGGAGAGGCTGGCCGCCGCGTCGGAGTACCGCAGGCATGCCCAGTGGCACCGGCTCTCCCCGCTGCTGGAGTCCCTGGAGCGGGAGGCCGAGGACGAACTGCTGCGCGCCCGCGAGTCGCTGACGGCGGTCACCGCGCCGCTGGCGGTCCGGGCGGAGCTGCGCGGCCGGCTGGACGCGTACAAGGCGAAGGTCGCCCGGCACGGCCTGGCGGAGGACCCGGTGCTGATCGAGCGGTACGACGCGGCACGCCGCATGCTGTGGAGCGCGCCGTGCGATCTGCGGGTCGCCGGACAGGCGGTGCTGCGCTACCAGGAGGCGGTGGCGGAGCTGCTCAACCCGCGCCGGCCGTTCGCACCGGAGGACCGCCGATGAGCAGGCGTACGCGTACGGGCAGGGCGAACAGGCCGCTGCTGCGGCGGGGCGAACAGGGGGACAGACCATGAGTACGCAGTGCCAGCGCCCCTCGTGCGAGGGCAACTACGAGGACATGGGCGGCGGTGAGCTGTACTGCGACACCTGCGGTCTGGCTCCGGTCGTCTCGCCGACGGGGATGGTGAGCTCGCCGCCCACCGGCATCGCGGCCGGACGCGCGAGCGGCAAGGGCAGCAACAGCAGTTCGGCGCGGAGCGGTTCGCGGGCGTCGTCCCGATCCTCCTCGCGGTCCTCGGCCCGCTCGTCGACCTCGCGGCGTTCGGTGTCGGGGCGGCTGTCGCGCTCCCTGTCGGGCAGCGCCACGTCCCGCTCGGTGTCGGTGCGCTCGTCCGGTGCGTCGACGGGGGCGTCCGGGCGGAACCGGCTCGGAGCGGGTCTGGTGCAGGTGCCGGACGTGCCGCGCCCAGACCCACGCTCCGCGGTGATGGAGAACCCGGAGGTGCCGGAGCGGAAACGGTTCTGTTCGCGCTCCGACTGCGGGGCACCGGTGGGCCGTTCCCGGGGTGAACGGCCGGGCCGGACCGAGGGGTTCTGCACCAAGTGCGGCCACCCGTACTCCTTCGTGCCGAAGCTGCACGGTGGCGACATCGTGCACGGCCAGTACGAGGTGGCGGGCTGTCTGGCGCACGGCGGGCTCGGCTGGGTCTATCTCGCGGTGGACCGTGCGGTCTCGGACCGCTGGGTGGTCCTCAAGGGCCTGCTGGACACCGGTGACCAGGACGCCATGGCGGCCGCGATCTCGGAGCGCCGCTTCCTCGCCGAGATCGAGCACTCCAACATCGTCCGGATCTACAACTTCGTCGAGCATCTCGACCAGCGCACCGGCTCGCTCGACGGCTACATCGTGATGGAGTACGTCGGCGGCAAGGCGCTCAAGGAGATCGCGAACGAGCGCCGTACCCCCTCCGGGAAGCGGGATCCCCTGCCGGTCGAGCAGGCCTGCGCGTACGGCATCGAGGCGCTGGAGGCGCTCGGCCATCTGCACAGCCGCAATCTGCTGTACTGCGACTTCAAGGTCGACAACGCGATCCAGACCGAGGACCAGCTCAAGCTGATCGACATGGGCGCGGTGCGCCGGATGGACGACGAGGAGTCGGCCATCTACGGCACGGTGGGCTATCAGGCGCCGGAGGTCGCAGAGGTCGGCCCCTCGATCGCCTCCGATCTGTACACGGTCGCGCGGACGCTCGCGGTGCTCACCTTCGACTTCCAGGGGTACACGAACGTCTTCGTGGACTCGCTGCCGGACCCGGACAACATCGAGGTGTTCCGGACCTACGAGTCGTTCTACCGGCTGCTGGTGAGGGCCACGGATCCGGATCCGGCGAGACGGTTCGCCTCCGCGTCGGAGATGGCGGAGCAGCTGACGGGGGTGTTGCGGGAGGTCGTGGCGCTGCAGACGGGGCGGCCGCGACCGGCGCTCTCGACGCTGTTCGGCACGGAACTGCGGGTCACGGACACGCAGTTGTTCGCCGAGCTGACGGACGATGTGTCGCGGCTCGGGGTACGGACGGAGCCGGCCGGACGGCGCAGGGGGAAGGACCGGGGTCCGGTCTCGGCGTTCGGCGGGGTTCCGGTCGCCGCGCCGACGGCGGCCGGGCAGGTGGCGCCCGGTGCGCCGCCGTTCATTCCCGGGCAGTCGGCTCCGGGGGCCGCGCCGCTGTCGGCGTCCGCCACGCACGTACGGGGCGGCAACGGCGCCCCCACCCCGTACGCACAGACGCAGGCGGCCATTCCGGCACCCCGGGTCGCGCCCGTACCGGTCGGGCCCGGCCCCCTGCCGGGGACCTCCGCTCCAGGCGTGCCACGGCTGGCCGGGCTCGACGCGCGGGCCACCTCGCTCGCGCTGCCCGTACCGCGGGTGGACGCGAACGACCCCAACGCGGGTTTCCTCGCCGGGCTGATGGCGTCTGCACCCGCCGAACTGATTGCCGCATTGCAGGCCGTACCCGCCGCCTCGCTGGAGACCAGGCTCCGGGAGCTGCGCGCCCGCCTGGAGATGAACGAACTGGGCGCCGCCGGACAGACCTTGACCGGTCTGGAGGCACAGCACCCGGACGACTGGCGGGTCGTCTGGTACCGCGGGATCGCCTCACTGGTGACGGGTGACAACGAGAGCGCCGCGCTGTCCTTCGACGCGGTCTACGACGCGTTCCCCGGTGAGCCCGCTCCCAAGCTGGCGCTGGGGATCTGTGCGGAGGTCCTCGGCCAGCTGGACAACGCTGCCGAGTACTACCGCCTGGTGTGGACGACCGACCCGAGCTTCGTCAGCGCCGCGTTCGGCCTGGCCCGGGTGCAGACGGCGGCCGGGGACCGGGCCGGGGCCGTACGGACGCTGGAATCCGTGCCCGAGGCGTCGATCCACTACACGGCCGCCCGGGTCGCCGCCGTACGGGCCCGGCTGCGTGAACGCGCCCCGCACGAGCCGCTGATCGCCGATCTGACGGCCGCCGCCGACCAGGTGTCCGGGCTGCAGAGTTTCGGACTGGACGCGGTGCGCCGTGAGCAGCTGTCGACCGAGGTGCTGGGGACGGCGCTGGACTGGGTACTCTCCGGGAGCCCCACGGGCCGGCCGGACTCCCGGCAGTCCCGAGCTCCTGCCGGACCGAGGATGCTGCTCGGCAGCGAGGTGGACGAACGCGGGCTGCGTTTCGGTCTTGAGCGTTCGTACCGGATGCTCGCCCGGCTTGCGCAGCGTGGCGACGAGAGGATCGAACTGGTGGAGCGGGCCAACCGCTTCCGCCCCCGGACGTGGGTGTGAAGATGTCGCAGATGCACCAGGAGACCGCCTTGTCGAGGTGTCCGAACTGCGAGGAGCCGCTGGAATCGGGCGACCTGTTCTGCGGTGCGTGCGGGTACGACCTGTCGGTCGTACCGGCGCCGCCGGAGGACCACCCGACGATCGCGATGGCCGCGCCCGTGGAGGGCGGTGCGCCAAGGGGCACGGCGGCTTCCGGGCCGGGCGCGCCCACCGCGGCGGCTTCGGGTTCGGTCGAGTGGTCGGCCGCCCCCGTGGCCGGCCGGTCCGAGCCGCCCGCGCCGGGCGGTGCACCGGTACATGCTCCCGCAGGGGTCCGCTTCGACCGCCCGAACGCCTCGGGCCCGGGGCCGGGCTCCGAGTCCGGCTCCGAGTCCGGCTCCGGCTCCGGCTCCGGCTCCGGCTCCGGCTCCGGTGACTTCGAGCTGGCGGCGCCCGTCGCCCCCGACCCCCGTACCTCCGCAGGCGTCGCCTTCCCGGAGGCGGCCCTCACCCCGCCGGACGGAACCAAGCTGTGCGTCGCCTGCCGCGCCGGTCATGTCGACTCCGACGGCTACTGCGAGAACTGCGGTCACGCCCAGCCCCGCGAGCGCGACCACATGGAGCAGGAGCTCGGCTCGGTGGCCGCCGTCAGCGACCGGGGGCTGCGCCATCACCGCAACGAGGACTCCTTCGCCGTCTCGACCACCGCCCTGCCGGACGGCTCTCCGGCGGTCGTCGCGATCGTCTGCGACGGCGTCTCCTCCGCGAGCCGCCCCGACGAGGCCTCCGCCGCGGCCGCGACCGCCGCCAACGAGTCGCTGCTGGAGTCGCTGCCGCGCGGCGCTCACCCGCAGCAGGCGATGCACGACGCGATCGTCGCCGCCGCGGAGTCGGTCAACGCGCTGGCCCACGACGACGACCGGGCCCGGGAGCACGATCCGCACCACCACCAGAACGCCCCGGCCTGCACCCTGGTCGGCGCGGTCATGGCGGGTGGCCTGCTGGTCGTCGGCTGGGTCGGCGACAGCCGCGTCTACTGGGTGCCGGACGACCGCAGCACACCGCCCGCCCGGCTCACCGAGGACGACTCCTGGGCCGCGCAGATGGTGGCGACGGGCCTGATGAATGAGGCCGAGGCGTACGCGGACGAGCGCGCCCACGCCATCACGGGCTGGCTCGGCGCCGATGCCTACGAACTGGAGCCGCACACCGCTTCGTTCAAGCCGGACCGGCCGGGTCTGGTGGTGGTGTGCACGGACGGGCTGTGGAACTACGCGGAGTCGGCCGCCGAAATGGCCGCGGTCGTCCCCCCGGACGCGCACGAACGACCGTTGCACGGAGCCCAGGTGCTGGTGGGTCACGCGCTCGACGGTGGGGGCCACGACAACGTAACAGTGGCTCTGCTGCCGTTCGCCGTACCTCCGCAAGGGGCAGGATCGGCCTGGAGCACCGCTTGAGTCCTGTTTGAGTCCGGTTCCGTCCGTCCGCTCGCCCACTGCGACCTTTGCCAGCTCTGCCACCTTCGCCAGGAGCCGATCAGATGGCCAACTTCTCCAAGTCCCACGTGCCGCAGTTCTCCGTCGAGGTGTACCAGAACGAATACCTGCCGGAGGGCGGCCGTGAGGTCAACGCGATCGTCACGGTCACGTCGACCGGTGGCGGCACCACCGGTGGCGTCCCGCTGACCGGTGCGACCGCCTCGCCCGCCCATGTACCCGGGCAGGGACCGAACGCCGCCGTGGTGATCATGGTGGACTGTTCCGGATCGATGGACTATCCGCCGACGAAGATGCGCAACGCCCGCGACGCGACAGCAGCGGCCATCGACACCCTGCGCGACGGCACGTCGTTCGCCGTGGTCGGCGGCACGCACGTCGCCAAGGAGGTCTACCCGGGCAACGGCCGCCTCGCCACCGCCGACGCACAGACCAGGGCCCAGGCCAAGGAGGCGCTGCGTCGGCTCAGTGCGGGCGGCGGTACGGCGATCGGCACCTGGCTGCGGCTGGCCGACCGGCTGCTCGGCGCCGCCGACGTGGGCATCCGGCACGGGATCCTTCTCACCGACGGCCGCAACGAGCACGAGTCGCCCCAGGACCTGGCGGACGCGCTCGAGGCGTGCGCGGGCCGCTTCACCTGTGACGCCCGCGGCGTCGGCACCGACTGGGAGGTGAAAGAAGTCACAGCCATAGCCTCCGCGCTGCTCGGCACCGTGGACATCGTCGCCGATCCGGCAGGGCTGGCCGCGGACTTCACGCAGATGATGGAGAACGCGATGGGCAAGGAGATCGCGGACGTGGCGCTGCGGCTCTGGACGCCCGTCGGAGTGCAGATCAAGTTCGTGAAGCAGGTCGCACCGACGGTCGCCGAGCTGACCGACCGACGCACCGAGGCGGGCCCGCGCGCCGGCGACTACCCGACCGGGTCCTGGGGCGACGAGTCCCGCGACTACCACGTGTGTGTACAGGTGCCGGAGGCCGGGATCGGGCAGGAAATGCTCGCGGCCCGCGTCTCGTTGATCCTCCCCGACCCGTCGGGGACGGCGGCTCCGCAGACGCTTTCGCAGGGATTGGTGCGGGCGGTGTGGACCGACGACATGGTGGCGTCCACCTCGATCAATCCGCAGGTCGCGCACTACACGGGCCAGGCGGAACTGGCACAGGTCATCCAACAGGGGCTCGATGCGCGCAAGTCGGGAGATTTCGATGGCGCGACGGCGAAACTGGGCCGCGCGGTGCAGCTGGCATCGGCCTCGGGGAACGCTGACACTGCGAAACTGCTTTCGAAGGTGGTGGACGTCGTGGATGCGGCGACAGGTACTGTGCGACTGAAGGCGAAGGTGGCGGAGGCCGACGAGATGACCCTCGAAACGCGCTCCACCAAGACCGTCCGCGTGAAGAAATGACCTGATGGCCGACCGGCAGCCGGCCGGCTCGGCGACCTGGCGAAGCAGCAGAGACGACGGCCCCCAGGGGCCGGACGAGGAGAGGGGGAAGCGCCGACATGCCGACCTGCCCGAACGGACACCAGTCGGGTTCCGACGACTGGTGCGAGGTCTGCGGCCATCGCATGGCCGGCGCGGGTGCGCCTGCGGGTGCAGTCCCACCGCCGCCTCCCCCGCCGCCCGCACCCGGTTACGGCTACCCGCAGGGCCCCGGCCCCGACGCGACGCAGCAGGCGGAGCTCTGCCCGCAGTGCCGCACCCCGCGTGAGGCCATGGCGCCCTTCTGCGAGGAGTGCCGGTGGAACTTCCTCACGAACACGGCGACGTCGTACACCCCGCTGGCCCCGCAGCACGGGGGCCCCGGTGGGCCGGGTGCCGGCGGACCGGTGCCCGGTCTGAACCTGCCGCCCGGCTTCCAGGCGCAGCAGGGCCCGCCCCCGCCGCCCCCGCAGCAGCAACGCGATCCGTTCGAATATCAGAGCTCACGGCCCTCGCAGGTGAACCGTCCGGCCGAGCCGCTGTCCGGTCCCGGCAGCCACCCGGGTCCTCCGGGACCGGGTCCGCAGCAGCCCCCGAACCCGTTCCAGCGGCAGGGCCCGCCGCCTCCGCCGTCCTTCCAGCAGCAGACCGCGCCGCCGCAGCCACAGGTCCAGCAGCCGAGCGGTGACGACTGGATGCTGCCGCCGCCCTCGCAGCCCCAGGCACCGCAGGCACCGCAGCCCCCGATGCAGCAGCAGCAGCCGCCCTTCCAGAGCCAGGTACCGAGCCAGGCGCCCGCGAACTGGACGGCGGTCATCGCCCCGGACCGCGAGTACTTCCTGGCGATGATGCAGCGCAGCGGCCCCGAGGCGACCGGGCTCAACCTGCCCGCGTACTCCCCGGAGCAGCGCCTTCAACTCACCGGCAACCAGATCACCATCGGCCGTCGTCGGCACAGCACCGGCGAGTCCCCCGATGTCGATCTGTCCGTGCCGCCGGAGGACCCGGGGGTCTCGCACCAGCACGCGGTGCTGGTGCAGCAGCCCGACGGCAGCTGGGCCGTGGTCGACCAGAACTCCACGAACGGCACCACGCTGAACGGCGCCGAGGACCCGATCCAGCCCTACGTCCCCGTTCCGCTCCAGGACGGTGACCAGGTGCACGTCGGTGCGTGGACGACGATCACCATCCGGCGCGGCTGACCGGAACGCTCAGTCCGTGAGGTCGGCGGGCAGTGGCCAGGCGTACGGCCCCTCCGGGTCGTCCAGCCAGGCCCACTGCCGCCCGTCCCGGACCGTGACGCCGAACCTCGCCCGCTCGGGGCGCCCCTCCCGCTGCCAGAGCGAGAGGGCCTCGCGCGGGTCGAGAGTGGATCCGGTCAACGTCAGCATGAACAGGAACAACTCGTCCTCGGCCACCCGCCTCGGCACTCCTGCGGTGCGCGGGTGGCGCACCGACGGCGGCACCGCCCCGCGCAGCGGCACGAAGTACGCGGGCGTGTACAGGAACCGCCCCTCGGCACACCTCCCGTGCGGCGTCTCCCGTACCCGCAGCATGATCAGACCCGTGGCGAACGGCGCCAGGATCCGCGCCCCCGGCCTGCACTGCGCCAGCCATGCCTGAGGTACGGACGGCAGGGTGCAGGTCGCGATGATCCGGTCGTACGGGCCCCGCTCGGGGCAGCCCCGCGCCCCGTCCCCGGTGATCACCGCCGGGTGGTGACCGGCCGCCGCGAGATGTCTGCGGGCCGACTCCGTGATCTCCGGGTCGAGGTCGATGGTGGTCACCGCGTCGTCGCCGAGACGGTGGGCGAGCAGCGCGGCGTTGTAGCCGGTACCCGCACCGATCTCCAGGACGGTCATGCCGTCCGTCATCTCCAGCTCCTCCAGCATCCGGGCCATCAGCGACGGCTGGCTGCTCGACGAGATGAGCTCACCGTCCCGGATCCGGGTGGCCAGCGCCTCGTCCGCGTACGCCCCGTGCAGCCACCGGGCCCGCCGGACCGGGTCGGGGTCCTCGCACCAGAGCCGCTGGGGCCCGCCGGTCCCGGCCACGAAGTAGTACGGCACGAACAGATGGCGCGGCACCTGCTCGAACGCGGCACGCCAGGCGGGGTCCTTCAGCGCACCGCGCGCGACCATTTCCCGCACCATCGCCCACCGGGCCTCGGTGCCGGCCTCCGAGAACTGATCCAGGTATGGGCCCATACCTCCACTCTCCCGCTCGGGCCCCCCGGAAGCGACGAGGCGCACAGCACGGTGGCCTTCCGGGCCCGGGTCCTAGGACCCAGGTCCTCGGCCGGTCCGTCTGCGACCATGGACGGGTGACAGAGAATCCGCGCGACACGCTTCAGGAGCAGACCTTCTACGAGCAGGTCGGCGGCGAGGAGACCTTCCGGCGCCTGGTCCACCGTTTCTACCAGGGGGTTGCCGAGGACCCGCTGCTGCGGCCGATGTATCCGGAGGAGGACCTGGGGCCGGCCGAGGAGCGGTTCACGCTGTTCCTGATCCAGTACTGGGGTGGTCCCCGGACGTACAGCGAGCAGCGCGGTCACCCCCGGCTGCGGATGCGGCACGTCCCGTTCCGGGTGGACCGGGCCGCGCACGATGCCTGGCTGGCCCGGATGCGGGTGGCTCTCGACGAGCTCGGACTGTCCCCGGAGCATGAGCGGCAGCTGTGGGACTACCTCACCTACGCCGCTGCCTCCATGGTGAACACCGAGGGCTGACGGTTCAGCCCCGTTCTCCCTTTATCTCCCCCTCTCGCACCCTTCTTCCCCCCCTCCCGCGCCCGTGCACTGTGCGGAATGCGGTGCTCCGCCGCCGCATAACGGTCACGATCCCATCAAGGTGCACCTGCAAGCGGTTTCCAGAGGTGGGTGCGCTCTGAAAACATCCTGGGAGCGTCGGGGGGCGTGCGGGGTGACAGTGTCGAGGGGGCCAGGTGACGGGGTTCGTCTTTCTGCGGGTGAGGGCGCATCGGCTCCTTCTCGCCGCAGCCGTCCTGGCCGTCCTGCTCACCACATCCGTGCTGGCGGCACTCACCGCCTTCTCCGGCTCCATCGGCGACGCGGCCCTGCGCCACACCCTCACCCACCGCTCCGCCGCGTCCGCCTCGCTCGTCATCTCCGCGCAGGTGGAGCGCGAGCAGCGGGAAGCGGCCGACGCGACCGCGCGCAAGGCCGCCCGTGAGACGTTCGACGGCCTGGCGGTGACCGTACGCACGCTGAAGGCCTCGGGGCCGTACGCCCTGCCGCGCAGCCTGCAGGCTCCGGCGGCCCGGCGCGGCGATCCGGATCTCACCCGGTTCGCCTCGCTCGACCGCAGCCGCGTCCGTCTCACCGCCGGCCGCATGCCCGGCGCCGGGAGCGGGAAGAGCGGCGCCCCCGTCGAGGTGGCACTGCCCTCCCTCGCCGCCGATGTCCTGAAGCTGAAGCCCGGCGCGCGGCTCACGCTCACCGACCGGCTCGCCGACGGCACCAGGCTGCCGGTCCTGGTCACCGGCCTCTACGAAGCGGCCGACCAGGCCGACCCGTACTGGCAGTTGGACGAGCTCGGCGGGCGCGGCATCCGCAAGGTCGTCTTCACCACATACGGTCCGCTGCTCACCGATCCCGCCGTGCTCGACTCCGGGCGGATCAGCTCGGGCGAGATGTCGTGGCTGGCCGTCGCCGACTTCCGTACCGTCACCACGCACCGCATCCACGCGCTGCATACCGCATCGACCAGGGGCCCGAAGGCGCTCCTCGCCTCCCCGGAGTTCAAGGACGGGGCCCTCGCGCAGACCTCGCTGCCCACCGTCCTCGACCAGATCGACCGGGCGCTGCTGGTGTCCCGCTCGACCCTGATGATCGTCGCCGTGCAGCTGGTGCTGCTCGCCGGCTACGCGCTGCTGCTCGTGGCGCGGTTGCTGAGCAGCGAGCGCGGCGGGGAGACGGAACTGCTGCGGGCCCGCGGCGGTTCGCGCGGCCGGATCACCTCGCTCGCCGCGATCGAGGCGCTGCTGCTGGCGCTGCCCGCCGCCGTCATCGCCCCGCTGCTGGCCGGGCCGCTGACCCGGCTGCTGGCGGACCGCAGTGAGCTGACCCGGCTCGGGCTGCGGCTCGACGCGGGCGCGACCGGCACCGTGTGGCTGGTGGCCGCCGCCGTCGCGCTGGCCTGTGCACTGGCCGTCGTCGCGCCCGCGCTGGCCGCCAGTGCGGGGGTGCGCAGCCGCACCCGGGCCGCCGCGCTGCCCGGACCGGTGCGCGCGGGCGCCGACATCGGACTGCTGCTGATCGCTGCGGTGGCGTACTGGCAGCTCGACCGGCAGACCGGCAGCTCCGGCAGCGGTGCGCTCAGCGGCGACCGGGAGGGCGATCTCGGTGTCGATCCGCTGCTCGTCGCCGCGCCCGCGCTGCTGCTCCTCGCGGGCACCGTGCTGACGCTGCGGCTGCTGCCGCCCGCGGCCAGGCTGGCGGAACGTCGTGCGGCGGGCGGTCGGGGGCTGTCCACCGCACTGGCCGGCTGGCAGTTCAGCCGCCGCCCGCTGCGCGGTGCCGGACCGGTGCTGCTGCTGGTCCTGGCTGCCGCGATGGGGATGCTGGCGATCGGGCAGAGCGCGTCCTGGGATCGTTCGCAGGGCGACCAGGCCGACTTCAGGACCGGCACGGCGGTGCGCATGGTCGGCGGAATCAACGGCGATCCGGCGAAGGCCGGGGCGTACGCACAGCTGCCGGGGGTACGGGAGGCGGCGCCCGCGTTCCGTACGAAGGTGGATCTGTCCGGCGACCGCACGGCGGACGTGGTCGCTCTGGACACCGCGCACGCCGACGAGCGGATGCTGATGCGCGACGATCTCGCCGGCGAACCGGTGGACCGGCTGCTCAGCACGCTCGAACCGCCGAAGACCGCGCGGACCGGGCTGCTGCTGCCGAAGGGCAGCAGGGAGATCCGGTTCGACCTGCGGATCACCGTGCCCTCCGCACCGCACCGGGCGTCACCGTCCGGCATGGCCCCGTTGGTCACCGTGGAGCTGGAGGACCGTTACGGCCTCCCGTACCAGGTGCTCCTCGGACCGGTACCGGCCGACGGCCGGGTACACCCCCTGTCGCTCGCGGTGGCGGCCGCCGGTGAGCTGGCCGTGACCGGGTTCGAACTGGACAGCAGGCAGCCCGTCGAGCATGCCGAGACGCACCTGGCCACCGTGAGCCGACTGCGGACGGTGACCGCGGACGGCACCGAGCAGCCGGTCCCCGTCCCGGCCGGGTTCGACTGGCAGGGCGCCCTGACCACCAGTCTGCTCAACGAGACGCAGCCGGGCGCTCCCGTCCACGCGACCTCCTCCGACCGGGACCCGCTGACGCTCCGATACGACACCGGGTCCGTTCCTGTCGAGGACACGGGCTACGGGGTACCGACCCTCAACCTGCGGGCCGCTGCGCCCCACGCCGAGGCCCAGCCGCTCCGCGGGGTGGCCACCGACGCCTACCTGAAGGCGACCGGAGCGAAGCCGGGGCAGGACGTCGATGTCACGCTGGCCGGCGAAACGGTCCGGGTGAAGATCGTGCGGACGGCCCGTCAGCTGCCCACCACCGGGCCGGGCGTCGCCACCGCAGCTGCCGCCGAGTCGTCCCGGCTCCGGGACGGCGGCGCGCTGCTGCTCGACCTCAGGGCTCTCGGCCAGGCCTTCGCGGACCGCCCGAACGCGGTCCTCACCGCCACCGAATGGTGGCTGAGCACCGACGCCGGCCAGACCGGGAAGGTCGCCGCCGCACTCCGTGCGCAGCCCGACACCGACCCGGCGCAGGTCCTGGTCCGCGACGAGGTGGCCCGGGATCTGCTCGGCGACCCGCTGGGCGCCGGGCCGCAGTCCGCGCTGCTCGCGGTGGCGGTCGTCGCCGCCGCGCTGGCAGCGGTCGGCTTCGCGGTGAGCGCTGTCGGATCGCAGCGCGAACGGTCCGCCGAATTCGCCGTGCTGCGGGCGCTCGGGGCGCCGCGCCGCGCGCCGGCCCGGATGATCGCCGCCGAGCAGGGCGTGCTGATCGCCATCGCGTTGCTGGTCGGGTTCGCGCTCGGGGCCGTACTGACCAGGGCCGTCGTGCCACTCATCGTGCTGACCGGGCAGGCCGCCCAGCCGGTGCCGCCCGTACTGGTGCAACTGCCGGCCGGGCAGGTCGCCGCACTGCTGGCGGGCGTCGCCGCGCTGCCGCTGCTGATCGTTGCGGCGATCGCCCTGCGCCGCGCCGACCCGGTGACTTCGCTGCGCCACCAGGGGGACAACTGACATGAGCCCACGTTCCGACAGCGGTCGTTCCGCAGGCGTCTCCCGGGCCGCGGCCTGTGCCCCGTGGGTCCGTACCCGGCTGCGTACCGCCCCCGCGGCCGCCTGCGCGCTCGGATTGCTGGTGCTGGTCACAGCATTCCTCGCCGCCGCCTTCCCACGGGCCGTCGACACGTACGAGAGCAAAGGGCTGCGCCACGACCTGGTTGTCGAGGACCCCAGGCGCAGCGTCCTGGAGCTGACCGCTCCGCCGCCCGCCCTGGGTGTCGAGGCGGAGCGCGCGGCCGCGGTGCGCGAGGCGGCGCTGGGCGCGGTCCACCGCAAGGTGCTTGCCGGGCTGCCCGAACCGGTGCGGGCCGACGCCTTCCAGTCCTCGTACGGCATCCGCACCACGGAGCCGATCGCCGCCGGGGAGAAATGGCTGCCCCGGCCCTACGGCCTCGATCCCGAGCTGACGTACGCCACCCCCTCGGCCCTGCCGGCCCACGCCACGCTGCGCGACGGCGCCTGGCCCACCGTCCACGGCGAGGTCACCACCACCGCCACGGAGGTCGAGGCCGCGGTCACCGAAGAGACCGCGAAGGCCCTGGGGCTCAAGGTGGGTTCGACGATCGCGGTGCCGACCCGCGGCGAGGAGCCACTGACCGTACGGATCACCGGCATAGTCGCTCCGAAGCTTCCGGGTGCCGCCTACTGGTCGTTCGAGCGCCTGCTGCGTACCCCGGCGCTGGTCCCGACAAGCAGCAAGGGTCCTCCCCTCTACTACTGGATCGCGGCCCTGTTGCTGCCGCCGGACGCGGCGCCCGCGCTGCTCTCCACGACCGGTGCGCCCGAGCCGTACTGGCGGATCGCGCCGGACGCCTCCGAGCTCACCGCACTCGAGGTGGACCGGCTCCGTTCCCGGGTGGCTTCTCTGGAGAGCGGCCCGGAGCTGCTGAAGCTCCGTGCGCTGGCCGGTCCGGCGGCAACGCTGACGACGGATCTGGACGTGGTCCTCACCCGGTACGACGCGTTGCGTTCGGCGATCAGCCCGGTCGTCACGGTCGCCGCCGTCGGGATCGGTGCCGTCGCCGCCGTCGTGCTGCTGATGACGGGCGGCCTGCTCGCCGGCCGCCGCCACAGCGAACTGGCCCTGATGCGCTCACGCGGCGGATCGTTGCGCGGCATCGGCGGGCGGCTGCTCGCGGAGACCGCGGTGACCGTGGTGCCCGCGGCGGCGCTCGGGCTGCTGCTCGCCGTTGCCGCGGTCGGCCCGGCCCGGCTGTGGCCCGCGGTCGTCGGGGCCGCAGCCATAGCCGTCCTGGTCTGTGTCGCGCTGCCGCTGGGTACGACGCTCCTTCACCGCCGACCGCGGCTGCACGGCGCCCGCGACGACATGGTGACCGCCCGCCCGTCGCGGCGGCGCACGGTTGCCGAACTCACCGTGCTGGTGCTGGCCATCGGCGCGGTCGCCGCGCTGCGCCGCCGCGGTACGGCCGCGGGCGGCGGTACGGACTTCCTGGTCAGCGCAGCTCCGGTGCTGGTCGGGCTGATCGCGGCGCTGGTCCTCGCCCGCCTGTACCCACTGCCGCTGCGGCTCGCCTCCCGCACCGTCGCGCGGCTGCGCGGCGCGGTCGGCTTCCTCGCCCTGGCCCGTGCCGGGCGTGCGTCGGTGAGCGGCGCACCGGCTCTGTTGGCGCTGCTGGTCGCACTGACGACGGCGGCCTTCGGCGGCTCGGTGCTGGCGGGTGTCGCGGACGCCCGGGACGACGCGGCGGTGCGGGCCACCGGTGCGGACGCCCGGATCAGCGGCGAGGGCGATGCGATGCCGATGCCGGACCGGCTGGTCCGGGACGTACGGAAGGCGGGCGGTGTACGGGATGTGGCGCCGGTCCAGATCGAGTACGGCGTGCCGCTGCCGTCCGACGAGCCCGGCGTCGAGGACGCGAAGGGCACCACGCTGATCGGTGTCGATCCGGGGACGTACGCGAAGCTGGCGCGCGCGACCGGTTCCGGACCGTTCCCCGCGGACCGGCTGAAGGCCACCGGAGCGGCGCCCAGGAAGGGCACGCTGCCCTCGAAGGAGCGGGTGCTGCCCGTCCTCGCCTCACCGGCCGTGGCCGAGCGGCTCGGCGATCGGCCGCGCGACATCCGCTCGCAGGCCGGGGACTTCAAGGTGCGCGTCGTCGGAACGGTGACGCGCACGCCGGCCGTCGACAACGCCGGCTTCCTGATCGTCGACGCCGCGTCCCTCACCCATCGGCAGACCACCACCCTGCTGGTCACCGGCAGCTCCCCGGACGCGAAGGCACTGCGCGCGGCCGCGCACCGGGCAGGCTCGACGTTCGCCGTACAACTGCGGTCCGAGGAGCGCGCGGCGTTCGTCGACACCCCCATGCAGTCGGGCGCCGAGCGGATCTACGCGGCGGCGATCGCGGCCGGCGCGGGCTACGCACTGCTCGCCGTACTGCTGTCACTGCTGCAGACCGCACCGGAGCGCACCGCGCTGCTGGCCCGGCTGCGGACCATGGGCCTCACCCTCCGGCAGGGCCGACGGCTCCTCGGCCTCGAGGCGATGCCGCAGGCACTGCTGGCCGCCGTCGGCGGACTGCTCGTCGGCTGGTCGACGATCGCCCTGCTGGCCCCCGGCGTCGACCTGGTGCAGCTGGCGCTGTCCAACGGGCCCGGCTCCGACGCACTCGACACCGCTCCACTGCGGGCCGACCCGTGGTCGCTGGCGCTGCCGGCGCTCGGCGTGGTGACCCTCGCCGCCGCCGTGGCAGCCGTACAGGCCTGGTGGGCCGGGCGCCGTGGATCGATCACCGAACTCAGGGCAGGAGACACCCGATGACGTCCTCGACGACCGAGACCACTCTGGCGGAGCTGGAACAGCGGGCCGCCGCCCGCCGCGACCGGCCCTCGTACGGGCACGACGCGCTGATCGCCTGTGATCGGCTGGTCCGCATCTTCAGCGCGGACGGGGTGGAGGTGCAGGCCCTCCAGGGCCTCGATCTGCTGGTCACCGAGGGCGAGTTGATGGCGCTCGTCGGGGCGTCCGGCAGCGGCAAGTCGACCCTGATGAACATCCTGGCGGGCCTCGACGTGCCGACGGCCGGGTCGGCGAAGGTCGCGGGCTGCGATCTGCTGTCGATGGGCCCGAAGGAACGGCTCCGTTACCGCCGGGACGTCGTCGGGTTCGTCTGGCAGCAGACCGCCCGCAACCTGCTCCCCTACCTCACCGCCGTCCAGAACGTCACGCTGCCCATGCAGTTGCGCGGCCGCGGCCGGAGCCGTGAACGCGCCGCACGCGCCGAGTCGCTGCTGCAGATGCTGGATGTCGCGGACTGCCGCGACCGGCGGCCCCCGCAGATGTCCGGCGGCCAGCAGCAGCGGGTCGCGATCGCGGTCGCGCTCGCCAACAATCCCTCGGTGCTGCTCGCCGACGAACCGACCGGCGAACTGGACTCGGCGACGGGCGAGCAGGTTTTCGCCGCGTTCCGCCGGGCCAACGAGGAACTGGGCACGACGATCGTGATCGTCACCCACGACCAGGCGGTGGCGGGCGAGGTCCGCCGTACGGTCGCCATCCGCGACGGCCGTACGTCGTCCGAGGTGCTGCGCCGTACGGAGGTGGACGCGGCGACGGGCCAGGAGTCTCAGGTGGCCCGCGAGTACGCGATGCTCGACCGCGCGGGGCGGCTGCAACTGCCCGCCGAGTACACGGAGACGCTCGGGATGGAGCACCGCGTGATGCTGGAACTGGAACAGGACCACATCGGGGTGTGGCCGGACGACCAGCAGCGCGGTTAGCGGGCGCCTCCCCGCGGGTCCGCTCCGGACGCGACGTCAGCGAACGCCGACCGACACCCCGAGATCGCCGAGGCCGCCGGCCGCACCGCGCAGCGCGATCGAGCCGAATGGGGTGCGCAGCCGCAGCCAGGGGCCTGAGGCAAGCAGGGCGACCGGGAAGTCCGGGGCCGGGCGGAGGAAGCCGAGGGACTGGGCGGCGTGGACGGCGCGCAGCGGGAGTTCCGTGTTCCCGACGGTGCGCGACCAGATCTCGCGGCCGATCAGATCCCGTTCCGCCCTGGTGCGGCGGTCCGCGGGCAGCGCCTCGTCCCGGGAGCGGAACTCCGCCACCGCGGCGCTCAGCTCGACGCGCAGGGAGACGGGGTCGGGCAGTCCCGGCTGCTCGTGCCAGCCGCCGCGCGGCGGGAGCACCCCGGTCCACGGCGGCCCGGTGACGGGCGCGGGCAGAGAGCCCGCACCGGGTGCCTCGCGGGTGCCGCCATCGATGTCGAGCGATTCGAGGAGTTCACCGGCCGACACGGTGATGTCGAACTCGTGCGTACCGCGCAGCCGCGCCGTCCGGATGGCGAGGACCTCGAACGACGGCGGCCTGCCGAACACGGCCAGCGCGCCGCCGCCCGCCTGCAGCCGGACGGCGGCTGCCCGGTCGTAGTGGAGCAGCCGGCCGAGGAAGGCGGCAAGATCCGCCGCCTCCCTCGCGTCCACGAACTCCAACACCTGCACGGGAACCGTCATGCGGCGGCGGGCTCCTCGGCCAGGAACTCCTGGAGGAAGTGCTTCTCCTCCGCGGAGATCCGCCGCGGCCGCTCCTCGGCCAGGTTGTACGGCACGACGACGGTCGAGGCCCGCACGTACACCTGGTCCGGGTCCTTGATCTCGTAGCAGATCGTCAGTGACGCGGCACCTATCTTCGTGACCCACGACTCGACGGTCACCGGCGCGTGCCGGTGGACCAGCGGGCGCACGTAGTCGATCTCGTGCCGGGCCACGACGGACCCGCCCGCGAAGGACGGCGAGCCGTCCCCGGGCGCCAGCCGGAACATGAAGTCGATGCGCGCCTCCTCCAGGTAGCGGAGGAAGACCACGTTGTTGACGTGACCGAAGGCATCCATGTCCGACCAGCGCAGCGGGCAGCTGTAGATGTGACGAGCCAAGACGATCAGCCTCGCGTGAGCTTCTTGTACGTGGCGCGGTGCGGGCGGGCCGCGTCCGCGCCGAGACGCTCGACCTTGTTCTTCTCGTACGACTCGAAGTTGCCCTCGAACCAGTACCACTTGGACTCGCCCTCGTACGCCAGGATGTGCGTGGCGACGCGGTCCAGGAACCAGCGGTCGTGGGAGATGACCACTGCGGCGCCCGGGAACTCCAGGAGTGCGTTCTCCAGCGAGGACAGGGTCTCGACGTCGAGGTCGTTGGTGGGCTCGTCGAGGAGCAGCAGGTTGCCGCCCTCCTTGAGCGTCAGCGCCAGGTTGAGACGGTTGCGCTCACCGCCGGAGAGGACACCGGCCGGCTTCTGCTGGTCCGGGCCCTTGAAGCCGAATGCGGAGACGTACGCCCGCGACGGCATCTCGACCTGGCCGACGTTGATGTAGTCGAGCTCGTCCGACACGACCGCCCAGAGGGTCTTCTTGGGGTCGATGTTGGCGCGGCTCTGGTCGACGTAGGAGATCTTGACGGTCTCGCCGACCTTGATGGCGCCGGAGTCCGGCGTCTCCAGGCCCTGGATCATCTTGAACAGCGTGGTCTTGCCCGCACCGTTCGGACCGATGACGCCGACGATGCCGTTACGCGGCAGCGTGAACGACAGGTCGTCGATGAGGACCTTGTCGCCGAAGGCCTTCGAGAGGTTGTTGACCTCGACGACGATGGAACCGAGCCGCGGGCCCGGCGGAATCTGGATCTCCTCGAAGTCCAGCTTCCGCATCTTGTCCGCCTCGGCCGCCATCTCCTCGTACCGGGCGAGACGTGCCTTGGACTTGGTCTGCCGGCCCTTGGCGTTGGAGCGGACCCACTCCAGCTCTTCCTTGAGCCGCTTGGCGCGCTTCTCGTCCTTGCGGCCCTCGACCTTGAGGCGGGCGGCCTTCTTGTCGAGGTACGTGGAGTAGTTGCCCTCGTACGGGAGCGCGCGGCCGCGGTCCAGCTCGAGGATCCACTCGGCGACGTTGTTCAGGAAGTACCGGTCGTGCGTGACGGCGACGACGGCGCCCGCGTACTTCGAGAGGTGCTGCTCCAGCCAGTTCACCGACTCGGCGTCGAGGTGGTTGGTGGGCTCGTCGAGGAGGAGCAGGTCCGGGGCCTCGATCAGCAGCTTGCAGAGCGCGACACGGCGCTTCTCGCCACCGGAGAGGTTGACGACCGGCCAGTCGCCGGGCGGGCAGCCCAGGGCGTCCATGGCCTGCTCCAGCTGGGCGTCCAGGTCCCACGCGTTGGCGTGGTCCAGGTCCTCCTGGAGCTTGCCCATCTCCTCCATCAGCGCGTCCGAGTAGTCCGTCGCCATGAGCTCGGCGACTTCGTTGAAGCGCGTGAGCTTGCCCATGATCTCGGCGGCGCCGGCCTGGACGTTCTCCAGCACGGTCTTCGACTCGTCGAGCAGCGGCTCCTGCATGAGGATGCCGACGCTGAAGCCGGGCGACAGGAACGCGTCACCGTTGGACGGCTGCTCCAGGCCCGCCATGATCTTCAGCACCGTGGACTTACCGGCGCCGTTGGGGCCAACGACACCGATCTTCGCGCCGGGCAGGAAGTTCAGGGTGACGTCATCGAGGATCACCTTGTCGCCGTGCGCCTTGCGCGTCTTGCGCATGGTGTAGATGAACTCAGCCAAGAGAAACCGTCCGGCAGCAATAGAGGTGTGGGCAGATACACCCCATCTTGCCTGACGTCCACCCCCGGATGGAAACCCGTCTCATCAGGGCCCTGTGACCTGCCCTTTCAACATTCGCGCTCGTGGCTGACCTGTCACTGGTTGTCGCCGTCGATCGCTGCCGAGCACCCTCGCACGGCCCAGGGGCGGCCCAGGAACGATCACTGGATGGACGCCGTCGACTCGTGGTCTGGCCTGCACCTGGGTGGTCGTGCCCGGCGCGCCGCACCGAGCGGAGGAGCCTCAAGACCGTCCTTGACAGACAACTTCTCGGCCCGCCGGGAAGGTCGGTACCCAACCTGGCATCCTGCGTCCGTGAGAATGACATGGGTCGACTTCTGGGCGCTCATAGGCACCCTGAACGGTGAGGCCAGCGAGGCGAACTGCCAGCGGCTCGCCGAAGAGCTGGGCTCTCGCTCGGTCGCGGACATCGTGGGCTTCGCCGAACGCCATGCCGAGGCTCTCTACCGTCTGGACCAGGAAAAGTTCGGTGCCCTGCCGGTCGCCGACCTCACGGATCGCGACGGGAGACCGTTCCCTCAGTCGGCCGACCATTTCCTGTACACGCGTTGCGCCGTGGTCGCCGCAGGCCGAGCCGTCTGGGAAAGCGTCTTCTTCGACGTCGACAAGTTCGCCCCGTACACCTCCACCGAGTACGACGCCGAGTGGCTGCTCTACGTGCCGGACAAGGCATACGAGCTGGCCACGGGCCAGGAGTGGGACCGCTCAACCCGGTACTGCTTCGAGACCTTCTCCAACAAGGACGGCTGGCCGCACCTACAGAACTGAGGCCTGCACCGCCTCAGCTACCCCGCTATCGCCCGGTGGGAATCTCGTAAACGATCTCGCACAGGGCGGCGGGCACGACAATGTCCGCGGTCTCCACGGGTCGGCCCTGGTCGCTGTAGTACGTCCGCCTGATGTGGGTGACAAGAGCGGCCTTCTGAATGCCGAGAAGCGAGGCCTCGTCGGTAGTCGCCTGCCGCGGCTCCGGTTGCTCGACAGCGTGGCTGACCGTGATGCCGATCGCAGCCATACGGTTCACGACACCCGCCCCCGCGTGCGGCCCTCCCTCGGGGAGAACGACGAGCGTGCCGGCGGTGAGGTCGTACGGCTCCCAGCTCGTCGACAACTGCACTGGCATCCCGTCGGCCAGGAACTCGTACACGGTCCGGACGCACAGATCACCTTCGGCGAGACCGAGCCGCGCCGCGATCTCCGCCGGTGCCGAAATCTTGGCCTCGGTTCGGCTCTCCCAGTCTCCGTGCCTGCCCACAGCCTGCATGTCCGCACGGAACGGGGAATCGTCACGCTGCTCGCGTGCCGAGGAACGCACCACCCGGACACGCCGGCGAGGTTCGGCGACATAGGTACCGGAACCCGCACGGCCTTCCAGGACTCCCTGCGAGATCAGCAGCTCCTGCGCCCGACGGACCACGTTCTCGCCGACGCCACACTCCTGGCCGATCTGAGCACGTGAGGGCAGCCGGTCCCCCGGCGTCCACTCATGCTCCGCGACCCGTCGTCGGAGAACGTCCGCGATGCGGAGATAAGGCGGCTGCTCAGGCATATGGAAAATCTAGTCCACTAGCTCTAATCTAGTTAACTAGCTTCACGTACCGTGATCACTCGGCGACGGAGATACCTGTGCCCGCTTCCGAACTGAGCGTCGAAGACATCGCCGCCCGGTTGTCCGCCGCCGGACTCACCACACGTGTTGAACAGCACCGACACCACACATCGATCGAAGCGGAGGTGCCGGACGACTTCACCGCCGACTCATGGCGGGAGGTCCTGGATGCAGTGGCGAGGGCCGACCGATTCGGCCTCTCCGCCAGCAACGTGGACGGCCGCGTCTTATGGGCCGCCGTACGCAAAGCGGTCCCCGCGACGGGCGATGTCCGGGGACCTGGCCATCAGCGATAGGAGCTGATCAGCGTGTTCAACCGTATCCGCGGTGCCGTCTCACGCACTAGTGAGCGGTACTTCCCAAGGGGCCGGCACCGCCGCGCCTTAACTGTTCTCTGCCCGCGGGCCGTTCCGCTCGACCTCGCCGACGCCCCCACCCTGCACATGGGGCAGCTTCGGCACGGAGTGGACATCTTCGCCGACGAGGAGAACCAGCTCGTCCGCCCGTACGTGCTAGCCAGCCGCGAAGGCGCGATGCAGCGACAAACGCCCGCAGCTCACACACCCCTGTCGCAAGCCTGGCTCGCACCGAGGGAGGCGAACTGATGCCTCCTCATAAGCGACCATGCGTGACGAAGGCAAAAGCCACTCCCTACAGGTCGAGCTCGTGCCTAATTGGCACGCACCGCCAGTGCGCGCATTCCTCCCCCGCCGTGGCACCGGTCGGCATCCCCGTGGTCTACGAAGCATGCGACTGCCCCTGCCACCCTTCCGCTTCAGGGGAGGTGTCCCGGTGAGCAGATGGACGCCCAGTGGCGCACTTGCCGCAACCGTCGAGATCACCGCAACCAGCGTGCAGCGAGGCGATGTGATCCAGATCGGAGGTCAGCCGTGTCGCGTGGCCGACCTCCTCCAGCTTGCAGGTGCGGCAAAACGGCTTCGTTTCGAGTCGGGAGAGCTGCTGACCATGCACTCCCGGACTCGATTCGTCGCCCTTCGGATGCTGAGAAGGAGGTGATTCAATCCGTGGCTTCACGCCGCCATGTCATCGCCGACGACCTGCGCACGCAGATCTCAACCGGCCGTATCAAGGCCGGCGAACGCCTCCCTTCTGAGGCGCATCTCGCCGCCCGCTATGCAGTCAGCACGCCGACACTTCGGAGCGCCCTCGCCGTGCTCCAAGGCGAAGGACTCGTCGAAAAGGTTCAAGGCAAAGGGAACTTCGTCCGTCACCCCGTCCAAAGAATCACGTACGTCGGCGGTGGTCGCACGCCCGACGCTCAGACCGTGACGGATGCGGCTCTACGCATGACGGTCCGCACCACGCATCTCCCGGCGCGAGGGGTTCTGACAGCTCTTTTGAGAGTGTCAGCGAGCAGCCCACTGACCGAATTCCTTTGCCTCAGCCACGAGGGGAAGTCACCGCACAGCCTGGCTCGGATCTACGTCCCCCGCGACTTGACGCCGGCCGACGGTCCAAGCGAGTCGACTCTCTGCGAGGGGGTGTTGGTGAGGCTGAGGGAACTGCACCCCCCGCTGGCCGAGGTACAGGAACGGGTCAGTGCCCGCTTCCCAACCCCTAGAGAAGCGGCAACCCTTCGCATCAGCTCAGCCATGCCCGTACTCGCAGTCACCCGCGTGGCAACCGACACCACTGGACGCGTCGTCGAGGCAGCGCGCCTGGTGCTTCCCGGCGACCGCGCCGACGCGCTCTTCACGCACTACACGATGAGCGGAGACAAGAGGACAGAGGGATGACACCCCACAACGAATTGCGACTCCTCCCGTGGCCGGGCGCCGAGGGCAAGCCCTGCTTCCTGAGCACCGACGACAACAGCGGCCACCTATCCCGCCTGGCCGACAGCGCCGAGGCGGTACAACTCGGCCTGGCAGCCGAGCTCCTGGAGCACGCCTCCGAAGTGCTCGGAGACGAGGAGGCCGAACAGGAAGAGCTACGACACCTGGCGACGGACCTGACTGAAGCCCTCCACAACGTGCTCCGCGTGGCAACAAGCCGCGGCCGCCGCCTACCGACACCGGTTCCCTCCCGTAAAGGAGACGATGGCCCACGGCTCCCGGCGGCAGCCTTCGGCTAGCGGTAACGCGCATCCAACAACAGAGAAGCCCCAGACCGGTTCTGGGGCTTCTCTGTTGGGTCCGCCTCCTCCGCTCACCGCTCGTCGACATCGCGTGCACGCCCTCCGACTGTCCGCATGAGCCATTCACGACCGGTCACGGCCGTTCGGACGACGCTCGCGCTGACTGACACGGACAGCCCGAACCATCGACATCTGCTTTGTAAGCCTGGCGCCGACCGCAGGACAGTCTTGGCTGGCCAACAGCCGTACAGCGCGGCCAAGCCTGTCGGCGCGTGCCCGCGCCGCCTCACACCCCAATTGACCGTGACTGACCGCTCGTTCTGGCACGGATTTGGCACGCGAGCCGCCGCCGGCCACTCTTCAACTACCGTCGGCCGGGTCATGCCAATGCCATGGCAACGCTGGCGGAAGCCAAGGCGCCTCGTCACTCCGCTCAAGGACTGGCGCCTCACAATCATCCGGCAAGGGGGTGGCGTCGATCACAGCCTCAAGCGTGAACTGGACGTAGCGCAGGTACCCGCGCACGTCGCGAATCTGCCGCTCACGGTTGTCTTGGCCGATGCCACGCCACCCGACGTCGAAGCACAGCCTCACCAGAGTCCTGTATCGGGCGCGAACGTGATCGTCTCCCACGGAGAGAAGGTCAGTTTGCATGCCTTGACGGACGGAACCGAGGGCTGCCGCACAACGCTCTCGAGCCTGAAGGCTCAATTGAGGCTCCTCCAGCAACAAGTCTGGCAGCGATGGTAGCCACGCGTAAAGCTCTGCGAGCTGTTCCAAGAGCCGTTGCGCAGCCTCGGCGGAACGCTGCAGCATCCACTGTCGTCGGACCAATGCACTGTTGGCCGCTTCCTGAGATGCAGCGAGCTCGGCTTGGGCCTCGATGGTTCTTGCCGTTTGCCAGCGGGCGACACGCACTGTGATGGCGCCGCCGGCCAACGTCCCTATGAGCGCACTGGCTGTTTGGGCCGCCAGTTCCCCCCAGCTACTCATGCTTGCAATCCTGGGCAGCGCTCGTGCGTCTGAAACCTGGCCACCTAGCCCTTGCGGGCTCGACGCAGGGATTGCTGCGGAACGAGTGTTCTGATCTTCGGAATCACGAGAAGTCCGCACGGTCTTTCAGCCCGCAGATACCTACTCACCTGTAGGTACTCGCACTTCAGTAGGAGCGCTCTCCCGGCTGTCATGGAGCCCGTAGCGAGTCAGGGGTTGGGTCTCAACTGGTCGCAAAGTTGCCAGCGTCGTCAACGATGAGCCCGTTAAACCTGAACTCCTCCTTGAGGTGTTCAAAGTCGGTTACGTATTTGACGAACAGGTCCGCAGTGCTCTGGTCTGGCCGGGCAAGCTTTATAGCAAGCATGCGCACAATTAGCGCAGAGGTGTTACTCACGAGATAGGTTTCTGTCGGGTCAGGAAATTGCCCACGATCGAAGTGCTTGATCGTGTTGTAATTGTTCGCAATTGCTCTCGCTAGACCTGCAGTCGACTTGCAGATCCCCGACCAGTCCCATCCGGACCGAACGAGGCATCGGTACATGTACGTAGCCGTCGTAGGTTTCCCATTTGCCCTACATGTCGCAGCCTCCCCACTCACCTGCCCAAGCAAGCTACCCGCCGCCTCCATGCTCATCGCTGCATTTACTACCAGGTTCTCAAGAATCGCTCCGGGGCGACTTAGCGCACTGACTGCAGGGTGAATGAAACGATCCCACTTGTCGTACTCTCTGGACCACTCCTCCAGTCCTTTTGAGTCCACATTTGAAAATTCGGCCAGTGGCCGGTTCAGTCTCCCCTTTGAGGGTGCCGGATTTCCGTGTTCTTTAACCGTGTTTCTGCTGATGAGTTGATAGAACGGATTCTCGACAACCCTGCCGCTGAGGGTCTTTCCGCTGAATTGCGGGTCCCTGACGTCATGTCGCCGGAAATTGATGGCGCACCCAAAGATGAAAGACAAAAATGCGGAAACCTTGCGGTGTTCCTCTAGGTGGACCTCAATCAATTGAGGCTCTTCGAAAGAGCTGGTCAGTGAAACGACTTCGCTGACTGTGACACTGTTGCGGTCAGGGTCAAGGTTCCAGTCGCCGCCCAATCTCATAGTTGCAGCGCCCTGGCGCCATGAAGTCTCGTCGAGGCTTGCCACCTCAATGATGACCTTTTTGACGAGACTCTTGTCATCGGTGTCGAAGGTTCGCTTAATCGCGCCAAAGCGCGTCCACTCAATCAGGCCATCGATGCGTGATCTTACTTCTTTGACCTTAAGAGGTTCGTGGAAGTCTCCATCCCTCCTGTGGAGCACCAGGTTGGACGGCCTCACCTTACCGAGTCCAATTCCTCTGGGATAATTAACGGTATGTCCAGAGTAGTCGCATTCAAATAGTGAAATATCTCCGTCAAGGGAAGTCAAAAGCAAGTTATTGGGTGGCTTTTCGGCGTTAAACCATTGTGCGGTACCGTCGAACTGTGATGTGCCAGGGATGTCGATGTAAGGCACTTCTATCTGCACGCCGGTCGCTTCCTCAAGGTGCAAGGTGGCTGCGACGTAGGGCGTGTCATCGATTCCGTCTACCAGCATCCCGGTGATGGAATCGCCAAATACGATGGAGCGGCGTGCAGCCATTGAGTTTCCCCACCCCTCAGTCTCTGCCTAAGCAAGCCATGCTAAGGCAGTGCGGGCAATCGCGTTGAGCATTTTCGTGCCCGCCCCATCGGCGCTGTACGTGAGGTCGGTGGAGTCTCAATGGGCGACGTCAAGCGCCTCTGGGTGCGATCAGTAGCCGAAAGTGACACGCCGGGTTCCCGGCCTGCGGTCATGTCACCGAACAACGCTGTGACCTGCTGCTGAGCTGCCGGCAGTTGTCAGCGTTGGTCATCGTTGAGCGCCCTTCCACGGCCCCGAGACGGCCCTGGGAGGGCACTCCGTGGTGCGGTGACACCCGCCTTAGGAATTCGATCTCGCCCCAGTGCGTGTGCGATCTACCGTGATCACTTGCGCCACACTCGGTTGTCGGTTGTCATCGCTGTCCCTCGTCGTTGATGTCAGCGTTGGATGTCAGCGGAGCAGGTCCGGCACCAGGCAACCATCCAATGGCTCTTCCGGCCGGTCGCGCCAAAAAACGGGCGGGTTGGCGGCTGAGGATTCTCTACTGCGACGGCGTCCGAGGCGTGGTCATTGGAGAGTTGGCGATCGTCGGAGGCTGGAGCGGGTTCTGTTGTCCTTGGCCGAACCAGTAACCGATGATTGCCCCAGCGATGCCTGTGACCGGGGTGATATAGAGGCTGAAATCCTTCGCGGCAACGCCAGCGATCATGGCAACCCAAGGAGAGGCGACGATCGCGAACACCACGGCGACCAGGGCCCAACCGCGAACACTCTCAGCGCGTCGGATGAGCCCGGTTTGATCGTAGGCAAGATCTGCTCGATGCTTCCTGTCGGCGAGTTCAACCTCCCAGTGCCGCTCGGTTTCACGGAGGCGAACCTCGGCATCGATTTCCGAGGGTGTCTCTGGGCGCTTACCAAGATGAAACTGTGGTTGCTTTTGCTCATTCGCAAGTTGCAGCTTCTCCTCCGTTAGTGCCGCAACTTGTTGGCTTAGCGCCTGCATTTCATCCCGCCTGGCGGACCACAGACGCAATGAGGACCTATCGCTTTGGAGCAAAAGTCGATATTCGGTTATCCAGTCCTGCTCGGTCTCAGGCATCCTCCCAATCTTCCATTCATGCTCGACCCCTTCGAGCGTGAACCCGTCTGGACCTGCATCAGACATGCGTCTCCCCTCCTCTAGCATTTACCGCCGGCACCGTACAGGTACGAGCGCGCTTCCTCCGCGCAACGATAAATTCGCGCACGGGGCTAAACCTACCGACCCATACGGTCCAGCCCTACGCTTTAGCCTTAGGCAAACCCTTATAAACGCGAGTAAGAGATTTCACTGCTTCCTCGTGATATGGAGGGTCGTCAACTTCGCCCGTGGCGCACAAAAGAAGCCAGTAATAGAAAAGCCCAACACCTACCGGAAGGGCGGTGAAATCTGAATCCATGCCATAACTCTTCTCAGAGGCCTCTGCGTTTATGATATCGGTCCCCTTAACCCAGAGCTGCCCAGTAGTCTCATCCGAAATCCAGGCAATGGCAAATGCCTCGATCTCTCCGCGACGCTCCAATACCGCGGACCTCACATCAGATACGGTACTAAAGCCTAGGGCTCTGAGCTCTGCGAGCCTAGACGCCGCGTAGGATCTCTCTGGCCTCGTCATCGATCTACCTACACCACGTGCGATATGTCGGTCCACCGAGCGCAAGCGCGCGTCTCTGCTCATGAGGCTATATACGGAAGCTTCATCCAGAGCGATACCTTCCCAATTTTTTCCAGCTGCGCGGTCGATCCCCCGTTGATGTGCAGCCAAATCGTCGCGGATCGCTTGAAATTCATTGTCGGCGACTTCCAACATGCCCGCAACGCGCGAAAAGCGCCGCTTGATCTCTGGAGGTAGCGCGGAAGAGCTCTTATATCCTAGATCATGTTCGATCTCTGCCCACGCATGTTGCAGGATTGAGCGAACCTGAACCTCAAAAATGAACTCCTTGAAACGGGTATATTCTGCCAGCTCAATTCTCGGACTCTTCAATTGTGCAATAAAGTGCAAGGAAAGATAGCCAAAACGATCGGGATCGAGCAAGGCTCGCTTATCGATGGAATTCTCGTCGTCGATTTCAAATTCTCGCCTGATCACTTCTGCGACCCGGTCCACGTCATCTGGGAAGTAAGTTACAATCCGGACTCCTAGCATATCGGTTAGGTCTGAAATTCCTGTGTAATTCTTGGCGGGATCTTCGAGCTTTCGTATCGTACTGGCCTTGGCCTTCACTCGGGAGCGCACATAGTGAATCTGAATTCCCTGCGAAAGCAGTAGCTCCCGCATCAAACTTTCCAGAGCTGGCGCATAATTGCGCAGCGGCTCAGCGAAATCCTCGTAATCGTTGGCTTTATCTTGCATTCCCCACCCCATGACGCTGAACATTGTCGATTCAGCATACGGTCAGCCTGGGGGGCATCCGGAGCGATTGGTGAAAGTGATCGACCTGCCCAAGCTGGTGGTTAGATCGCCGTTGCCAGCGCCAACGGCAGATTGATACCCACCCCCTGCTCCCATCCCGTCCGCCTTCGACCCACACGTTGTGGAGCGGTCGTGGTTCAGGGCGTCAAGGTGGAGCGCGCCACTGAACGACCTTGACGCCATGGGCCGCGACTGCTCGGCTCTGCCTGGGGCGAAGGTGGACGGGATGGGAGCCCACAACGCTCACGGCATGCACGCCTTGCGACACTTCTACGCCTCGGTCCTGCTGGACGCCGGCGAGAACATCAAGGCGCTGAGCCTCTACCTCGGGCACAGCGACCCCGGGTTCACGCTCCGCGTGTACACGCACCTGATGCCAAGCAGCGAGACCCGCACCCGGAAAGCCATCAGCGCGATGTACCGGGCCGCCGGTCACGCCCATGACGGCCCAGAGACGGCCCAAGCTGCCTGACACGGCCCCTCATCGGCGGGAAACCTGCTGGTGAGGGGCTGTCTCGCGCCCTCCCCCGGAGAGAAACACCCCATCTTGCCTGACGTCCACCCCAGGAAGGAAACGGGAACCTCGGAGCCCCTTGATCAGGGCGGCACGGGCGATCAGTCCCGTGACAGCGAACCTTGAGCCCGCGCCATCGAGGACATCGTGCCAGGCCAGCGGGATGCAGATCGCTGCGGCTCCGCCTGACAGGATCGTCCGCGGGCGCGACCCGGCCGCCGGACAGGATCCGGCCCCCGCCCCTGTGACGCGGGCCACGGGAACCCGGTGCGGGTCGCGGAGAGGTACAGGCCCAGGGCGGCCCGGGGACGGCCGGGCCGCACGCGACGGTCCGACCCACGGGGCTACACCGCAGTTGAGGGGCTGTTTTCCGTGTTCGGGAGGCCGGTGACACCCCCATCGTTCCTGACGTCCGTCCCCCGACGAGAACCGGTCCGGTCGTCGGTATGCGGCTCGGGTGTCTTCCGTTACGCGACAGCCCCGGTACGCGCGGGCGCACCGGGGCTGTCAGCAGCACATCGTGACGATGCGCTACTCAAGCGTCACGTTCCACTCATCCCTCGGTCGACTGCCCCGCGGACGGCGTCTTCCGCCTGCGGAGGAAAAAGACCGCGCCGCCACCGATGACGACGAGTGCGATGGCGATGCCCGCGATGATCGGCGTGGCGCTGGAGCTGCCGGTCTCGGCGAGGTCGCCCCCGGTCCCCGTCGAGCTTCCGCCGGCCGTGGCCGGGGCGGGCTGGTCGGCGGTCTGGGTGTCGAGGCCGCCGGTACCGCTGCCGGTGGTCTTGCAGTCCAGGACGCCCTTGAACGTCTTGGTGAACCCGCCGGGACCGGTGATCGTGAAGTCGTACGCCTGGTCCTCGGCGACCGGGACGGTAACCGTCTCGGACTGTCCGGCCTCGACGGTGTGCTCGGCACCGGCCAGCTCGAAGGTGAACGCCTCGTCGCCCTCGTTGCTCGCGGTGACGTCCACGCCGCCCTTGGCGCAGTTCTTCTTCGCGGTGATCGCGGGGATTGCGCCCTTCTTGGCCCACGTCGCGGTCGCGGTCGCGGAGACCGTGGACTCGCTGGAGCCGGCCAGGATCTGGGTCTGGCTCTTGGTCACCCCGGCGAAGGCCCGGCCGACCGGCACCGAGGTGGTGGCCTGCACGGTCAGCGAGGCGGTGCCGTCGGCGGCACCCGCCGGGACGTCGAAGTAGAGCTCGGCGCCATTGACGGCGGCGGTGACGGGCTTGCCGCTCTTGTCGGTGACCTTGACGCCACTGGCGGAGTCGGCGGGCGGGGTCACCGAGACCTGGCCGGCGTCGGTGTGGACGGTCACCGGCCCGAGCCGCTCACCGGACAGACCGGAGACCGCTGCCGG
Source organism: Streptomyces sp. NPDC005262 (assembly GCF_042872425.1). NCBI lineage: Bacteria > Bacillati > Actinomycetota > Actinomycetes > Kitasatosporales > Streptomycetaceae > Streptomyces > Streptomyces sp. NPDC005262. The sequence goes on from NZ_JBIAKK010000002.1 coordinate 1,014,071, forward strand.
GTCCAGGGCGAGGGACGCCTTGGGCTCGGCGACGTCCTCGGCGTGCTCCCCCAGCCAGTCGGCGAGCTTCTCGGCCTGCTGGTCGGAGGCGTCGACATCGGCATTGTCCGAGTAGCGCCAGATGGCGACCTGGGTGCCCGCGGCCGCGGTCTGCTCGGTCAGCGGCCCGGTACCGGCCTGCTCGGCGAGCGCCGCGAGGTCGTCGATCTGCGGGTAGGAGTGCTCCAGGATCCAGCGGATCTTGCCCGCGTTCTTGTTGGCGCCGAGCGACGTCTGGTCCCAGGGGGTCTCCAGGTACTTCGCCTGGTCCTGAGTGGGGTTGTGAATGTCGATGCAGTACGTCTTGAGCTTGCCGCCACCGTCGACGGTCATCTCGAAGAGGCCGGCGGCCAGCTCCTGCTTCTTGCCGTCCGTGTGGAGCACGGCCCGGTCGTAGGTCTTCAGCCCGTCCAGGACGGCAGTCGCGCCGCCCTGGTGCTGGGGCGCCTCGTCGGCGGCCGCGCTGCCTGCGCCGACGAGGGCGGCGGCTATGACGAGCCCGGATGCCAGCGCTGATGCCGCCAGCCGGGATATGCCCGGTCTCCGTGGGGGATTCGTCCCCGCACTGGATGCTGAAGCGGTCGCTGAAGAAGCAGAAAACACGGATGTCCCCTCCGGGCGGGATCCTCGCGCTTGGTGCGCGTGTGGGGTTTGTCCCGCCAGCCGACTCAAGTGCCCTGTGAGTACTGGGAGATCCTAAGGAAGCGGCGATGCGTATTCCCCCGTCATACCGTCGTACAACCATTCCGACTCAAAATCGTTATCGTCGATAACTCCGGTACGCACAGGCACGGTCACGGCGCCGACGCCAGCTCCGGGATCTGTTCCTGACGTACCGTCGGTCCACGCCCCCCACGCCGCGCGCCTCGCTCGCTCTGCACCCTCCGCGCCCCCTGGGTCCCCTGCGCCCGCTTCGCGGACCGCACGACGGGCTCCCCTCGCTCGACCGGCCCCCCGAACCCGTCGGTCTTCTCCTCTCCCCCTTCCTCCACCGGACCGCCCCGCCTGTCCGACCCGGCCGTCAGCGTCGGATCACCCCGCACCACCCGCCGGAACGCCGCCGTCCCCCGTGTCAGATCGTGTCCGACCGCCAGCGCCTCGATGTCCACGAACGTCCGGCGCTGCCCGTCCCGTTCCTCCTCACGCACCTTCAACCGACCGTGCACGACCAGTGGTTCTCCCACAGCGACCGAGCCCGCGAGATTCGAGGCCAGCGTGCGCCACGCCCACACGGTGTAGAAGCTGGTGTGCCCGTCCGTCCAGAACTGCTTCTCCCGGTCCCAACGGCGGGCCGTCACAGCGAAGCGGAATCGCGCCATGCCGCCAGTCGCGGTCTCCCGGAACTCCACCCCGGTCGCCGCGTTGCCCACCAGTGTCACCACGGTCTCGTTCATGCCTCCGCCTCCCCTTCGTCACCAGCGACCGCTGCCACGCGGTCACTGATCTCATGCTGAAGGGGAGGCGGGGATCCTGCTGAGGGCTGTGGACTAACGGCCGCTTGTGGAAAACTCCGTCACCGCCACGAACCGCTCCCGCACCTCGCGGTACCGCACCAGTTCGGCCGCCACCGGATCGAGTACCCGCGCCCGACCGCAGGCCGCCGCCGCCTCGCGCAGCCGCCGCTCGGCCTCCAGCCCGTACCGCCGTGCGGGCCCACGCGCGGCGGCCGCACACGACCACTCGACCAGCGGCCCGCCGACGACGCCGGCCATCATCACCGATGCGGCGGTGAGCAGCCCTGGTTCGACAACGCCGACGATCTGGCCGATCATCCAGAGGCCACCGAAGATCTGCAGCAGCGTCATGGAGACCTGTGCCAATACGGCGGCGGGCCACCACGCGGGCCGCGGCGGCCTGCCGGCCACCCGCCGTGTGTGTGCCCCACCGGATCCGCCGGCCATCCCGGCAGCGACCGCAGCCCCGCCGTCGGCGTCGACGGGCGTCGCGTCGGGCCACGCGTCCTCGCCCGCACGCTCGTCCTCCCCCACGGCCCTGCCCTGGCCCTCCGCCACCGTGCCGCTCTTCTGCGCCAGCTCGTCCAGTGCCTCCGGCAGCCCTTCCGCCCCGTTCATCGCGGCCTCGCGGACCGCCTGCGCCCAGGGGCCGGGCAGCCCGTCGGCGGCGGCGTCCGCCACTGTGCGGACCGCCTGCTCGACGCGTTGCCGGGCGGTGAGCTGCTCCTCCGGCGGCGCGGGCAGCGCTGCTGCCCAGTCCGTGGTTCCCGGCTGCCTGGTGGACTCGTACCAGCGCCACAGCCGCAGCCAGGGTGTCCCGCAGGCCCGCCCGGCGTTCCTGCGCCACTCGCGCTCGGCGGCCTGACCTGCCGCGGCCGCGCCGACGGCCTCGGCCAGCCGGTCGGCGAACTCCTCGCGGGCACGCTCCCCGAGCCCCGGCCGCCCCTCGGCGACGTACGCCGACCGCAGTCTGGCCGCGACGGCGTCCACATCGGCGGAGAGCCGGCGCGCCGCGGCGGTGCGCTCCTGGACGAACCGGCCCAGCAGCTCACGCAGTTCGCCCACCCCGTCGCCGGTGAGAGCCGACAGGGACAACACGGTGGCGCCCGGTTCGCCGTGTTCGCCGAGCGCCATGCCGTCCTCGTCGAGCAGCCGGCGCAGGTCGTCGAGGACCTGGTCGGCGGCGTCGCCGGGCAGCCGGTCCACCTGGTTGAGAACCACGAAGGTGACCTCCGCGTGCCCGGCCAGCGGCCGCAGATAGCGCTCGTGCAGAGCCGCGTCCGCGTACTTCTCCGGATCCACGACCCAGATCACCGCGTCGACGAGCGCAAGCACCCGGTCCACCTGCTCGCGGTGCCCGGTCGCCGCCGAGTCGTGGTCGGGCAGATCGACGAGAACGAGCCCCTGGAGCGCCTCGTCCGCTTCCGTACCGCCCTGGTACGGCCTGCGCCTGAGCCGCCCGGGAATGGCGAGCCGGTCCAGCAGTCCGGCGGCGCCGTCGGTCCAGGAGCAGGCGATGGGCGCGGCAGTGGTCGGCCTTCGCAGCCCGGTGTCGGAGATCTGCGCGCCCGCGAGGGAGTTGAAGAGGGTCGACTTGCCGCTGCCCGACGCACCGGCAATGGCGACGACGGTGTGCCGGGAGGAGAGCCGCTGCCGGGCGGCGGCTTCGTCGAGTACGCGCCCTGCCTCGGCGAGGGTGGCTTGGTCGAGCCTGGCCCTGGACAGTCCGACGAGTTCACGCAGCGCGTCGAGCCGCGGCCCGAGCGGCCTGCCGGACGGTACGTACGCCTCGACCTGGGGCCGTACGTCGTCGGAGGCGGCCTCGCGGCCGGGATCTGGATCGGGCCCGGATTTCCCCGAGGGTTCCTTGGAGGCGGCAGCGGCACGCCGGGCAATGAGCCCGTCGTCCCAGCGTCCGACGGGCTCGGGGACGCTGCGGATCGCGACTTCCGCAGTCCGGCCCTGCCCCGGCTCACGGTCCACGTCCCGGTCCGTGTCCGGGCCCGTGTCCCGCACCCGGTCCTGTTCCTGGCTGTGGTCCTGGTCAGTGACGACAGTCAACGCTGCCACCTCTCCTTCTGCAGTACGGACAGCGCGGCAATCAGTTCTGCCTGCGGTTCCGGAGTCACATCGAGCGCGTCGAGCGGCGCGAGCCGCCGGTCACGCTCACCGTTCAGCACCCGGTCGAGATAGGTGGTCAGCAGCGCGCCGCCCTTGTCGCGCAGTCGCAGGGCCCCCTGGACGCCGATGCGTTCGGCGAGTTGTTCCCCGGCGCTGCGGGCACGGCGTCCGCCGAGCAGCGCGGCGGCCAGCAGTGCGGCAACCGTCTCTGCGTCAGGTGCGGCGTTGCGTTCCAGCCGGCGCACCTCTTCCTCGGCCAGTTCCTCCAGCACTCGCCGCCACCGTCGTACGGCCATGGCGGTCCGGCCCCGGACGTCCTCGGTCGGCCCCCACCCCCCGGCCTGACGGCCGGCGGCCTCGGGCCCGAAGACTCCGGCTGCCGGCTCGTGCCGCCAGGTTGTGCGGATCTGCTCGTCGGCGGCGGCGACAGCGCACTGCAGGAGTGCGGCCAGGCTCTCCCCCAGTGCGTCGAGCAGTTCCTCGGAGGAGCTGTAGAGCGGGTATCCGCGCCACCGGGTGCGGGCGTCACCGGCGAGCACACCGCCGTTCTGCAGCCGCCGCTGCACCCGGGCGCCCTCCTTCCGGTAGGCGTCCTCGACCACGCCGGTGAGCCGCACGGCCGCCGCGTACTGCGCGGCGACGGCCCCGGCCAGCTCCGGCATGCGTACGTCCAGCGAGTCGATGACTCCGGTCGCCGTACGCCCCACGGCCTGCTGGCGGGCCGCCGGATCGTGCACGCGGTGGCCGAGCCAGGCCCGCAGCGGTGCGACCGCGGTGGTGGGCAGCAGACCGCTGCCGCCGCCCGCCGACTCGGGCAGTTCCGGGATGGTGAAGCGGGGCACCTCACCGAGACCCGCCCTGGTGAGCAGCGCTCCGTACTGCCGCGACACTTCGGCGATCACCTGGTGCGGCACCCGGTCGAGCACGATGACGAGGGAGGCGTCGTGCTCCTTTGCCGTCCGCAGCATCTGCCACGGCACCGCGTCGGCGTACCGGGAAGCGGTGGTGACCATGACCCAGATGTCGGCGGCACAGACGAGTTCGGCTGCCAGCACCCGGTTCCGTACGACGAGCGAGTCGATGTCCGGGGCGTCGAGCAGCGCGAGTCCGCGCGGCAGACTCGCGGCGGTCTCGATCCGCAGCGCGGTCCCGTCCTCCTGCTCGTCCTCGCCGAGCCCGTCGCGGTCGTCGCAGAGGCCGGGATCCGCGGACTCCTCCGGCGGCAGCCAGACGCGGGTCAGTTGCGGCAGTACGCGTACCCCGGCGAACCAGTGATGATCATCCGGATGGCAGACAAGGACAGGGGTCCGGGTCGTCGGCCGCAGCACCCCGGCCTCGCTGACCCGCCGCCCCACGAGCGAGTTGACGAGCGTCGACTTCCCGGCCCCGGTGGATCCACCGACGACTGCGAGCAGCGGCGCTTCAGGATCCTTCAGTCGGGGAAGCAGGTAGTCGTCGAGCTGTGCGAGCAGCTCGACCCTGGTCTGACGGGCACGTGCCGCCCCCGGAAGCGGGAGTGGCAGACGCACGGCAGCGACACGGTCGCGCAGGGCGGAAAGTGCGTCGATGAGCTGAGGCCGTACGTCCATGGTCACCACATGCGAAGAATGCCCAATTTTGGCGCCATTTTGAAGCGTATAGCCGCCTCTGCGCGCCGGTTACGCCGTCGGGACAGAGGGGACGAGTGGGGCGCAGGCATAACGAGTACACAACACCCGAGGCGCCAGGCGTCAAAAGCCGTGCAAGATCCGCACCCACCTGCGATTATCGGTTCGCTTCACCGAACCTCCACATCGTGCCACGCAGGTGAAGCAACCGGGTCGAGGCGATCGGAGCCCTATCCTTGTCCCGGCAAGGTCACGGACCGGCCCGGTCCCAGGGCTCCAGGCCGCCGAGGCCACCACCCGGCCCCCGTAGCTCAGTGGATAGAGCAGGCGCCTTCTAAGCGCTTGGCCGCAGGTTCGAGTCCTGCCGGGGGCACACAGTCCGCACCATGCCAGGCCCTCCCTCGGGAGGGCCTTTTTGGCAGGTCACCGCACCGTAGCGAGGGCGGCGTACAGAACGCATAAGCGCCGGACCGACCGCAGGTCGGAGTGGGGAAGGTCCGGCGCTGTCCGGCTGTCACCGGGGTTCTGCGGGTGGCTCTGTCGCATACGTGTCGCAGCTTTCCCGGTGGGCTCAGCCCTCTGCCGTCAGGTCGAGGAGGTCGCCGCTGGACCCGATGCGCTTCTGATGATCCGTGAGTTGTCCGGAGATGGACCGGGCGCACCTGGCGAGTAGCACCGGCACACTGCTGCGCGCCCATTCGGGCCGAGGACTTTCTCGCGCACGGTCCGTCAGGCCCGCCGGAAGACCCTTCCGGAGAGCAGGCCACCGTTCCCCTGGGAAGATCAGATCGCCGGGCTTGAGTTTCTCCGACGCAATGTGTTCACGAAGGATCTTCGTGAGTGCCGTTCGGCACGGCACGACGCGGGTGTCGTCCGTGACCCTTCCGTTCAGTCCGCGCTTTTCGTGGACCTCCCCGGTGGCGGTCCACTGCTTGCCGTCTTCCGGCCGAGCCGTGTGAAAGAGCAGCTCGCTCCACTGGTCATCGTCGCGCTCTCCCGGCAACCGCGCGTCCAGGACCCGCATGGCGACGACTTCTTCGGGCCTCTAGGGCTGGTGTAGTAGGTGGTGGCGAAGAACGCGCCCCTTGCACAGACCCGGCCCGGTCGGCTCGACATGCGGGTCGAACCCCGGACTGGCCCACGGTTTCCCCATAGAAATGGACCATACGCCTGGGCTGCTCCGCTCCTAAGGTCGGAGAGATGACGACGAGCGAATAGCAGTCCGGCCGGCGCTGTCCAGCTCGGCCGGCCGCGTCCTGTCCGCCCCGCCGAGGGGATGCCGAACAGGCCTTCCATGCCTGCAACGTTTTCACCAGAGACAAATACCCAAGGAGACAATTCCCATGAAAGCGATCGTGGTGACGGACCAAACTGTGCATTTCGTCTGCGGGCCGGCCGTCTGAAGGATGAGGCCAGATCTCGATGCCCATGCCGGCGTGGGCGTCGTCATCGACCGCTGTGCCTGCTTGACGCCATCATGTGCGTCGGATGACCAGCACGGCCACATCGTCGAGGTGGTCTACCGCGACCGCGGCGTCGAGGATGCGGTCGGCGGTCTCCTCGGCGTTCAGCCCGTCGTGGACGGCTTGGCCGGCCAGCGTTCCCACCCGCTCCAGACCGGCGTCCAGTGTGAGGCCCGGTCCTTCGACTACGCCGTCGGTGACCATGACCAGCGCACTGTCCTCGTCCAGGGTGAAGGTCTCCGCGCGGTACTCGGTGCCGGGCACGACTCCCAGGACCGGCCCGCCCGGCAACTCGCGGACCTCGTGGCTGCTGTCCCTGTGCGCGCAAAGCACCGGCACATGGCCGGCGCTGGTGCCGGTGACCCGTCCGTCGCGCGAGTCGACATGCAGCATGGTGCAACTGGCGAATCGGTCGGGGTCCATCGTGACGAGCAGATCGTTGGTGCGGGTCAGCACGGTTCTCGGATCCGGTTCCTGGTCGGCGATTGCGCGCATGAACGAGCGGACCTGTCCCATGTAGGCGGCGGCGTCCACGTCGTGCCCCTGGACGTCGCCGATCTCCAGTGCGATCGCGCCGTCGGACATCACGAAGGCGTCGTACCAGTCTCCCCCGATATCGAGCCCGTCCCGGCTCGGTCGGTAGTGGGCGGCGACCTCCAGGCCTGGAAGGTGCTCGGGCAGTGTGGGGAGCATGGTCTGCTGCAGCGCCGTGGCCAACTCGACACGTGCCTGCTGCAACCGGATGCGTCGCAGCGCCTGGCCTGCCAGGTCAGCCAGCGCACCCATGAGGGTCCGCTCATCCAGGGACGGCCGGTATTTGCTGCCGTTGGTCATCACCCACGCCCCAAGTGGCTGATTGCCGGTCTCGCCGAGGGGCGTGATGGAGACGGTGTAGTCGGAGCCGAGCCGGTCCATCCACGGCAGGCTGGCCCCATGCGGCCAGCGGCGGATGTAGTCCGCCCGGTCGAGGACGAACTGCGGCTTGCCGGTGCGGATCGCCTCGGGCAGCGGGCTGGGATGGTCCAACGACATGCCGTGCAGGGCCTGGGCCTCACACATGGTTATCCCGGTGTCGGTGGAGACGCTCAGGCGCCCGTCGTCGACGAGTGCGAACATGACGCCGCCGGCGCCGAAGGTCGCGGCGAGCCGGGTCAGGACGACCTGCTGCAGTTCCTGAATCGTGGCTGCGGTGATCAAGGCGGAGGAGAAGTCGGCGATATCTTTGGCGCGCCGCCGCTCGGCGATCAGTGCGGCCTGCGCCTTCTGCTTGCGCTTCTCCCGCTTGGTGTCGTCACGGAGCACCCCGAAGCTCCGTTCGGGGCCGCGATACCCCAACTGGAGCCGACGGGTCTGAAAGGCCAGTTGGTGCCAGCCATCCTGCGGGGTGAGGTGCCGCAACCTCAACCAGCGGGACTGAGCTGGAGCCGAGCGCAGGATCTGCCTGAAGGCTTCCCGGTCGTCAGGGTGCAATGCCGAGATCACTCTGGGAAGCGGCGTAGTGAGATCCGGCGAGAGCGCGACCAGAGCGGGTGCGCCACCGAGCCACTCCAGCTGATCCAGCTGGGGTGAGTACATCCACAGGCCGAGGTCGGCGGCCTCGGCGGCCAGCCGGAACGGGATCAGCAGGCTGGCCAGGTCGTTGTGCGCATCCAGGGAGTGCACCCAGACCAGCTGCTCGTCACCGGCGGGATCCTTCACTTGCCGCGCCTCCAGCAAGCAGGCAACCGGTACTGCGCCTCGCCCGGGAAACTCCAGCACCCGCATCGCGACCGCCTTCGTCCTGGCGGCGGATACCACGAGACTCTCGGCCGACAGCCGCTGACTTGCAGGGTACAGGTCACTGAAGCAGCGCCCCAGGCACTCCTCCGCCGGCCTGCCCAGCGCCGTGGCCATCGCCGTGTTGAGGCTGCGGACGGCACCATCCAGCGTCAGAAGCGCCGACGGGCCAGCCCTTCGCAGAAGTTCGTCCGAGGCATCCACCTGTAACTCCCTGATGCAGAAACAGCCTCTTCATCCATATTCGCGCATTCTGCCTCGATGCGTCTGCGTAGCGCGTGTCCGACCGGCTGCGCAGAGTGACGACAGCGGACAAACCGCGTGGAGCGGTAGGCGGCGGCCTGTGAGGTACAGCAGTCACCGCAACCGCAGGTGGCTGTCAACGGCCGTCGATGACCTCACGACCGGCCTCCTGGACCAGGATGACCTTCCGGCCGATAGTGCGGGACGAAGGGCAGCCGTGCCCGATGCGTACCCGATCGGTCGGCGAACCACGGTCAACAGCGGTCATGACGGGGCTTGACTCAGGGCGCGAGCAGAGGCGTTCCACCAAGTCAGAGCCGTGATCGAGCTGGAAAGCCCCGCGATTCCCAAGCTCAGGGCGCAGGCATGGTCAGTACGGTCGAGGGATCTCGTGCGCGTCCAACGCGGCGGAGTAGCGCATCAGCAGCGCGTAGAGGTCGGCCAGGAGAAGGCCGGCGGTTTTTGCGAGCCCGGCCCCGTCGCCCTGATCGAAGGCTTCCACCACCTCGGCAAGATCGCTGCGAAGGGTGGAGAGCGAGTCGCCCTGGATCAGTAGACCGACGAACCGTCGACCCGGCAGGCGCACCACAGCGTTGTTCCCACCGTCCGTGAGCAGCTCGGCCTCAACACGTCCCATGGGGCCATCCGACCTGACGTCACCAGGTGACATCAACGGCAGTAAACGGGTGCGGCGTTGTGCGCACGAGCGGCCCGGCCGTGCGCGGTCGAGTGCTCTGTCAGGCACACCCGATCGAACTCTTGAAGCGGATGTCGCAGGTTCGAATCCTGCCGAGGCCACCCTGTACGAGGTGCTGACCTCCCGTCATGTGGTCGCATGAAAGCTCCTCTTCAGCCGCCGTCCGCATCGACCGACGGGGCAGCGAAGTACTGGGCGTACCGCGTCCCAGCGAAGTGCTCGCCCATCAGCCGAGAGAAGAGCAGGACCGACGACAGCGGACGGTGGTTCACCACGAGATGTTGCGTCAGTCCCTCTGCGTTCCTGTAGACGACAGCGATGTTTGCGATCGGCTCACCGCCCACCGTCGACGTGTAGTCCTCGACGAAGTCGGTCTCTCCGTACCCGCCGATGTAGATGAAGTCCTGGTACTCGTACAGAGTGCGCGCATAGGACAGCAGCGTGCGAACGTCCTCCGCCCCCCGCACGACCCCGTTCAACACCGAGCCCTCCATCGTCACATCGTCGGCCAGGTTGTCCAGCCAAGCGGGGTAGTAGTCCGTGCGCTGCCGCGCCGGGTCACCGCTGCCCAGATACATCGGTTTCGACTTGTCAGCCATCTTCCAGCCTTCCTGGCAAGGGGCCGGCTCCTGCCGGCGGCCCTGAAAAACGAAATAACGCGTTCGACGAGCCGAACCCGATCGCGGACGCCGGCCTGGTGCCCCTGTCCGGCCGACCGAGCGGTGGCCTGTCCGAGCTGGGCGGCGCCGCGGGCGTCGTCGGCCTTGCCCCGCCGCAACCGCACCGCCGCGGGCCGCGTCCTACCTGTCGTCGTTGTCCCGGCCGTCTTCGAAGACGAAGAACGGCTTGGCGCCATGTGCGGGTGTTTCGGCGAGCGCGATGGCTTCGGTGAAGCGTTCGAGCGGGAACGGCCGGCCCTGGGGGATGCTCAGCACTTCATCAGCGACGAGACCGCGAACGTCGGACAGTGCGCGCATGACATCCTCAGGTGAGGCAGTGCCGAACCAGCGGTTCAGCCAGAAGCCACGGACCGCTTTGGTCTCGTAGATGACCGAGCGTGCCTGCAGCGGGATCGTCAGCGCTGCCGGGTCGGTCTGCCGGTGGGTGGAGAGCGCGCCGTAGACCACGACCTCTCCTCCGGGAGCCAAGGCCTGGGATACCTCGGCACCCACGTGGCCCGCGACACAGTCGATGGCCTTGCGCACGCCGGCCGGTCCTGCTGTCTCAGCCACACGCTGCAACAGGTCTTCGTCCTCCGTGCAAATGACCTCGTCACCACCGAGCGCTTTGATCTCCTCGACGGCATCGCGTCGCCGTACGACATTGATCGTGCGGATACCCAGATGCCTGGCCAGCTGAATGACGAGCCGGCCGACGGTGGAACCCGCGGCCGTCTGCAACAGCCATTCACCCGGCTGTACGTCGAGTTCGCGAGTCACGAGGAGCAGCGCGGTCAACGGATTGACGGTGAGTTGACAGGCGTCGGAGTCGCTCAGCCGGTCAGGGACCGGCAGAAGCCTCCGTGTGTCGGCAACAAGGTATTCCTGCCAAGTGCCGTCCACACGGGGCCCGGGCACCGCCGGGACTGCAGCGACCACCACGCGCTCGCCGATCTTTGGTCCCTCGGTATCCGGGCCCAGGGCCTCGACACGGCCCACGCATTCCATGTGACCACCCACAGTGGGAAACTCCGGGGAGAAACCGTAGCGGCCACGCAGCACGTGCAGATCACTGGCGTGAATCGGCGTCGCCTTCACACGGATCAACGCCTGACCGGCCTTCGGCGTGGGGACAGGCCGGGATTCCAGCCGCAGGACATCAGTGGGCTCGCCGAGCTTTCCGGCCACGAGCGCGCGCATGGATTGAGGCATGAGCGACCTTTCACCTCTCAGTGCTCGACGAACTCGCCGGGCGTTCTGGAAAAAAACCATCCGGTGCCGACATCCTCGTCGGCGCCCAGGCTCCGGACCCTTCCGTCTCGATGGAACCGGGCCTTGTGCAGAGTTTCGTCGACGTCGGGCCCTCTCCGGGCCTTTACCGACTCGCTCGGCATGATCATGTAAGCGTGCTGGGTTCGTGCGGCTACTGAGGTCCGTGATCAGTACCGTCTCCATGGTGCGGCCGGTCTTCGCCTTCGCCCTGGCCTTGACGGGAACGACCACGTGCGACCCGGCATCGAGGACCGTGTGCCGTAGTAGTGATCGTGGATATCCCGGCAGAGGACGAGAATCCGTTCAGGCCCATGGAATATTCCGAGGAATCGTTCTCCTCGAATCCGGAATGTGTTCGCCAGCAAGCGTCCACGATTTCCGGATTGCGGGACACGTTTCCTCCAGATCGCAGCAGAAAATGAGCTGGACCCCGATCAGCCGCGGTCGGCATCCGACGGGTCGGCACAGTACTTCGCATACTCTGTCCCAGCGAAGTGTTCGCCCGGCTTCCGGGAGAAGTACTGGAGCATCGGCAGCGGACGGTGGTTCATCACAAGATGTTGAGTCTTCCCATCTTCGTTCTTGTAGACGACAGCGATGTTGCCGATCGGCCTACCGTCCACCGTCGCCGCGTAGTCCTCGACGAAGCCATTCTCTCCGTGCTTGCCGATGTAGATGAAGTCCTGGAATTCGTACAGAGTGCGTGCGTAGGACAGTATCGCGAAAACGTCCTCGGCTCCGTGGACGGTCCCGTTGAAGACCCGGCCTCCAGCGTCACATCGTCGGCAAGATTGTCCAGCCAAGGGGGTAGTAGTCCTTGCGCTGCCGCGCCGGGTCGCCGCTTCCCAGGTATGTCGGTGGCGTCTTATAGGTCATCTTTCAGCCTCCTCTATCGGTTGAACTTCCAACAGAATCGCTGGACGCAACAGGCGCTGTCCAACGAAAGTCGGAGACTGCCGCCATCTCGCTGAGAGATACCTCGGGGGCTGACTGAGGGATACTCGGAGGGTGGAACTGCGCCAGCTCGAGTACTTCGTCGCCGTCGCCGAGGAAGCGAACTTCACCCGTGCCGCCGCACGGCTGCACGTCGTCCAGTCCGCGGTCTCCACCACAATCAAGAACCTCGAGCGGGAACTCCGCGCGCCGCTGCTGGAACGCACCCCCAAACGCGTGCTGCTCACCGATGCCGGTGCAGCCCTGCTACCGCGGGCCCACGCCGCTCTCGACGCCGCCCGGGAGGCCGCAGACGCGGTGGGCGAGGTCCGTGGCGGACTGCGCGGCACACTACGACTGGGCGCGATATCCACGGTTGGGCTCATCGACCTTCCCGTGTTCCTCGGTGAATTCCACCGGCGTCATCCCGGCGTGTTCCTGCAGACCAGCGCAGCCCCCTCCGGCTCCCAGGGCCTGGTCGAAGCCCTCCTCGAACGCCGGCTCGACCTCGCCTTCGTTTCGGGGCCCGGACCGCGCCCGACCGGCATCACGCTGACCACGCTCGCCACCTCGGTGCTCGACCTCGTCGTGCCGGCCGCCCATCCGCTCGCGAAACGCCGCACCGTGTCGATCACCGAACTGGCCGGCCTGGACTTCGTCGACTTCCCCGCGGGCTACAGCAACCGGACCGTTGCCGACCGGGCCTTCGCCGCTGCCTCCGTCCCCCATCGCGTCGCCATCGAGATCACCGACCTCACCACCGGCGTGGCCTACGTCCGAAACGGCCTGGGCGTGGCGCTGCTGCCACGGGTCGCCCTCGGGAAGGGGCAGGACGTCGCCACGCTGACAATCGACGACGCCGACCTGGAATGGACGTTTTCCCTGGCCGCTCCGTCTGATCGCACGCCGGGTGCTGCGGCACGTGCCGTGATCGCGATGGCGCACGAGTTGCTCCGGCAAGGGTGAGCATCGCCTCGCAGGGCGTTGGCACGTTGGCGGTTGGATGGACCTCTGGGTGTCGAGGCATGGTGTGGCGGAAGGGCTCGGGGGCGCGTCCCGCCACCGGCCGGAGTGCGCGTGGCGGTGGACTGTTCTAGCGTCGGAAGGAGAAGGGGCGGTCCTGCCGAGCCGACGGGAGCGAGGGCCCGGGACCACAGTTGTACACCGGCCGCGTCCGCTGCTCGGCCCCTTGGAATCCGCGAGTCCCCGACCAACCCCGGAGAGCAGGTGGCTCCATGCGCACGTCGGCCCGTACAGCCGGAGTCCTCACCGGTCTGACCCTCGCACTGGGCGGCGTGGCCTTCGCCGCCCCCGCCGCCCACGCGGACATCCCGGCCTGCACGAACATGGTCCAGCAGACGGGCGTCGAAATCTCGGACACCGTCAGGTCGGCGTGCACCCAAGGTGTGCACGCCGACCTGCAAGGCTGCGTGAGTGCCCTGACCGGGGCCGGCGTGCCGGGCGGCGCCGCGAACGGTGCCTGCCGGATGGCGGCCAACCCTCCGTGACCGCCTCTCCCTGAGCCGACCCCGGCGACGCACCGCATCTGACACCGCGCACTGCCACCAGGGATTACGGCACAGCCCTTGGCGCGGTAAGAGCTTCTCTACTTCATCAGGTCCCCGCAGGCGACATGGGGGGCGCAGGGAAAACCCCCTGTGTCTGAGGCCGGTCGAATCCACGGCCTCAGGGCGCCACTTCGGCGCGAGCCGCGGTAATCATGGTCCCAACGTCGTGCTTTACCGGGCAGGTCCAGAGACTGCCCGACGCGCCGGAGGCTTACGGGGCCGTGATCACTCGCGCCGAAGCAGCTTCAACCCAAAGCCGTTCCGCCGACCTCTGCCGCCGTCCAGCGGCTCGCCGCCGGCAGAGCAAACCCCGGACGCAGTGGTGGATGCCTGTGTTTCCGATTTCGGAGTCGGCGGCGAGGAGCGCCACCACCCATGGCCCAGGCCATGATGGCCGAGCACAACGCGCAACGGGTGCCGGTGGATCCCGCAAAGGCGCATCGTCCACCAATGTCAGTTCCGTCTCCCTATCAGACCGCGGCGCGCTTGTCGTGATCGCTCGGGCACTTCACGGTAACCGTCTGGGTTTGAGTCTGGGTCTGCTTCTGGGTCTGGGTCTGGGTGATGGGGTCGTTGACGGTGATGGAGCTTTCCTCTTGGAAGGTGGTAGGGCCACCCCTGGCGACGCGGAATTTACTGGCGACGTTCTTCCCTGCCAAGGAGGGCGAGATCCCCACGGTCAGGGTGATAGGCATGTATGCCTGCTGGGGTCCCAGGGCGTCGGAGCGGGTGCATTTCACGCTGGGCGACGTCGCACAGCTCCAGCCACTTCCGCCGGCAGCGAGTGCGGTCACGCCCGCGGGCAGGGTACCGGTGACCTTGGTGACGGCCCCGTCGGTCGCGCCGGGCCCGGCGTTGCCGACGGTGATGGCGTAGGTCCCCGTCCCGCCTGCAACGAACGCTTGCTGGTGGGACTCGGCAATGGTCAGCGACGGTCCGCTGTCGGCGTGGGCAGGCGCAGTGAGCGAGGTCGACAACCCGACCGCCATCACAACTGGAAACGAAGCGACCAGCAGCCGTCGTCGGGATTTTTGCATCATATTTGTCTCCTTGAGGAGCTGTCGGCCATCCCCCTGCCACTGCGTTCCCGGGCGGTTCGGACACGGTTCCGATCCGCAGCAGCGGAGGTGGCAAGGTGTGGGAACCGCAGGCCTCGGATTCCGACAACCTGGGGCGCAAGTACATATACCTTTGAGCAATACCGTGCACTGCTCGGATTGGCCGTACACGCTTCCCGGGCACCCGACCAGCCCATCTCGTTACGGCAACCAGAGCACTGACACGCAGAGCACTGGTCATAGGTCCGCATAACCGATGCCGAGTTACCAGTTCAGAACCGCGTTCGAAACGTACGGACAGCACCTCAGGGCTGTCCCGCAATCCCTGGCGGGCGCACGACGACAGCTACGGCACCTCTGCGTTGTCGGAACGCCCGAATAAGACCGGTACGATGACGGCCCTCCGCCTTGCGATGCACCGCATCCGGCGCCGCGCGCCGATCCACCAGGGATTACGGGACAGCCCTTAGTCCGCGATGCCGGTGAAGGCGGTCACCCGGTCGATCGTGGCGCGGACCAGGTACTCCCCCGGGACCGAGTTTCGCTGTCCGTACCGGTCGGCCCGGTCGGCGCCCATGTAGCGGGCGCCGATCCTGGTCGCCCAGTGACGGAGGTCGCCGGGGTCCTCGGTGAAGGTCGCGGTGCACTCGAGCATGACGTATGCGTAGGGCTGTTCCTGGTCGTCGACGCAGAGTGCGAACCGGGGGTTCCTGCGCAGCGACTTCGCCTTGAGGGATTCGTGCCACGTGGTGAAGAGAACCTGCGGCCGGCCGGTCTCGGCGCCCTCCGCCTCGTCGAGGAGGAACCACACCGGTGTGACGTGGGGGCGGCCGTCCTTGCGGTGAGTCGCCAGCTTCGCCGTTCGGGTGCCGGAGAGGGCGAACGTACGCCACTCGGCCTCGGACATGGACTGCATGATGGGACGCTCCTCTACTCTCCGAAACTATTCGGGCCGGTTCCTGAGCTTTTCCCGGTCGGTGTCCACGCGCCGTCGCGGGCGCGCCGAAGCCCCGCCGGGAGCAGCGGACTTGGGGAGGAGTCCGTTGCCTCGGCGGAGCATTCGGTCAGGGCGTCCCGGTCAGTCGGTGAGCGGGAAGAAGTCGATCAGCATCATGTCGCGGATGCCCTCGGGGGCCCCGGGGGCCGGGGTGATACCGGAGACGCCGTGGAAGACCCGGCGGTCGTCGATGACGATCGACTCGAGCGGCTCGAGCAGCGTGGTCCGGAAGATCGGGGTGCGGTCGCGGTCGTACAGCTGCGACTCACCTCCGGTGACGCCCTCGCGATTGATCAGCACCTGGGCGACGAAGTGGTGGCCGTCCTCGTGGATGCCCTCCGGGGCGGGCAGCGAGGCCTCGTCGCGGCCGGCGGTGATCCGGATCTGGTGGACGCCTATGGCGGCGTTGGACCGGTCGATCTCCCCTGGCAGGTTGTCCAGAAAGGTGAACACGACCGTCTCGAGCAACGCGGAGGCCGCCACGTCCTCACGGAGCGGCTCGAAGTGCCGCTGGACGCCACCGAACAGCGAGTTCACCTCCTTGGACTGCTCGAACACGATCTCGCCGCTGGGCACCAGGCGGTCGTCGGCCAGGTGGAACTGGCTGTACCTTCGGCGGCGGAACATCGCCCCGTCCTTGAGATACGCGTCGACCGGCAGGTCCTCCCAGGACGAGGTGAACTCCTTACGCTCCCACTCCGCGTGCCGGGCCAGGGCTCGGCGGAGCAGGATCGCGGAGAAATGGCGGAACGGAGTCGTCCCGATGGCGGGCGCGGGCGCGGGGGCGATGGCGGTGGCTACTGCGGACATGGTGAGCTCTCCTCTTCGTGACTGTTCTGGCTGAACAGGCCTCTGTACGGCGATGACTGGTGGAGGTGTTCCGGCTGCGGCGGCTCCGGAAGCCGGATACGGGGAGGGGTGAGACCGGTCAGCCCCTGCTCGCGCCGGCCAGCTGCCCCAGGGACGCGGCGGCCTGGTCCGCGGGGGTGGCCGGGACGCCGGAGACCCGGAACGCCGCGGCGGTTGCGACGAGGGCCTGCTCCACGTCGTGGCTCGTCGCACCGCGGAAGCGGAAGCGGCCGCCGACGTGCTCGTAGTACGCGTCGGCCGGCGGCAGGATGTCCCCGACCTCCAGGAGCGCCTCGGCGTAGGGTCCCGGGGTGTTGCCGACCATCGAGGTGACCTCGGTGATGCGGCACGGCCGCGCCCCTGGGGCCGGGATCAGCAGATAGCCGCCGATCTCCTCGGGCCGGGTCATCTGCCCTTGGGGGACAGGGCGTTGGAGCTGGAGCTGGAATGCGGCGTCCATCAGGTCGTAACCGTGGAGCTCACGCCACACGAAGGGGATCTCGGCGCCGCCGACCCGCGCGCCCACCTCCAGGAAGCTGCAGCGGGGGCCGTCGGGGGTGTCGTTGACGAACAGTTCCAGGTGGAAGACGAGCGGGTCACCGGAGAGCGCCCGGAGGTAGTCGGCCGTGCTCTCGCCGATGGCCCTGTTGACCGTCTCGTCGTCCTCCTCGACGGAGCCGAGGAAGTCCCCTGAGCGGAATCCCAGGCAGGTGTTCACATAGCGCGAGGCGCGCCAGTGCTGGATCTCGCGGCCGGTGAAGACGCCGTCCACGTGGTAGATCCGGCCGGGGTTGAAGGTCTGCACCATCATCGGCGTGTCCGCGAGGTCGACGGCGAGGACGTCCTCGGGGCCGTCGAGCTTGACGACACCTTCGCTCGAACTGCCCATCACCGGCTTCAGGATGAGCGGCCAGCCGTGATTCGCGCCGAATTCCAGGATGGATGTCCCGTCGCCGGCGAGGGAGAAGTCCGGAAGGTCGAGGCCGGCTTCCGCGACGGCGGTGGCCATGAGGTACTTGTCCCTGAAGCGAGCCAGGTGGCCCACCCGCTGGCCGGGGCAGTTCCACTCCTCGCGCAGCTCGGCGGCGATGAGGAGATCGTCCTCCTTGAGGGCGACGATCGCCTCGGGCCGTCCGTGCCGCACGGCGAGCACCCTGAGTGCGGCGCGCACGGCCTCCAGGTCGTCGGTCCGCTCCACGACCAGGATGTCGCCCGCCGCCTCGGGTACGGACGGCAGACCCACCTCCGTGGTGATGTAGGAGACCTGGTGGGTGGCGTGGTCGAGGTATTCGGCATAGCGGGCGTACTGCTCGCGCCAGCGGTTGATGACGACGATGTGCGGCAGGCCGGCGTTGTTCGCGTTCATGGGGTCAGGACTCCTCGGAGAGTGCGTACATTCCGTCGCCGTCCAGGTAGTGGATGGTGTTGATGTCACGCATGACGACTTCCTCGAGCTCGTGGAAAAGCCGCACGAAACCGACGTAGGTGCTGTCGTTGACCGTGGGGACGACCGTGCCGCCGAGCGGCACGAACTGCGACAGGTCGTGGAAGCTTTCGAGCTCCTCGATCTCCTTGAGGTGGCGCAGCGAATCCAGCTGCCCCTGCTTGGCGGAGACCAGGCCGACCGAGGCGAAGTACCGCTGGATCTCGTAGTCGTCGTCGTGGCGCTCGTGGAAGCGGTCCGGCCGCACGAAGGCTTCGACCGTCCAGTCGAAGGGGGACTCGCCGGTCGCCAGCTGCACGTAGTGCGGCAGGTCTCCGCCGCAGATGCGGGCGCCCATCTCGATGAGCACGGGCCCCGAGGGGGTGAGCTTCAGCTCGATGTGCGAGGGGCCGTGCCGCACACCCAGGGCGTCAAGGACTTCGAACGCGTACGGGACCAGCTGGTCCTGCGCCTGACCGTGACGGGGGAGCAGATAGCACGAGTTGCTGATGTCGTGAACGCCGTTCACGGAAAGGCGGGTGGTGGCGATGATGTCGGTGACGTGGTGCTTGCCGTCGCGGCTGACGGTGTTGACCATGTACTCGCCGCCGAAGAGGTGCTCCTGGGCGACGACGCCCTCGTTGCGCTGGCTGAACAGGTTCTCCGAGCCGGTGAGTTCGAGGAAGGCGGCCGCGCTCTCCTCGGGGGTGGCGCAGAACCTGACGCCGTCGTTGCCCGCGCTCTTGAGCGGCTTGACCACGACGCGGGTGCCCAGTTCCTGGTGCCACCGGGCCAGTTCGTCGGCGCTCGTGGCGAGCAGCTGCCTGGCTCCGCGCACTCCTGCGGCCTTGATCGTCTCGATCATGGTGAACTTGTCGCGGCGGGCGGCGCTGAGCTCCGTGCCGTTGGTCGGCAGGCCCATGGCCTCGCTCAGCCGGTCGGCGAACTCGACGCCGAACTCACTGCCGGCGAAGACCGCCACCGGTTCGTACGCACCGGCGGCCCGTACGGTCTCTTCGAGGTCCCCGGTGTGGACGATGTTGTCGGCGTAGAGCGTCAGGTCGAGGGCGCCGGCGAAGGCCGGCGGGATCTCAGGGGTGCTCTGCACTCGCACGCATGCGTAGCCCGCTTCGTGGAACTCCGGCGGGAAGAACCGGGCCGGGGCGAATGCGTCGACGATGACGACGTAACCCTTGGTGTCCATTCAGGTCTCCAACTGCTGTGCATGAAAGGTGATATGAGGTGTCAGGCGGCGGCGTCGGCGAGGACCGGTGCGCTCGGCGGCTCGGCGGCCGGCCTCCGAGCCAGCCAGGCAGTCCAGCCGAGGGCCACGCCGGAGAGGGCGGCGCTGGTGAGGCCGATGACCACGAAGGCCCACAGTGGGCTCCTGGCGTCCTGGATCGCCCCGGACAGGGGGGCGCCGATGCTGTTGCCGAGGGTGAGGGAGGCGCTGTAGATGCCCATCACGACGCCCCGGGCCCCGGCCGGGGCCAGCCCGCTCGCGGCGCCGCCCGTCGCCGCGAAGGACGGCGAGCAGAGGGCGGCCGGCAGCACCATGGCCAGGCACAGCAGGCGCCAGTCGCCGGTGGCGAAGCCGCCGACCACGGTCGTGAGGCCCACCAGTGCCGAGATGACGGCGAAGTGCGGCGGCCGTTTCAGCGTGCCGTACAGGAGTGCGCCGATGAAGGAGCAGAGCCCGCAGACCGTGAGGACGAGGCCGGCCCATTCGACCTGGCCCGAGTGGCGCAGCCCGCCCACGATCGCCGTCTCGTAGCCGGCGGTCGCCAGAGTGGTGGCGGTGGTGGCCACGAGGACCGGGACGAGCGCGGGCTTGAACCACTCGCGGAACCTCATGCGGGGGGTGGGCTCGCTGCCGGACTCCTTGGCGGAGTCGCGGACCTGGGGGTTGAGCAGCGCCAGGCCCGCCCCGGCGAGTGCGACGATCAGGCCGAGGCCCCACATCGAGACATCGCTGGAGACGGCGGTCGCCACGGTCACACCGAGCGCCGGGCCCACCATGTACGAGATGTTGGACGTCATGGCGTCGAGTGCGAAGGCGGTGTGCCGCTGCTCCTCCGGGATGGCGACCGCGAGCCTCAGCCGCACGACGGCGAACCCCGGGAGGTTGAGGAGTCCGCAGCCGACGGCGGCCACCGACAGCACCCCGTAGGACATGCTGGGACCGATCCCCCAGAAGAGCGCCTGGCCGATCAGCGAGACGATGAGTACGGGTCGTACGCCGTACTTGTCCATCATGCGGCCCTGCACCGGACCGCCGACCGCCACGCCCACCGTCCACAGCGCGATCACCAGTCCGGCGGCGCCGAAGCCCCGGTCGAGGCCGAACACGACGCCCAGGTTCATCACCACGGGGATCGCCACCACCGCGATCTTCGAGAAGAACCCGAGGAGCATGAGCAGGCCGATACCTGGCCGGCTCACGACCTTGCGATAGCCGTCAATCCGCATGGCTGCCTGCCGTTTCCTTCATCTCTTTCTCCCACACTTCGGTTATCGTCATGCCGTTGCCACAGCGGCCTCCGCCGCTTCCGCTTCGGCCACTCCTACGGCCGCTGCGATCTGCCGCAGGAATGACCGGTCGGTGAATTCGTGGCGCTGCCAGAGCGATTCGAGCTTCGCCGGGAGTTCCGCCCGGTCGTCGAGCTCGCAGGTGATGATCACATTGGGATGGTCGACGCCGTCGATATTGAGCGACTGCGTCCGTACGACGTCGAGCTCGCGGGTCACGTCGTGCACGAATTCCGGGGAGAGTTCGCGCACCGGGAACTGCAGACACACCCGCTGGAGGCCGTGCCCGTGGTCCGCCTCGTCCGGCCAGGTCCCGTCCAGGATGGAGAGCAGGCAGTCGTACGTGTTGAAGCCGGTGGAGGCTATGCAGGGGGTGGTCGTTCCAGTGACTCGGGGATTGATTTCGAGAATCCGGTAGATTCCGTCCTCGTAGATCATGTCCAGACCGACCGCTCCGTGCAGATCGAGGGCCTGAGCGATCTTCTTGAGTTTCTCGGCGACCGGGGCGAATGCCAGATCCGCCTCCCGGCGCGGTGCCACATAGCGCAGCCGGCCGAAGTTGAAGACCGGGCCGATCTCCGCCGGCCCTTGCCACACCACCGGGTGGACGACGTACTGTCCACGGGCGCCGACCACTTCCACCGAGCAGATCTCACCGGACACACAGCGTTCCAGGATGAAATTTCCGCTGTGCGGTTCAGCCAAGTGCCGTTCGAGTTCGGCTTCGTCGGCCAGCGGCACCATGCCGGCGCCCATGCAGTCCCAGAGCGGCTTGCTGAGCACGGGATATCCCATGTCGGCGGTCTGGATCAGGATCGAGTCGACGTACGCCGGAATGCGCAGGCCGCGACCGGCGAGTACATCGCTGTCCACGAGCACGCCGGGCGGAATGTCGAATCCGTGCTCCTCCAGCAGCCGCTTCGTCTCCCACTTGTTGGCGGTGAGGCTCGTGGCGGCCAGGCTGTGCGCCACCATGGGAATTCCCACGGTCTCCAGGCGCCGTCGCACCACCGAGTCACGTAGGGCGTTCTCGTCGGCGATGGAGAGGGAGATCACCCCGTGGGCGCCCCAGTCGATGACCTTCTTGGCGAGTTCGTCGGCTGATATGTCACCGGCTATCTTCTCCGATTCACCGGGGAAGTCGTCGGGTCCGCACTCGCCGTCCGTGTAGAAGAGTTTCGCTTCGGTGTCCTCCCGCTGGAGACGTGTCTCAAGAGCTGTGAGAAAAGGCTTTGTCTGCTGAATCTCAATGGATCGCAGGAATGCGATTCGGCGCATTGTTTCACCCTTCCGGGGAACCTCGGTCGTTCAGATCGACCGTGCTGTACAGCGCGATATGAAGACTTTGCCAGCAGCAGCAGCTCAGTTGGAGAGATACTCGGTGTCCTAAGCTGGCCAGACCGGAAGAGGATCTCGACAAATGGCGCGTTCAGGGACACAACGCGGCGCCTCGGCGCTCATTCTCGAGCCAGTCCCGCTGTCCGTCTATGAATGGGCGCTGCGGAACGGCGGGCTCCGCGACGCCGACGGAGCTGCGGCCGAATTGGGCCTGACCATAGGCGAGTTGACTCTTGCGCGCGACAACCTACTGGAACTCGGGTTGCTTGTGTCCAGTACCGACGGCAGCGAACTGCTGCCGTCGGACCCGGCGATCGCCGAGATGCTCGCCCGGGCGCCGTTGGAGCAGGAGATCCGGCAGCGGCAGCAGGAGTTGACCCGCATGCACGCCCAACTTCGGCCTCTGGCATCGCTGTTCGCCGAACACAGTCGCGCCGGGCGCACCTCGGACGGGCTGCGCTCCTTCGACGATCCCACCGAGGTGCGCCGCGAGTTGTCGATGATGACCCGGCTGTGCACCGAGGAGATGGTCTCCATCCAGCCGGGCGGCGGCCGCGATCCCGACACGCTGAGCTCGATCGTGGCAGAGAGCCTGTCGATGCTGGAGAGAGGGGTGCGGCTGCGCACCCTGTACCAGCACACCGCCCGGGCGAGCCTGTCGACGCAGGCCTATGTGCGGTCGGTCTCCGCGGCCGGGGCCCGGATCCGCACCACCGCCGAGGCGTTCGACCGGATCATCGTCTTCGACCGTGAGACGGCGTTCGTCCCGCAGCCCCGGGCCGCGGGCCGGCCGCAGGGAGCCTCGGTGGTCACCGACCCGACGGTGGTGGGCTTCCTGTACCGGATGTTCGAGAGCCTCTGGGAGTCGGCCCGGCCCTTCGACGCCCAACAGGCTGAATTCCAGCCATCCACGGAGGAGTTGAAAACCTCGATCCTGCGTCTGATGGCGACCGGCCTGAAGGACGAGGTGATTGCCAAGCGGCTGGGGATGGCGACCCGGACCTTCCGCCGGCATGTGAAGGACATCACCGACGAGCTGGGGGTCGAGAGCCGCTTTCAAGCCGGTTTCCGTGCTTGGCAATTGGGGATTGCCCTGGGAGAAAGCGACGATCCCAGCACATCCGGGACGGATTGACACGCAGGCGGTTCAGGGCGGACCGGTGGGTCACGGCTTCGTCCCGGTCGGCATCCGACGGCTATTTGACATCTCTGTGAAATAGGCGCGTTCTGTGCACCGCTCCGCAGACGAACAGGCACAATGCCCATGCAGCAGGCACACACCCCTGCTCTGTCGGCGGCGGATTCGGCTTACTATCGGCACTCGGCCCATGGAAGCCACACTCCGCCTCCTTCTGCGTGATCACCAATACTCTCAACGGAGTTGGCTATGTATCCGGCAAAGCCAGTGGTGCCCATACCCAGCACGAAGGCGCGCGCCACGTACGTCGAACTCCTCCGGAAGGACTCGGGTGCGCAGTCCGAGCGGGAGCAGCCGGGCGGCTCGTCGGAGTGTCCTTTGGACGGCATCCGCGAGGATCGCGAGATCATGGATGAGCTCCTGTCCATGGGGATGGTCCGCGAGGACACCTCCTCCCCTTCGCGTCTCGTCGCGGTGGAGCCCGGCATCGTGGAGGCCCGGATCGGCGCGCTGCTGCGCTCTTCCGCGCTGACCATGCTGGAGGAGGCGCGGAACCTCACGGACCTGCTGCGACCTCTCATCGTCGACTCCCGGCACACCGCGGGACCGCAGGGCGGCGAGTCCATCGTCCGCATCCAGGGCAAGGCCGCGATCAGCGCCATCGTCAACGAGAGTGTGCAGCAGAGCACCTCGGAGCTGTTCACCGCGCAGCCGGGGGGCGGCCGGCCCAAGGCCACGCTCGAGCAGATCCGTCAGCAGACCGCCGAGCTGCTCGACCGCGGGGTGGAGGTGCGGACGCTCTACCAGCACACCGCCTGGCACGACGGGCCCACCCGTGAATACGTGACCGAAATGACCTCGCTGGGCGCCCAGGTCCGTACTCTCGACGAGTTCTTCGACCGGTTGATCATCGTCGACCGGAGCATGGCATTCGTCCCTGCCGACACCGAGCGGGACCAGGCCGTCATTATCAAGGAACCGGCCGTGGTGCGTTTCCTCACCGAGGTGTTCGAGCGCAACTGGCAGCGCGCCAAACCCTTTCAGGGGTCCCGGACTCCGAACGAATCGAGCCACATCAGCGCCGTGTTACGCGAGACCATTATCAGGTGTCTCATCCATGGGGACAGTGACAATGCCATCGCCAAGCGGATCGGGCTCAGCACCCGCGCCTACGCCACCCACCTGGCCAAACTCAAGGCCGATCTCAAGGCCGAGAGCCGCTTCCAACTCGGATATCGGCTTGGCCAGTTGGCAGGTGGCGGCCCGTCTCCCGAAGCAGGCGAAACAGCCGGGGTGTGAAGTGACCCTGGGATCACTTCACACCCCGGCCGCAGGTGCGCCGTATCGACGGCTGGTTGATGCGCTTCGCCGGCCCGGTCCAGGGCCGCTCGTTCGGATCCTGCCGGCTCGCGGGGGCCCGGCACGCACCGGACCCCGCTCCCTGATCCGGACGAGAGAGCTCAGGAGGCCGTGACCGCCGGAGCGGGGCCGGGCTCGAGGAGGGCGGGCGCGGTCTCCTGGACCGGGGCCGGCACGAGCCGGGGGCCGGGAGCCGGCGCCGTGGGTACGGCCCCGCGCCCCTGCGCGACGGGTGCCGGACGGGACTCCGCAGCCGGCTCGGCGGCAGGACGTCGCAGTGCCGCCAGGACGTGGTAGCCGAGGAGGGTGACGAGGGTGCCCAGGGCTATGCCGCTGATCGAGAAGGTGTCCGTCACCTTGAGCGATACCCCGCCGATGCCCAGCACCGCGCCGGCTGCGATCGGGACCAGGTTCACCGGGTCCGCGAAGTCCACCGATGACTTGATCCAGATCTTGGCTCCGAGCAGCCCGATCATCCCGTACAGGACGACGGTGATGCCGCCGAGGACACCGCCCGGGGTGGCCGCGACGAGCGCGCCGAACTTGGGGCACAGGCCGAACAGCAGTGCCGCGGCGGCCGCCATCCAGTACGCGGCGGTCGAGTAGACCCGGGTCGCGGCCATCACCCCGATGTTCTCCGCGAAGGTCGTGGTCGGCGCGCCGCCGACCGCCGAGGAGACCGCTGTGGCCAGACCGTCGCCGAGGATGGCGCGCCCGAGTACCGGGTCGAGGTCGGACCCCGTCATCTCGGCCACCGCCTTGATGTGCCCGGTGTTCTCCGCCACCAGGGCGATCACGCCAGGCAGCACGAGGAGCGCGGCGGACGCGGTGAACGTCGGTGCGTGCATGGTCGGCAGGCCGAACCACGGGGCCGAGGCGGCCTCCGAGAGCTGTACCCGCAGATGGCGGGTGACCTCGCCGGTGGCCCCGGGCGCGGTGATCGGGCCGGCCGTCCGGTCCAGCACCCACGAGAGGACGTATCCGAAGACCAGACCCACGAAGACCGCGAGCCTGCTCCAGAATCCGCGCAGCAGCACGCCCGTCACGACGACCACGCACATGGTCGCGAGAGCCACCCACTGGTCCTGGGGCCAGTAGATGTCGGCCACCACCGGCGCCAGGTTGAGCCCGATGAGCAGCACCACCGCGCCGGCCACGACGGGCGGGAACGCCTTGTTGATCAGTCCGGGCCCGGCGAAGTGGACGATCAGGCCCACCGCGGCGAGCACCAGCCCCGCGACGAGGATCGCGCCGGTGACGGTGGACGTGGTGCCGCCGGCCGCCCGGATGGCGGCCACCGCGCCCACGAACGAGGCGCTCGTGCCCAGGTAACTGGGGATCCGGCCCTGGACCACCAGCAGAAACAGAACGGTCGCGACTCCGGACATCATGATGGCCAGGTTCGGGTCGAGCCCCATGACCACCGGAAAGACGAAAGTCGCACCGAACATCGCCACCACGTGCTGGGCTCCGAGGCCCACCGTACGCGGCCACGAGAGCCGCTCGTCCGGCATCACCGCGGCGCCCGGTTGCGGTGCCCGGCCGTCGCCGTGCAGGCGCCATCCGACACCGAGGATCCGGCGTGCCGGGCTCGGGCTCTGTGTTCCCTTCATGGTTCTCGTTCCTCCGGTCATGGGCAGGCCGCCGCACCGCCGTGGCGGCGGTGCGGCGGTGCCGTTCAAGGGGTGGGTGCGGAGAGGGGAGACAGCCGGTCTCTCCGGAGGGACTCAGCTTTCGATGCAGCTGGTAATGCCCGCGATGGCCTCGTCGGCACGGGCGTCGGCCTGGTCCGGTCCCGGCGCCAGGACGATGACGTGGCCGAGACGGGTGTACTTGGAGTGGGTGCTGCCCACCAGGTCGCCCGGCTCCGCGTAGGAGCGGACGGCGATGACATGCGGGCTGACGGCGAGGCCGCTCAGGCCACGGAAGACACCGTGCCGCGGGGTGTTGATGAACCGGAGCGCCACCGCGCCGCTGCGGGTCGGCCGGGTGTCGGGAAGCTCGCCGAGGACGGCCTGGAGATAGGCCGCGGCCACGCTGACGCCGGTGGCGTGCTCGATCATCTCCATGACGGATCCGTCGGGCGGACCCGCGCCCACCTCGATGAGCCGGGGCCCCTCCGCCGTCATCTTCAGATGGCTGTGCGCGATGCCGTCCCGCAGCCCGAGGGCCGCGAGCCCGCGCTCCACGGTGGCCAGGATCGTGATCCGGGTCAGCTCGTCCACGTCTGCGGGCAGGGTACGGCCGAGCTCCTCGCTGTTCCGGCCGCCGGTGGAGATCCGCCGGACGATCGCCAAGTGCGTGCAGCCGCCGCGGTGCAGCACGGTCTCCACGCTGTACTCGGCGCCTTTCAGGTGCTCCTGGATCACCGCGACGGCGTCGAAGCGGATTCCGTACGTGATGTCCTCGCGCCATTTCAGGGCGCGCCGGACCGCGCCGGGGAGCTCGTCCGGCGTCTCGACGAGGGTCTGCCCGATACTGCCCGAGCCCTCGGCCGGTCTGACGACGACCGGGTAGTGAAGGCCGGCCGACCGCAGCCGCTCCTCGGCGGCCTCGGGCGAGACGACCGCCGCCGTGCGCGGCCCGGGCACGCCGCGCGTCCGCAGGGCCTGCGCCATCTGCCACTTGCCGCGGGCGGACTGTGCCATGGCGGGATCATGGCCAGGCAGTCCCAGCCGGTCGGTCAGCGCTGCGGCGACCGGGGACAGCGTCTCCCGGCCGACCGCCACTCCGCCGATGCCTTCCTGGGCGCAGTACTCGGCGAGTTGGTCGACGGCGTACGCCGTGCTGCGGAAGTCGGTGAAGATGGTTCCGGCGAGCTGCTTGCGCAGTTCGTCGGGACAGCTCCGGTACAACTCCCGGTGGGTCGCGATGTGCAGATGGATCTCGAGGGTCTGAGCCGCTCCCACCAGCTGCTCGGCCACGGCGCCTTCGGCACCCAGCAGCAGAACTGCTCTGGCCATGGTGTTCTCACCTCGCTTTCGACGGCATCTCGTAGTTCGCGGAACGATTCGCCCCGGACTTACGCGCCATACGCTCTGCTGAACTTACCGATGATGTAGTCGCCCGAGCGCACCGGTTGGTGCCTCGGCGGATTGAGCGGGCCTGTGCAGGTGGGGATGCACTCGATGAGGGCGTCGAAGGCCGGCTGGTGGAAGAAGGGGACCGAGTAGCGTTCCTTTCCAGCCAGCTCACGCGGCGGATTGACCACCCGGTGGACGGTGCTCACCCACCGATTATTGGTCCAAATAGCCATCAGGTCACCGATGTTGACAACAAAGGAACCCTCGATGACGGGCACGTCGAGCCACTGGCCGGCCTTGTCGAGGACCTGCAGGCCGCCCGGGCCGTCGTCCTGGTAGAGGATGGTCAGGCTGCCCCAGTCGCTGTGCATCCCCTTGCGGAGCTGGCCGGGCGCGGGGGGCTCCGGCTGCTGCGGGTAGAAGTTGGCGGTCAGGTTGGTCATGTGCTGCTCGATCTTGTCCTCGAACCAGTTCTCGGGCAGATCGAGTGCAAGGGCGAACAGCCGCATGATGTCCGCGGCCAGCACCTCCATCGCCGCGTAGTAGGACCGGTATGCCTCGGTGAAGCCGGGCAGTTCGGGCCAGCGGTTCGGGGTCCGCAGAGCCGGGTCGGCGTCGGCGGGCAGCGCCCGGTCGGCATCCGGCTCGCCCAGGCGGTTGACCGTGAAGGTCTCCGAGATGTCCGGCAGTGCCCGCTCCTGCTCGACCTCGGCCTCCGCGTTGGAGGCCGCGAGGCTGCCCTTGCGACCGAATCCCCGCATCAGCGGGTCGGCCGGAACGGCGAGCAGTTCGGCCTTGGTCCCGGCCGACAGCGCGAAGAACTCCCGGGTGGCCCGGTACATCTCCGTTATCGTGCGCTCGGGCACACCGTGGCCGACGATCACCAGGAAGCCGCTGGTACGGCAGACCTCGTCGATCACCGCGGCCAGTTGCCGTTCCGCCTCCCCGCCCGACCGGGCGGAACTCAGGTCGATCACCGGGACATAGCCGTCCACCACGGTGACCTGCGCGGCCTCGGGGGCCGCACTCTCCACATTCAGTACCGACATCGCTCCTACTCCCGATCTCAGCCCCATCGCGGCGGCGGGGGCTCCCACTGGCTTACAAGGTCGAGGAATTCGTTCGCGTCCCCGACGGACGCGAGGGTGCCGAGCTCCTGCTCACGCAGGAATCCGCTGGCGGACATGCGGCAGATCATCCGCAGGAGCCGGTCCCAGTAGCCGTCCACGTTCAGCATCGCCATGGGCTTTCCGTGCCGGCCGAGGATGAGCCAGGCCCAGGCTTCGAGGATCTCCTCGACGGTGCCCACCCCGCCCGGCAACGCCACGAAGGCGTCCGCCAGGTCGGCCATGATCTGCTTGCGTTGGTGCATGGTGTCGACGATGTGCAGTTCGGTCAGGCCCTGGTGGGCGACCTCGGCTTCGACAAGGTGTTTCGGGATCACTCCGGTGACCCGGCCGCCGGCCGCCAGGGCGGAGTCGGCGACGACCCCCATGAGGCCGGCCGCTCCCCCGCCGTAGACGATCTCGTGCCCCTCGGCGACGAGTTGCTTGGCGAAGGCCGCGGCGGCTTCCTGGTAGATGGCCTGGTTCCCCAGGGCCGAGCCCGCGTAGACCGTGATTCTCATGACAGGAACCTCCGTCGGATCGCGATCAGGTCAGGGACTGACGCGTCCGAACTTCTCGAACGCCTCGTGGGTCAGCGGCATCAGCCGCGCGAACTCGTCCTCCATCTGCTCGGCCACCACCTCGATCTCCCGCTGCGGGTGCGACACATAGGCGGCGTCGGCGCGGTTGGTGCGCAGGCCGAGGAAGTGCATCAGCGAGCGGGCGTTGCAGGTGGCGTACACGGTGGAGAAGGTGGCCACGGGGAGCACCATGCGGGCCAGCTCGCGGGCGATTCCGGCGTCGAGCATCTTCTGGTATTCGCGGAAGGCGGACCGGTATGCCTCGCTGGTGGCGGTGGAGAGCAGCTCGTAGTCCTCCTCGCTGCCCGGCACGTACTGATAGTGACCGGGCTTCCCCTCCTGTTTCAGCGCCCGGTCGCGATCGGGCACGTAAAAGACGTTCTTGAGGTCCTTGTAGCGGGCGCTCTCCTCATTGAAGGACCACATTCGGTGACGCATCATGTGGCGGATCGCGAAGATCGGCGCGTGCACCAGGAAGGTCATCGAATTGTGCTCGAAAGGGCTGCCGTGACGGCTGCGCATCAAATACCGGATGAGACCTCCGATATACGCGTCACCGCGCTCCTCGCGGTGCGCCGCCTCGCCGGCGGTGGAGACCCGCGCCGCACGTACGACTCCCAGGTCGGAAGCGGTGTGGTCGACGAGCTCGACGGTGATCTGGCTGCGCAGTTCGATTTCGGGACCGAAGACGGGTGCGTCAGTGGCGGGGACCTCAAGGGCCGGGCTGATCGTCATCGTACGTTCCTCCGATGGATTCTGTTCAGCGGTGCTCGATATTGTGCTTCTGGAATATGCCTGTTCAGTCCCAGCCGTGATCGTCGGGCGAGGCGCTCGTGGTGGGGGTGGTCGTCGTGGTGGTGGTGTCGGCCACGGCGGAACCGGCGGTCGCGACGCCCACCGCAGTGGCGACGAGTACCGCCGAAGCAGCAGCGACCAGGGCGGACTGAATCCCACGGCGAGTGGTGGAAAGCTTCATCTGGAACGCGTTGCTACGCATAATTTGATTCCTCTTCTCGATGTTTGTGGGCGGCTCCCCCGCTCACATCTCTATTCTTCGAAAACAGGCGGCCCCCAATAAGGTCAGACTTGTGCAGTGCGTAAGTACGAAACCAAGTGCACGAACATGCGCCCCACGCCGAAGCCCCGCTGCCGCGGTGCGACAGCGGGGCTTCGCGGGCACGGGACAGGGTTCCTGACCTGGGCGGAACGGTCGCCCCGGCTACCGGTCGAGGCCGCAGCAGACCCGGCCGGGACCACGCGTGGACCCGGCCGGCGCCTTCCCGGGGGTGGGCAGGGACACCGGCTCGGACGTCTCCCGGGCCTGGGCGTGGATCTCCCGTACGGCACAGGTCGCGGTCACCACCGCCGCCCGGGCCAGCCCGAGCGCCTCCCGCGCCGAGTCGATGTCACGGTCGGGCAGACGTACGACGACGTCCGTGGCGCACTCGATGAGGTGCAGCGCGGCACGTGCCAGCCGGTCGTCGCAGGGATAGCCCTGCGAGACAGCCTTGTGGGCGGTCTCCAGGAGCGCGGCAGCGCTCAGGGTGTGCTCGTTGGTTTCCAACTCTCTTCTCCTTCAACGGTGTGGGCCGATCAGTTCGTCAGTCGGTCATTTCGTTCGTCGGTCGGTTCGTCGGTCGGTTCGTCGGCGCCGGCCGGCGACCTGACTTCCTGCAGAGACGCGCCGGCCACGAGCGCCAGCGGCGCACCGTCGGTGCCGCAGTCGTCGAGCAGTGCGCGGAAGTGCTTGGCCGTGTGCCGCGACCAGTCGGCGGCGAGCGAGCCGAGCTCTGCCGCCGACCTGCGGTCCGCGGACCCGTGACGGCGGACCTCGGTACGCACGGCCGCCATCAGCCGGGCACCGGCCGGCCGGCACTCCGGGTCCGCGGCCGTCGCGTACACGGCCGGGTGTCG
This sequence comes from Streptomyces sp. NPDC005262, assembly GCF_042872425.1. NCBI lineage: Bacteria > Bacillati > Actinomycetota > Actinomycetes > Kitasatosporales > Streptomycetaceae > Streptomyces > Streptomyces sp. NPDC005262. Next base: position 1,045,218 of record NZ_JBIAKK010000002.1, read on the forward strand.
GCGCCGGCAGATCGCCGGGCGGGAAGGCGCGAAGGAGTGCCCGGCCTCAGCCGGCGAAGAGGCCGCCTCGGTGGATCTTGTGCTGGGCCGCCTGGGCGAGCGGGCGCACCACCAGCTGGTCGGCGTTGACGTGCTGCGGCAGGCCGACCGCGAAGGAGACGCATTCGGCGACGTCCTCGGCGGCCGGCGGCCGGTCGACCCCTGCGTAGACGGCGGCGGCCCGCTCCCCGTCACCGTGGAAGCGGTTCACGGCGAATTCCTCGGTGTGCACCATCCCGGGTGCCACCTCGACCACCCGGACGGGCTCGCGCCCGCCCGCCCGTCTCCTCGGCGACCCGCTGGATCAACTCGCCCCGCCGCGCCACCAGTACGGTGTCGAACCCGTCCTTGGCGAGGCGTCGGGCGATGGCCGCGCCGATCCCGCCGCTCGCCCCTGTCACCACGGCTGTTCTGGTCATGCTGACCTTCCCCACAGTCGTCCGCCGCGACCGTTCCCGCGGTCGTTTCCGTCGGGCTGTGCCGCCCGGAACGACTCTGCGCGCGGGTGGTCGGGCCTCGAAAGGGTCACAAGCTTGCAGCTGCAGGGATCTGAACCGGCCGCTGCCTTCATGACTGTGCGGCGTCATATTTCTGATGGTTCCGACCCTCCGGGGCCGACGGAAGAGTCACCTCCGACCGAGACGGACCCCGGCCGCGACGCCGACGAGGCGGTCGCCCGGTGCGGCCGGGTCGCCGACGGCATCCGCATGGAGACCGAAGAGACAGGTGTGCCTGACATGACCCACAACCCGATGCCGTACCGGACCGCCCCGCAGCGGACCGCCCCACGCGATCCGGCGACCGTCCCGACAGGCGACCCGGCCGAGGACACCGCCTGCACGAGCCGTACGGGGCAGCGCCGCACGCCCGGCGCCACCACCCACCACGCGGCCGTCGACACCCGCCCGCACATCCTGGTCGTGCACCGCTGGCGCGACGAGCACGCCCTGTACGAGAACTACATCGACCACACCACCCACCGGGTCACCTACGTGACGACGGAGCTCGGCCGGTCCTCGCTGCCGCCTGCCGCCGCCGGCGTCGTCGAGGTCACCGCCACCGATGACTTCGGGCAGGTCAGCGCCGCGGCCGCAACACTGTCCGCCCTCTTCGGCGCCCCGGACCGGGTGGTCGCGCTCAACGAGGGCGACCTCGACACCGCCGCCGGTCTCCGCGCCCGTCTGGGCCTGCCCGGCCAGTCCCCGCAGGACCTGGCGAGGTTCCGGGACGAGCTGGTGATGTGCGAGACGGTCAGCGCGGCCGTTGTCCGCACGCCCGCCTTCGCCGACGCCCCCGACGCCGCCGTGCGCGCCTTCGCGGACACCCACGGCCGGCCCGTCATCGTGCCGGTTTCCGGGGCCGTCGACGGGGCGGACCGCCGCTCGGCGACGACGTCGCAGCTCCGGCGCGCGATCGGCGCGCCCCGGGGCCTGTTTGGGTCCCGCGGGTGAGTGCACCTATGTTGGCGCACATGCAGTCCTACACGATCGGCCAGGCCGCCCGGCTGCTGGGCGTGAGTCCCGACACCGCACGGCGGTGGGCGGATGCCGGCCGGGTGGCGACCCACCGCGACGAGGGTGGCCGGCGGCTCATCGACGGCAAGGACCTGGCCGCCTTCTCCGTGGAGCTCGCCAGGACCGGGAGTGGCGAGGAGGACGCCTCGTACACTTCGGTCCGCAACGCCTTCCCCGGCATCGTCACCGCCGTGAAGCTGGGCGATATCGCGGCGCAGGTGGAGATCCAGGCGGGTCCGCACCGACTGGTCTCGCTGCTGACCCGGGAGGCCGTGGAGGAGCTGGGCCTGGAGGTCGGCATGGAGGCCACCGCCCGTGTGAAGTCGACGAACGTGCACATCGACCGCGCCTGACGCGGGGCGAGCGGGCGGCCCCCGTGGACCACGCCGCTACGAAGCAGAAGGCCGCCCCGTGGGCGGTAACGGGCGGCCGCCGCCCGGGCGACATGCCGCTCACGGGTGTATGTGACCACCCGCTCCGGCCGACGCAGCAGAATGCGCCGCCCGCCCCGCCCGCCTCCTGCGGTACGTGCTCCGCGACCAGGACGCCGACCGGACCGGCCGGGCTCGCGGGGCTCCGCTCGCCCATGTCACGTCCACGAGCCGGGTTCCTCTCGCGGTGTCACGTCCACGAGGGGTAACCACCGTCCACGCGTATCGCGTTGATGCCGCTGATATGCCGGGCTCCGCAGCGGTCCTGAGGCAGCACGAGCTGAGGTCCGGCACGGTCGAGCGGGGTGTCGTCGATGCTGACCGCGAGCAGGACCGCGGCACGGCCGAAGTCCGGGTCGATCTCCGCCCAGGAGAGGAGGGCGTGGTGGCCGTCCGCGCCCGTCACGGCGATCAGGAAGCGAAGGCGGTCCTTGCGCCGGGCCGGGTCGAAGACGGGGCCGGCGGCGGACAGGACGTCGTGCAGCAACGGTCCCGTGAAGCCGTGATGCTGGATGCCACTGGTGGCGCACTCGAAGCTGACCCGCACGCGGTGCTGGGGCCAGCCGAGCAGGTCGGACACGGTCAGCCGGGCCGGGCGCGCAACGTCCCCGGTCAGGGCGATCTCCGCCACCGGATCGGCAACCCGTTCCGTCAAGGGCCGGCTCACTGGCCACCACCTCCCCCGGATGACGGCACCCGGACCGCAGCTCCGTACAAACGCACATGCATACCCTGCCCACAGACAGTCCAGCTCATGCAATGCAACAGGAGACTTCACCCTTGCATTTGCGGCAGTATCATCCCCATGTGCATGCCCACCGGACCGGGGAGGCGGCTGCCTGACGGGCGTCGGTGTCGACGCGCTCGGGCGCCGGGTCGGCGGCGGCAGGCTGCACGCCGAGCCGGACCGCCGGATTGTCCTCGGACCGGACAGAGAAGAATCAGAGGGAGTGGACCCGTGATGACCCGTTCCGCACGCCGGACCCGCCGGACCCTGCAGGTGGCCGTTGCAGGTACTGCTGCGCTGCTGGCACTGAGCGCCTGCTCCTCGTCCGACGACTCGTCGTCCAAGTCGGACTCGTCCGCCTCGGCGCCAACGGACTCGTCGAAGAAGCTGTCCGGCACGGTGACGGTGTTCGCCGCCGCCTCGCTCAAGGAAAGCTTCACGACCCTGGGCGAGGAGTTCGAGAAGGAACACCCCGGTACGAAGGTCACCTTCAACTTCGGTGGCAGCGACACCCTCGCCGCCGGCATCACGGGTGGCGCCCCGGCCGACGTCTTCGCCGCCGCCAGCCCCAAGACCATGGCGATCGTCACCGACGCGAAGGACGCGTCCGGTACCCCGTCCACCTTCGTGCGCAACCAGCTGGAGATCGCCACCCTGCCGGGCAACCCCGACAAGGTCTCCTCCCTCAAGGACCTCACCAAGGCCGGCCTCAAGGTCGTCCTGTGCGACAAGACCGTGCCGTGCGGCGCCGCCGCCCAGAAGGCCCTCGACGCCAGCGGTCTGAAGCTCACCCCCGTCTCGTACGAGCAGGACGTCAAGAGCGCCCTGACCAAGGTCGAGCTGAAGGAGGCCGACGCCGCGGTCGTCTACAAGACGGACGTGAAGGCAGCAGGTGACAAGGTGGAGGGCGTGGAGTTCCCCGAGTCGGCCGACGCCGTCAACGACTACCCGATCGCCCTGCTCAAGGACGCGCCCAACGCGGACGCGGCAAAGGCATTCATCGAACTGGTGCAGTCCGCCGAGGGCCAGAAGGTCCTGACCGAGGCCGGGTTCCTCAAGCCGTGACCTCTCCCGACAAGTCCGACGCCGCGGTCGAGCTCCTCCCGGGCCGGCCGCGGCGCGGACGCGTCCGACGCCGCCGCGCGGGGGTTCCGCTCCCGCTGCTGGTGCCCGCGCTGATCGGTCTGGCGTTCCTGCTGCTGCCCCTGGTCGCGCTGCTCGTACGGGCGCCGTGGCGCAGCCTGCCCGAGCAGCTGACCAGCACGGAGGTCTGGCAGTCGCTGCAGCTGTCCCTGGTCTGCGCCACCGCGGCCACGGCGGTGAGCCTGGTCATCGGTGTGCCGCTGGCCTGGCTGCTGGCCCGTACGGACTTCCCCGGACGCGGCCTCGTACGCGCCCTGGTGACCCTGCCGCTCGTCCTGCCCCCGGTGGTGGGCGGTGTGGCACTGCTGATGGCTCTCGGCCGCAACGGTCTCGTGGGGCAGTGGCTGGACTCCTGGTTCGGGATCACCCTGCCGTTCACCACGGCCGGGGTCGTCGTCGCGGAGGCGTTCGTCGCGATGCCGTTCCTCGTCATCAGCGTGGAGGGCACGCTGCGGGCGGCCGACCCTCGCTACGAGGAGGCCGCCACGACCCTGGGTGCCTCCCGCTTCACGGCGTTCCGCCGGGTCACCCTGCCGCTGATCGCCCCGGGCATCGCGGCCGGCTCCGTGCTGGCATGGGCGCGCGCGCTCGGCGAGTTCGGCGCGACGATCACCTTCGCGGGCAACTTCCCGGGCCGTACCCAGACGATGCCGCTGGCCGTCTACCTGGCGTTGCAGAGCGACCCGGCAGCGGCGATCGCGCTCAGTCTGGTGCTGCTGGCCGTGTCGATCGCGGTGCTGGCCGGGCTGCGGGACCGTTGGATGACGGCGTCATGACCCACATCGACAGCGCCACCGCCGGCCCCGTCCCCGACGCCGCACGCGACGACGGCCTCGACGCCCGCCTCGTCGTGGAGCGCAGTTCCTTCCGGCTCGACGTGGCGTTGACCGCCGCGCCCGGTGATGTCATCGCGCTGCTCGGGCCCAACGGTGCCGGAAAGACCACCGCGCTGCGCGCGCTCGCCGGGCTCACTCCGCTCACCGGCGGTCATCTGCGCCTCGACGGCGCCTCGTTGGACCGTACGCCGCCCGAGTCCCGTCCGGTCGGCGTGGTCTTCCAGGACTATCTGCTCTTCCCGCACCTTTCCGCCCTGGACAACGTCGCCTTCGGCCCCCGCTGCCAGGGCGCGTCCAGGGCCGAGGCGCGCGCGCAGGCCGCGCAGTGGCTGGACCGCATGGGCCTCGCCGACCACGCGGGTGCCAGACCCCGCCGTCTCTCCGGCGGCCAGGCCCAGCGCGTCGCCCTGGCTCGCGCCCTGGCGACCCATCCCCGGCTGCTGCTGCTCGACGAACCGCTCGCCGCACTGGACGCCCGCACCCGTCTGGACGTGCGCGCTCAACTGCGTCGCCACCTCGCCGAGTTCGAGGCAGTCGCCGTGCTGGTCACGCACGACCCGCTGGACGCCATGGTCCTCGCCGACAGGCTCGTCGTCATCGAGCACGGCCGAGTCGTCCAGGAGGGCGCCCCCTCCGACATCGCCCGTCGTCCGCGTACGGACTACATCGCCCAGCTGGTCGGTCTGAACCTCTACAGGGGGCGGGCCGAAGGCCACACCGTACGACTCGACGCGGGACCCGGAATCACCACCACCGAGGACCTCACCGGCCCCGCCTTCGTCGCCTTCCCGCCGGGCGCCGTGACCCTGTACCGCGACCGCCCCACCGGCTCCAGCGCGCGCAACCTGTGGCGGTGCGAGGTGGCCGGCCTGGAGACCCACGGCGATCAGATCCGCGCGGACCTCACCGGCGAACTCCCCCTGGCCGCCGACCTGACCACGGTCGCGGCGGCCGAACTCGACCTCCACCCGGGTGCCACGGTCTGGGCGACGGTCAAAGCGACCCAGACTCACGCCTATCCCGCCTGATCTCAGCGCAGGCCCTGACGGGGCAGCCCGCTGACATCCGGTCGTGATCCGGACCGGCCCGGCGACATCGCGCACGACGATGCCCGAAATGCGACGTTCGCACTTACATGCGAATCTGGTATTGGCCTATTTCTCGAGAACGACAGCCGCTGACAGGAGGCATGATCGTGAGCAAGAAACAGAGCCGGCAGAACCGTGGTGCCCGGACCGGCGGCCATGAACGCAGCGCTGTTGCGGAGACGAAGGAGCAGCAGCCGCAGACGACGTCCACGCCCGACACGGTGCGCTCGATATCGGAGCCGGTGTCCCACAGGAAGCAGCGAAAGTTCGGCCACAACTGATCATCTCCAGCGGTCGACCGCCACCCGGAGACCGCGGTGTCGGCGCACCCCTGAGGGGCCACCGCATGGGCCCCCTCAGGGGCGTTTCTTGCGTTCGAACGGCGGACCCGGCCGCCGCCCGGCTGAAGAGCGGTCAGGGCACCGGCTGTTCCGTCCAGATGCACTTGCCGGTGGCCGTGTAGCGGGCACCCCAGCGCTGTGCGAGGGCGGCGACCAGCTGAAGTCCGCGGCCGCCCTCGTCGGTCTCGGTGGCGTGCCGGATGCGGGGCGTGGTCAGGCTGCCGTCGGACACCTCGCAGATCAGGCCCTCCGCGCGCAGCAGCCGGAGCCCGATGGGGCTTCGGCCGTACCGGACGGCGTTTCCCACCAGCTCGCTGACCAGGAGCTCCGCGGTCATGGCGAGCTCGTCGAGCTGCCAGTCGGCCAGCTGGTCCCGGACGTGGTTGCGGGCCTCCTGGGCGGCGATCGGGCCGTCGGAGAGGACCCAGCCGGCGATCGACTCGGCGGGTATCGCGCGGGTGCGGGCCACAAGCAACGCGGCGTCGTCCGTGAGCTGCTGGCCCGGCAGCAGCTCGGCCAGGATGTCGTCGCAGAGCCGCTCCAGCGATGCCGCTTCGTCCTGGTCCTGCACGGCGGCAGCGGCGGTGGCCAGCGCCTTCGTCAGGTGGGACATGCCCCGGTCGATGTCCCGGGTCGCGGATTCGATCAGCCCGTCCGTGTAGAGCACGAGCAGGCTGCCCTCCTCCAGGACCGCTTCGGTGGTCTCGAACGGCGGCAGAGCGGCGCCCAGCGGTGGGTCCGGTGGGCGGGTGAGGAACTCGGTGGTGCCGTCCGGGTGCACGACAGCCGGCGGGGGGTGCCCGGCGGAGCCGAACGTGCACGTGCGGGTGACAGGGTCGTACACGGCGTACAGGCAGGTCGCGTAGAAGTCGTCACCGAGGTCGTTGACCACGTCGTTGAGGCGGTTGAGGAGCTCGTCGGGCGCGAAGTCGAGATCGGCGAGCGTGTGTACGGCGGTGCGCAGCCGGCCCATGGTGGCCGCCTGGGACAGGCCGTGTCCCATCACATCGCCGATGACCAGCGCCACCCGGGCGCCGGACAGCGGGATCACGTCGTACCAGTCGCCGCCGACCTCGACGCCCTCGTTTGCGGGCAGATAGCGGGCGGCCGCAGCGACAGCGGGCAGCGTGGGCAGAACCTCCGGCAGCAGACCGCGCTGGAGCTCCTGAGCCCTGGTGTGCTCGGCGTCGAACAGCCGGGCGCGCTCGATGGCCTGTGCCATCAGCCCGCTGAGCGTGATGAGCAGCGCCCGCTCCTCCCCGCTGAGGTGGCGCGGTTCGGTGAAGGAGATCACGCAGCATCCGATGAAACGGCCGGAGACGATCAGCGGCAGGAAGGCCCAGGCGGACTTGTTGATCGCCGCGGGGGAGTCGACCCGGTCGGGATAGCGCTCGACGTACTCCTCCGCCGAGTCGATGAAGGTCGGCGTCCTGGTGCGGTGCACCTCGTCGACCGGGGTGATGTCGCTGACCGGTACCCCGTCGACCCGGTCGAGAAACGATTGCGGGTATCCGACCGCCCCGGCGACCCGTACCATCTCGTCCTCGATGAGATGGAAGACGAGGCCGGAGGCGCCGAACGGCGCCATGACCCGCTCGGCGGCGGCGTTCACGACGTCCTGCATGGTCAGGGCCTCGGCGAGCGCGCTGGTCAGCTCGGTGATACGGGCGGTGCGGTCGGCCGTGACGCGTTCCGCCGTGGCGGTCTCCGCCTCCTGCGACCGGATCTCGGTGACATCGGCGGCGTACACCGTCAGGCCGTCCGGCACCGGGACCAGCCGCATGTGGTACCAGCGCCGGTTGGTCGGCCACCGCACGTCGAACCCGCCCGGTGTGCCGCTTTCGGCGGCCCGCCGGTAGGCCGCCTCCAGGCCGAGTTCGATGGCGTCGACGCCGATCTCGTCAAGGGCGTCCCACAGGACCCGGCCGAGGAGGTCGTGCGAGGCGCCGAGGAACCGTTCCGCCTCCACATTGACGAAGGTGATCCGCCACCCGCTGTCGACCGCGAAGAACGCTTCACTCATGTGCAGCAGCGCGCGGCTCACCGAGTCCCGGGCGATCCGGCTCTCGGTGGTGTCCCACACCGTGCCGACCATGCGGGCGGGCCGGCCGTCCTCCCCCGGCAGGACCCGGCCCCGCGCGCTGACCCAGCCCGGGGTCCCGTCGGGGCGGCAGACCCGGTACTCCACAGCGGACACCCGGCGGTTGCGGATCGCCTGCTCGATCTCGACGAGCAGCCAGGGCAGGTCGTCGGCGTGGACCAGTTGGGTCCACGTCTCGAAAGTCTGTTTCGAGGACTCCCCCTCCATACCGAGGATGGCGAGGGTCGATTCGTCCCACACCTGCTCGCCGGTGGCCAGGTCCCACTCCCAGGAACCCATCTTGAGGGCTTCCAGCGCCTGCCGCAGCAGGGTTGCGGACGGCTCCACCGGCAGTCCCGAGCCGGGCTGCTTCTCGCGCAGCCGACCGGCTTCGCTCCGGTCCGACCCCGTCCGCTGGTCCCTCAGCCGCAGGGCGGCCCAGGCGGCCAGCACCTCGATGGCCCCGCGCTGCCACGGCGTGGGCTGCCCCTTGCCGACAGTGAGCACGGACAGTGCGCCGGCCGCCCCGCCCGGGGTGAGCAGCGGAACGGCCAGCAGCCCACTGCCGTCGGGCAGCGCGGAGGTGGGGGACCACGGGGCGGAACCGTGGGGGTGGTGGCCGGCAGTGTCTCCGGGGGCCGATTCGTCTGTGCTGTCCGGTGAGTCGCCCTGCGTGCCGGGCGCCGCGGAGGCTTCCGAGGCACGGCCCCTGTCATCGGCTGCGGGCGTCCATACCGACACGCCGCCGGTCACCGCCCGGGCGGGCGCGGTCCCGCCGTGCTCCTCGATCTCTTCCCAGTCCTGCGCGACGGTGCGGACCAGTCCGCTGCTCGCCATCAGCAGCAGCCCCCGGCCTCCGGGGCCCCGCACATGCACCATTCCGCCCAGCCCACCCGCCTCCGTCACCGCGTGCTCCAGCGCGAAACTCAGCAGATCGGCACCCCTGAGTTCCGCACCTGCTTCAATGATCATCCGAAGTCGCGCCGCGCCGGCCTCGTCCATGAGGAGCTGTTCAGCCATCGCTCACTTCCCTCCGCGAACCCGCGTAGGGCAGGACACCCGGATTGAGTGGTATTTCCTTTTTCAGTGTACTGACGAGTCGCTCATGCGTACCGCTGAGACATCGCCCGCCGAAGGCGCCGGTGGGCGGCACCGCCTGTGCCAGGCCGTGCCACCCCTCACCGGGACGACCTCGGCGAGGGTTACGCGCGCAGGAAGGCCAGCACCGCCAGGACTCTGCGGTGCGTCTCGTCGGCCGGTGGCAGGTCCAGCTTGGCGAGGATATTGCCGATGTGTTTGCCCACCGCGGCCTCGGAGACCACCAGCTCCGCGGCGATCGCCCCGTTCGACCTGCCCTGGGCGACCAGGGCCAGCACCTCCCGCTCCCGGGCGGTGAGCCGCTCCAGCGGATCGCGTCGGCGGCGCAGGAGTTGGCGTACGACCTCCGGGTCGACGACCGTGCCGCCGTCGGCGACCTCCCGCAGGGCGTCGACGAACTCCTCGACCTGACCGACCCGGTCCTTGAGCAGATAGCCGACGCCGGAGCCGTCGCCAGAGTCGAGCAGGTCGGCGGCGTACGTACGCTGCACATACTGACTGAGCACCAGCACCGGCAGCGCTGGCCACTCGGCGCGGAGCTCCACCGCCGCGCGCAGTCCCTCGTCCTGGAAGCCGGGCGGCATCCGGACATCGGTCACGACAATGTCCGGCGTGTGCGCGGCGACCGCCGCGAGGAGCCCTTCCGCGTCGCCGACGGCGGCGACGACCTCATGGCCGCAGCGGGTGAGCAGTCCGACGAGGCCCTCGCGCAGCAGCACGCTGTCCTCGGCCAGCACTACACGGAGCGATCGGTCCGCTCGCAGGGAAGGCAGGGAACGCAAGGAATCTCCACGCGCAAGAGGGTCGGGCCGCCGGGCGGGCTGGACAGCGCAAGTCTGCCATCCAGTACGGACACCCGGTCGGCGAGGCCGGTCAGTCCCGTTCCCCCGCCGCCGGTGCCGGCCCCGCCGCGGCCGTCGTCGCGGACCTCCAGGAACAGCCGGCCCGCCACGTGGCCGCCCGTCACTTCGGCACGGCTCGCGCCGCTGTGCCTGGCGATGTTCGCCAAGGCCTCGCAGACCACGAAGTACGCGGCCGCCTCGACGGCTTCGGGGTACCGGTCGGGCAGGGCCAGGTCCAGGTCGACGGGTGTCGACGAGCGGTCGGCCGCGTCGGCGACGGCCGCCTCCAGGCCGTAGTCGGCCAGCACCTTGGGATGGATGCCGTGGATCAGCTCACGCAGTTCGGCGAGCGCCCGGCCCGCCTCCTGATGAGCCTTGGTCAGCTGGTCGGCGAGGGGGCCGGGCGGGGCGTCGAGACGGGCGAGTCCGAGGGTCATGGTGAGTGCGACGATGCGCTGCTGGGCCCCGTCGTGGAGGTCGCGTTCGATGCGGCGGCGTTCCGCCTCGAAGGCATCGACCAACCGGACGCGGGAGCGGGCGAGTTCAGTGACCCGGTCCCTCAACTCGCTTCGGCGGTCACCGATCAGAAGCCGGGTCAGTTCTGCCTGCGCCCCGGCCAGCAGGCCGAGGACGCAGCAGCCGAGCGCCAGGAGTACGAGACCGGCGGCCGCGGTGGCGAAGGCTTCGGGCCAGCCGGTGACCGTCCACTGCTTCACCACGCGGGCCTCCTCGCCGTTCCCGTACAGCTGCATCACCGCGGGGGTGGACATCAGCGACAGCGGGACAGCCGTACAGGCTGCCAGCGCGAGGGCGTCGAGCGGCCAGAGGACCACGGCGAGCAGCAGCGCGTATCCGAGTTCCCGCCAGGTCGCCTGCTCCCGGTAGCGGTACGTCAGCCAGCTCCACAGACCCGGCTCGGCCGGCCGGCGGTGCGGGTCGGGCGTCGGGGACCGGTCGATCAGGCGGAGCCTGCCCCGCTCCGCGGCTCCCACCGGGATGCCGCAGAGAGCCGTCAGCGCGAGCAGCGGCAGCCCGACCGCCACCAGGGAGAGCACGCCGCCGAGCACCACGCCAAGCGTGATCACGAAGAGTACGAGGATGCCTGCGAGGGCTCCGCTCAGCAGGTATCCGGCCGACCGCCAGGGCCAGGACGACAGCAGATAACGGGGGCCCGCCAGGGCCTGCCACACATTCCGGGGGCGCATGGCCTCACCGTAGAAGACGCCGATCCGCCCGGACCATCCGTGCTGCCGGAGTCCCGGGGGTAGGGCCGGCCCTACCCCCGCTGCGAGGGAAGCCGATGACTTGGGGAGGTGCCGGACGCCGCGGCCCCGGCCGTGATCCGCCGGGCCGCCCCGGCCACCCGCCCTACACGGCCGCGGCGACCAGCAGCGCGAACGCACCCGTCGACAGCACGGTGCGGATCCGGTGGAGGGTGTTCCAGCGGGGCTCGAAGGCCCGGCGGGCCACGCTGTCGTCGCCGCCCTCGGCTGCCGCGAGTGCCGAGTTGAGCGGGACATTGCCGATCACGGTGACGAGATGGCTGAGCACCGCGCAGGCCAGGGCGCCCGCGACAAGACCGCCCTCGGCGGAGGTCCGGCCGTCGACCGGTACGACGAGGGCGGCGACCGGGAAGGCGACCACCCCGAGGAAGAGAACGAGGAACACCGGCCCCGGCACCTTCTCGTTGAAGCTGCGCATCGCGGCGGCGAACTCGTCGTCCGGCAGCGGCTTGAGGCCGGGCATGATCCCGATCAGGAAGGACAACAGGAAACCGGCGTAGAGGCCGGTGACGGCGGCGGCGAGCGCGAGCAGCAGGGAGGCCATGTCTCACATCATGGCGTGGCGGGGCGGGGTGCGCGGTGCCATTTCCGCAAGGCCGCCGCTCAGCACCGCCCCCCGTCCCCACCACCTCACGTCCCCGGCTCGCCGCCCTCCGGGCTCCCCCGCGGTCAGTCCATCTCGCCCTCCTGCTGTCCCCCGCCGTCCGATCCGCTGCCGCCCCTGAGTCCGTCCGCCCGGGCGATCGCGGTTGCCAGCTTCCGGACCGAGCTGTCCTCCGTGGCGGTCGCCAACTCCGCTGCCCGATCCGCGAGTTCACCGAGCCCCGGCTGACCCGGCAGCTTGCCGCCACGCAGGTCCTCCGCGAAGTACGCAGCCACCGCGGCCACCTGGAGCCGGCTGCCGCTGTCGCCGCCCCACAGCCTGCCGTCCATCGCGCCGGTCTCGACCGATCCGGACCGCTCGTGCGGCGCCCGCGTCTTCGGATCCAGCCAGCGCACCGTCGCGGTCGCCACATGCCCGGCGGCGCCGTCGCGGAGCCGTACGGCGTAGAGCGCCGTCACCGTGTGGCCGGGACCGACCTCGCCGCCGTCCACGCTGTCGTCGCGGAAGTCGTCGTCGGCGACCTTCCGGTCCTCGTAGCCGATGAGCTTGAACTGCTGGACGGTCTTCGGGTCGAAGGCGACCTGGGCCTTGGCGTCGCGCGCCCGCAATTCGATGTGGGCGGGGAGCTGGTCGACGAAGACCTTTCGCGCCTGGGTCTCGTCGGCGATGTACGTGGTGTGGCCGTCGCCCTTGTCGGTGAGGCGTTCCATCAGCGCGTCGCCGTAGTCGCTGCCGACGCCGACGCCGAAGAGGGTGATGCCGTAGTCGCGGCGGGCGGCGTCGATCCGTTCGAGGATGGCGTCGGCGTCGGTCTCGCCGGTGTTGGCGAGGGCGTCGGAGAGCAGGACGACCCGGTTGTTGGCACCTTCGCGGTGGCCGTCGACCGCCTCCTCGTAGCCGCGCCGGATCCCCGCTTCCACATTCGTGGAGTCCGTCGGTTCCATGGAGTCGACTGCGTCGTGGATCCTTCCGCGGTGGTCCCGAAGCCGGGTCATCGGCAGCAGGGTCTTCGCCTCGTCGCTGAAGGTGACCAGGGAGACGGAGTCGTCGTCGCGGAGTTCGTCGGTGAGGAGGGAGAGGGACTTCTTCACCAGGTCGAGGCGGCCGGGTTCGGCCATCGAACCGGAGATGTCGACCACGAAGGTGAGCGCGGCGGCCGGGCGTTCGCCGTGCTCGTCCGCGACCCGGGTGGCCAGACCGACCCGTACGAGCGACCAGTCGCCGGCCCGCGCACCGTCTCCCCGGCCGGTGTCCGTCCGGGCTCCGTCGACCGTCACCGAGAAGCCGTTGCCGGACGGCCGCCGGTAGCCCTGACGGAAGCTGTTGACGAACTCCTCGGGCCGTACGGTCTGCGCTCCCGGCAGTTCGCCGTCGGCGAGCTTGCGGCGCGCGTACCCGTAACTGGCGGTGTCCACGTCCAGTGCGAACGTGGAGAGATAGTCCGGCGCCACGGGCTTCTGCCGCGCGCCCTCGGCGTTCTGCGCGCTGTCGTCCGACGCACCGGGGGCCGGCGCGGGCGCGACCTGGCCGCCCCCGCTCGTCCCCTGTGTGCGCTTCGCGCTGTCGACCGCCGAGTCGTTCATGCCGTCCCCGCCCCCGCAGCCGGTGAGCAGCACCCCGCCCACCAGAAGCAGACCCAGCGTCCTTGCGTATGTCCCTCTGTACGTCCGGCGTTCCATTCTCTGCCCCCAACGTCGTGTCAGCACTTGTGAATGTGACGGTCGGGACGGCGTCAAGGAGCAGACGAAGACGTTGCGGATGAATCTCGATGCGGCAACGGCGGGCGCGAAGGCCGCGAATCGCCTCGGAACATCAAGGTCAGGACACGATGTCCTTACGACTGAACCCCCGGAAGGCGAACGCGAACAGGATCAGGGCGTACGTCACCGAGATCGCCGCGCCCTTTGCCATGCCGCCCCACTCCAGGTCGGGCTGAAGGGCGTCCGCCCAGGCGAACTGCCAGTGCGCGGGCAGGAATTCGCGCCAGGAACCGAGTGCGGTGACGGCGTCGAGGACATTGCCGACGATGGTCAGCCCGACCGCGCCGCCGACCGCGCCCAGCGGGGCGTCGGTCTTCGTCGAGAGCCAGAACGCCAGCCCGGCGGTGACCAGTTGGGACACAAAGATGAACGCGACGACGAGCGCGAGCCGGGGCACGGTGTCGCCGGTCGCCAGCGCGCCCCCGGTGGGGAGATGGAGCGGCCCCCAGCCGTACGCGGCGGCTCCCGCGGCCAGGGCGACGAGTGGCAGCAGCACCATCGCGGCCAGGCTGAAGCCGAGTGCCACGACGAGTTTGCTCCACAGCAGCCTGGCCCGGGGGACGGGCGCCGCCAGCAGATAGCGCAGCGACGACCAACTGGCCTCCGAGGCGACGGTGTCCCCGCAGAACAGCGCCACCGGCACGACGAGCAGGAACCCGGCGGAGACGAACAGGCAGGTCGCGGCAAAGTTCGCGGCGGACGCGGTCGCCGTGTCCATCAGCGTGATGCGGTCGCCGCCGCCCCGGGAGTCCGGGGTGCCCCCGATCGCGAACGCGGTGATCAGGATGAACGGTAGGGCCGCCAGCACCCCGCCCATCAGCAGGGTGCGGCGCCTGCGCAGCTGCCGCACGGCCTCGACGCGCAGCGGCAGGGTGTGCCGCGCCCGGTATCCGCGGGCTTCGGCGGTGTCGGTGACATCGACTGCGGCACTCATGCGGAGCCTCCGGAGATCAGGGTGAGGAACGCGTCCTCCAGGCGGCGGTGCGGTCCGACACCGGTCAACGGCACGTCGAGCCGGACGAGTTCGGCGATCAGCGCGGAGGACGAGGTGTCGCCGTCGAGCCGTACGAGCAGCCCGCGCCCGTCGTCGGTACGGACCGCGGATCCGATGCCGGGCAGCGCGGCGACCTTGTCCACCAGTGGTTCGGCGACCTCCGCCGCGGTGCTGATCAGCAGGGTGTCGCCGGAGCCGGTGATCTCGGCGACCGGGCCCGCCTGGACGAGCCGGCCTCGGTCCATGACCACCAGGTGGGTGCAGGACTGTTCGACCTCGGAGAGGAGATGGCTGGAGACGATGACGGTCCGGCCCCCGGCCGCGTACCGGATCATCACGTCCCGCATCTCGCGGATCTGGGGCGGGTCGAGACCGTTGGTCGGCTCGTCGAGGATGAGGAGGTCCGGCATGCCCAGCATGGCCTGGGCGATGGCGAGCCGCTGCCGCATGCCTTGCGAGTACGTCCGCACCGCGCGGGCCAGCGCGTCGCCGAGTCCGGCGATCTCCAGGGCCTCCTCGATGTGCGAGTCCTCGGCGGGACGTCCGGTGGCCTGCCAGTACAGCTCCAGGTTGGCCCGCCCGGACAGATGCGGCAGGAAGCCCGCCCCTTCGACGAACGCCCCGACCCGGGACAGCACGGGCGCGCCCGGCCGGATGGCATGCCCGAAGACGCGGATCTCGCCGCCGTCGGGGCCGATGAGCCCCATCAGCATCCGCAGGGTGGTGGTCTTCCCCGCCCCGTTCGGTCCGAGGAGTCCGAGGACCTGGCCCTTCTCGACCCGGAAGGACAAGTCCTTGACGGCGTACCTGTCGGCGGACCTGGCGTACTTCTTGGACAGGCCGGTGATCTGGAGGGGGACGTCGGCGAGCGCCGGGTCCGGGGCCGGGGTCGCGGTGCGGCGGCGTGCGGTGAGCAGCAGCGCGAGAGCGATGACGGCGGCCGCGGCGGGAAGTCCCCAGGTCCACCACGGCAGTCCGGCCGACGCGGTCTTCACCGCGGGTGCGGTGGGGACGGTCAGCGGGCCGTCGAGGGAGACGGTGTACGTGGTCGGCTCGGCCGGTGAGGCGTAGCCGAGGTCGGTGGCCGAGAGGATCAGACGGAGCCGGTGTCCGGCGTCGAGGGCGTGGTCGACGGCGGGCAGGGTCAGCTCGACGGTCTTGTTCTGCTGTGCGGGCGTGATCCGGTAGGGGGCGACGAGCTGGGCGGGCAGCACCTGCTGCCGTCCGTCCGGCGCCACGTCGTACACCTTGCCGAACAGCACCGCATCACCCTGCCCGGCCGTCACCTTCACACGGACGGTGGGTGATCCGGTGATACGCATCGAGGTGCCGAGGGGTGCGGAGTCGAAGCGGGCGTACTGGCCGGGGAAGTCGAGCGAGAGTCCGACGCCGAGGGTGGAGAGCTGGGCGAGTCCGCCGCCGACGCCCGGGACTGCGGAGATGGCGGGCGGGTTGGCGCCGGCCGGGTTCCGGAAGGTCTGCGTCCGCAGACCGGCGGAGGCACCGTCCGGTGCGCCACCGTTCGCACCGTCCCGTGCGCCGCCCTGGCTGCTGCTCCCGCCCAGGCCCGTGATCTCCTGCCGGCCTCCCGTGCCCGTGAGCGTGATCTGCCGGCCGCCGCTCGACAGCCCCGGGTAACGGTCGCTGCTCGCGCCGCGCTGGAGGGCGGCGCCATCGGTGGAGTCGATACCTCCGGTACGGGTGACGCGGAAGCCGGGCCCGGTGTCGACGCCCTTGTCCTCCTTCAGGTACCGGTCGAACCACGACCCGATCCGGTTCTCGACCCGACCGCTCTCCAGGTCCCCGCCGTCGTGCCCGCCCGCGATCCAGTCGACGGAGACAGGCGCGCCATTCCCGCTGATGGTGCGTGCCATGGCATCGGCCTGGCCGAGCGGGAAGAGGGAGTCGGTCTGTCCCTGCACGATGAGCGCGGGCACCTTGATGCGGTCGCCGACGGCGGCCGGGGAGCGGTCGGTCAGCAGGGCGCGGGCGGCGGCGTCCGGCTTCCCGGAGACGGCGACCCGTTCGTACATGTCGCACAGCTGCTTCTCGAACTTGTCGCAGCCGCCGCCCGAGGTGATGAAGATCCCCGCCCAGAGCTTCTTGAAGACACCGTCGGGGAAGAGCGCGTCGGAGAGGTTCCAGTAGGAGATCACCGGTGCGACGGCGTCGACGCGCTTGTCGTGCCCGGCGGCGAGGAGCGAGACCGCGCCACCGTACGAGGCACCGGTGACGCCGACGCGCGGGTCGCCCTTGCCGTCCAGCTGCACCTCGGGCCTGCGGGCCAGCCAGTCGATCAGCCCGGACACGTCCTTGACCTCGCGGCCGGGTGCGTTGAGCGAGATGTCCCCGCCGGACTTCCCGAACCCGCGGGCCGACCAGGTCAGGACGGCGTAACCGGCACCGGCCAACTTCTCGGCCTGCGCCCGCACATCGTCCTTGGAGCCGCCGAAGCCGTGCCCGATCAGCACGGCGGGCCGGCGCTCCGAACCCCCGGACGTGAAGTACGAGGTGTCGATCGACACCCCGTCCACCTGCATCATCCGGTCCTCGCGGTGCACGGCGGGCGCGCTGTCGTCGGCCGCCGCGGTCCAGGTGCCGGCGCCCGCCAGCACGACGAGCGCGGCCAGGGCCGCCACCCACCGGCCGCGTCCGCGGGTCCACCGGCGCCATCGGGAGTCAGGGGTCTGCATGACTCGACCCTAAGCGCCCGCCCCGCGCTCCCGGGCTGCCGAAAGGGGGAACTGCCGAGCCTCCTTGAGACGTACGCTCCTCCCCCGCCGTACTCCGTACGCGGTATGCCCGACGCGTGTTCCTCAGGGCGCCGTGAACAACGTCGGGAAGCGGGGGGCCAGCCAGGGCTTGCGGCCCCAGGCGAGCACACGGCCGCGAGCCATGGCACCCCACGGATCGCAGCGGCCGAGTGCGATCAGCAGGAAGGTGACCGGTTCGATGAGGATGGTGCAGTCCGGGCGGCCCAAGGGTCCCGGGCTGACGGTCAGCGCTCCGTCGGTGAAGGTGGCACCGAAGCGCTGTCCACCCCGCAGGCGGATCGTGAAGCGGGCGGTCAGTCCGGCGGCGGCCGGGGCTACCACCCGCGGCATGCTGGTGATCATGAAGGGCATGGACAGCTCGACCCGGGAGCCGTCGAGCATGTGCGGACGCCCCACCGCGCGGGCGAGATCGTAGCCGTGGCCGAGCATGTGCGTGAGCAGATACGAGCCGAGGGTGGCCACATCCATCGAGCCCAGAGGGGTGATCACGGTCTCGTCCAACGGGCGCTGCTCCGCCGCCGCGAGGAAGGCGTCGGCCTGCGCCACGATCATCTCGGCGAGCGGATCGGCCCCACGCTCGCCGAACCCTGCGAGGGAGCGCTCGTTGGCCGCCGCCAGGCTCTGCGGCGTACCGTCCCCGTACGGGCGGTCGTGACCGGCCGCGATATCGGCCATCAGCTCATTGGCCTGCGCCAGGTGGGCCGCCGCCTCCCCGAGGGTCCAGGTGGATCCGGGGACCGGGATGCCCGTGTCCGTCCGGCCGCGCAGCAACGCCGCCATCTCCTCGGCGGTGTCGTGTATCGCCTCGGCAAGTCCCTCGGGAAGCGCGTCTCGTCGCTCCCGGGCAGGCGTTGGTTCCACGGCTGTCTCCCTCGTCCCGCTGCCCTGAGCCGGCCTCCACGGTCGAAGGTCCGGCGGATCCGTGCAGAATGCCAGGCCGCGTCGATGGGAGCAGCCACCGGGGCAGGGATCCGGGGAGTTCGGGGTGGTTCAGCCGGTCGGAGACGTGACGTCCGTGAGGTAGGGCGACTCGGTCGGGAGCAGCGCCGCCGCATCGTCGAGCCGGCCGGCCCGCACCGAGGCGCGGATCTCCCGGCCGAGCGGGGTGACGTCGCAGAAAAAGATCGAACTGCACAGGCAGACGGCCGGTGGCAGAACCGGGCGTGTTCCGGCCTGCCCCCGTGATGCACGGGCGGTCGGTGGTTCCGAGCGGGGTCAGTTCCTCGCCTCTTCGGCCAGGAAGGCGCTCAGGCTGTCGAGCAGCATGGTGCTGCCCTGTTCGCTCATCTCGCGTTCCTCGGCGGTGTCGCAGGTCTGGTGGAGCACGATCCGCGTGCTGTCGTCGTTCTGCTCGTCGAGTTCCACGGTCATGGCTGCGGGCGCGGGCTTGCCGGGTACGTCCATACCGACCACCAGGAGGCGCTTCTCGGCGACCTCGAGATAGGAGCCGGTCAGCGGGAACTGTCCGCCGTCGGGCGTGGCCATCGTGGCCTTCCACGCTCCGCCCGGCCGTACGTCCATCTCGACGGAGCCGGCAACGGCGTAGGCCCAGCGGGCGTACTGCTCGGGAGTGGTCCACGCCCGCCACACCTTCACCGCGGAGGCGTCGAGCGTTCGGGTCAGCTTGTAGGAGTAGCCGTTGGCCGGGGTGGTCTGCTCGGTGCTCATTCTTCGTCTCCTCGTTTTTTCGTGCCTGGTCGGGACTGTCGCACCTGTAGACGCCCGTGGACGCGGAGACTCATCGGTCTTGCCGGGGCTTCCCAGCCTGATCCGCCGCGACAGCACCTGATGAAACAGAAACGCCCTCGTCGCGGGTCATGCGCGCGGGAGAGGCTGCTCCGTCCAGACGGTCTTGCCGTCGTGGCTGTAGCGGGTGCCCCACCGCTCCGTGAGCTGCGCGACCAGGAAGAGCCCGCGGCCGCCCTCGTCCGTGCTGAGGGCCCGTCGCAGGTGAGGGGAGGTGTGGCTGGTGTCGGACACCTCACAGATCAGGCAATGCGTACGGATGAGGCGCAACGTGACGGGGCCGGCCGCGTACCGGTAGGTGTTGGTGACGAGCTCGCTGGCGACCAGCTCGGTGGTGCAGGCCAGTTCCGTCAGCCCCCATTCGGTCAGTTTCGCCGTGATCAGCTGCCTGGCGCAGGCGGCGGCGGTCGCTTCCAAGGGCAGCTGCCAGGTGGCGACATTCTGTGGGGGCAGCACCCGGGTACGGGCGAGGAGCAGCGCGATGTCGTCGGTGGGTGGGTGCTCCTTGGGCAGCAGCGCCTCGACCACGGCATGGCAGGTGCTGTCCAGGGGGTCGGTGGAGTTGGTGAGGCATTCGTGCAGGTGCTCCAGCGCGACGTCGATGTCGCCGTTGCGCGCCTCCAGAAGACCGTTGGTGTAGAGCGTGAGCAGGCTCCCCTCGGGGACGTCGAGGTCGCACGTCTCGAACGGCAGTCCGCCCAGTCCGAGCGGTGGGCCTGCGGGCAGGTCGAGCACGGTCACCTGGCCGTCCGGCGTGGTCATCATCGGTGCCGGGTGGCCGGCGCGTGCCAGGGAGCAGTGCCGGGAGACCGGATCGTAGACCGCGTAGACGCAGGTGGCCCCGATCATCTGCTCGATCGCCGACCCATTGCCGTCGGTGATCGCCTCCAGCTCGGTGGCCAGCAGACTGACCAGATCGTCCAGCCGCGCCACCACCTCGTCCGGTTCCAGGTCGAGGCTGGCCAGGGTGCGCACAGCGGCGCGCAGGCGGCCCATCGAGGCCGCAGCGTGGATCCCGTGGCCGACCACGTCTCCCACAACGAGGGCGACCCGGGCCCCCGACAACGGGATCACGTCGAACCAGTCACCGCCGATACCCGGTTCACCGCTCGCCGGGAGGTACCGGCAGGCCACCTCGACGGCCGGCAGGTCGGATGCCGCGCTCGGCAGCAGACTGCGCTGCAGGGTCAGGGCGGCGCTCTGCTGCTGGGTGAATCGGCGCGCGTTGTCGATGCAGACGGCCGCACGCGAGGAAAGCTCCTGGGCCACGGCGGCATCGTCGTCCTCGAAAGGCTCCGAATTACGCGATCGCCATAGGCTCACCACGCCCAGTACCAGACCGCGCGCGACCAGGGGCGCCGCGATCAGCGAATGAACTCCGAGACCCAGGGCGATCTCGATCCGCCGCCGGTCCATGGCGTACCACTCGGGGCGGAGGGGCAGCAGTCCTTCGAGAATCGGGCGACGCTCGTACAGGCACCGCGCCTGCGGAGACTCCGGAAGCAGCGTGACCACATCGCCTTCCTTGAACGGGACGCGATGCTCTGGAGGGGAAAGGGCGACTCGGACCAGCGGACCTGACGCACCGGAGACTGGATCGTCACCCAGTGTCACCGGCTTGAGGAGGTCCACCGAGCAGTAGTCGGCCAAGCCGTGGACGGCCACCTCGGCCAGCTCCCGAGCGGTCTGTGTCACGTCCAGTGAGGTTCCGATCCGGACGCTTGCCTCGTTCAGCAGGGCGAGCCTGCGTTGGGCCCGGTGGCGGTCGGTCACGTCCTCGATCGTCTCCGCCACGCCGAGTACCCGGCCCGAGGGGTCTTCCATGCGGAACGCCGAGACGGACACGATCCGTTCCCGACCTGGATCGTGGCGTGCCCGGGCGGACTGCTCCGTGAAGATCAACGGCTCGCCGGTCTCCAGGACGTGTCGTACCCGCTCATCGGTCGGACCTGCGTCCTCGTCGACCATGAATTCGCGGGGGCGACGGCCCACCGGTGCCTCGGCCGGGACGCCGCTTGCCTTTTCGACCGCGCGGTTGACCCGAATCACTCTCCTGTCCGGGCCGTAAGTGACCAGCCCGATCGGGGACCGGCGGTACAGGCCGTCCAGCAGCGCACGGTCCCGCTGCCAGGCATCGACCTCCGCGGCTGGGGCTCCGACCAGGACCCACTCCCGGCTGTCCCCGTCCCGGGTGATCGCACGGGCCCGGAAACCCATCTCCATACGCCGTCCGTCGCGGTGGCGGACGGGCAGGACCCCGAACCAGCCCCCCGCCCTCATGGCGTCCACGACGACGGTCCGCGCGGCAGGCAGGTCAAGGGCGTCGACCAGGAGGCCCTGCCACGCTCTTCCGATCACTTCCTTGGCCGGATAGCCCAGCAACTCCTGTGCACGTGCGCTCCAGCCGACCACGGTGCCTCGATCGTCGAGCACGGCCGAGGCGCCACGCCCGAGGGCGAACGGATCCTCAGCACTCTCGCTGAAACGCATCGACGGAGTCCCCATGGCCACCACCTTGCCTACGTGATTCCGATGTTCCTCCCCGCGGTCTGCGTTCGCGACCTCCCGTTCCTCTCGGCCCGGCCGTTGGGTGAACTTGTCCGTCACAGGTGCAGGGCAGCCAGTGGTTCGTCCGCGACGGGGTAGGGGGTGTTCCTGAGGCAGCAGTCCCGCGGCGGCGTCCAGCTCGCTGCGGCTCACCAGGTCGTGGATCTCTCGGGCGAGCGGAGTCACGTCGCTGATGGCCCCGTCCACTCGTCCGCGTAGCGTCCTACGGCCTTGCCGGAGAGACCGAGTTGGAATGAGCGGTACGTCAGGGGGCGCAGGTGCAGGTCACGCTCGGGTTCCCCCTGCTGGTTCCCTCCCGGCGGGTTGATGTCCCTGGCGCCCCGGTCGAGATGAGGCGGCTATGACGGAAACAGCCATTCCATCGCGGCAAGGCTCTTGGCGACGTATTTGCCTTGTCCCGTCTCGATGCCGTATGCCAGATCCTCGAAGACACTGCACCTGGCATAGAACACGGCGCGCTCGCTGAGAGCCGCGACGTCGTTGACATCGGTTCGATAGGTGCTGATGGCGGCGCGGGTAGCCGCGGGACCGAGATCGCGGTAGAGCAGCCCGAAGTCGCAGGCCGGATCGACGACGGCGGCATCGCTCCAGTCGATGATGCCGGTCACCCTCCATGCGACCGGGTCGACGAGAACGTGTTCGATCCCCAGATCGTTGTGGGAGAACGTCGGGGTGCAGCCATCGTGCGGTGGTGCGGCGCCCAGGAACGCCTCGACGGATCGGCGCTGCGCCGCCGGTACCTGCCCGGCCACCGTCACATAGTTCTCCGTGGCCTCATGTCGCCACTCGGCCACCGGCCGGTGGTCCGTTTCGACGGCCATCCGATCGATCGCAACAGCGTGCAGCGCAGTGAGCAGCTCGCCAAGCGTGGCGCCGATCGACGTGCCGTGGGCCGATCGCTGGTGCCGCGGCATATCCACCAGTGGCACACCGGGAAGCTTGAAGTACGCCAGACAACCCTGCTCCGCGACCGTGAACGTCGGCTGGGGCACGAGCAGCGGCGAAACGTCGGCGACGGCAGCAAGCACGCGGGCCTCGTGGTTCAGCAGGGCGGCCCGCCGTGCCAGGTCGGGCTCCTTGCTGAAGCGCACGATCAGCTCACCGTTCACCTCGTACGCCAGATTGTCCAGGCCCTCGCCGAGCTGCACGACGGAGTCGACCTGGTAGTCGGGCATGTGCGCGATCACGACGCTGCGGACGTCTGCGACGCGGTCGCGGCTGCGACTGGTCATTCGCGGACGATATCAATCGACCACACGGCGTCAGCGGTGGTCATCGAGTGGCCGCGCGGTCGCCGACCGGGCCCGCACCGGCGCGGACGGTCTCTCTTCAGGCACCGAAAGGGGCTGTGAACGCGCCTTGATGACTCACGTCATGCAGTCGCGCTTCCAGGCAGCGGGAAAGCGGCCGTCACGGGGGCAGGCAGCCCGATGAACGGGGGTGTACGCCTGGTGGACGGTGACCGTGGAGCGGTGCGCCGGGCGCGGATCCCGTATCGGGGCGCGGTGCGGAAGGCCCATGCGGTCATGGGGTCCAGGACGGGCGAGGCGCACCGCGTCCTGCCCCCCGGGTTTCGGCAGGTCCGGCGCGGTACCGGCCGGCGCCGCGGACGGAACACCGCGCCCCGCAGGGCGGCCCGCCGTCGGAGCACCACCGGGCCCCGGCCGCTGGTACGGCCGGGGCCCGGTGCGGGTGGGATACGGATCAGTGGTTGCGGGGGAAACCGAGGTCCACACCGGCGGGGGCTTCGGCCGGGTCCGGCCAGCGGGTGGTGACGACCTTGCCGCGGGTGTAGAAGTGCACGCCGTCGTTGCCGTAGATGTGGTGGTCGCCGAAGAGCGAGTCCTTCCAGCCACCGAAGGAGTGGTAACCGACCGGCACCGGGATCGGCACGTTGACGCCGACCATGCCGGCCTCGATCTCCAGCTGGAAGCGGCGGGCGGCGCCACCGTCACGGGTGAAGATCGCGGTGCCGTTGCCGAACGGCGAGGCGTTCATGAGGGCGACGCCCTCCTCGTACGTCTCGGCGCGCAGGACGCACAGCACCGGGCCGAAGATCTCGTCCTTGTACGCGTCCGAGTCGGTGGACACGTGGTCGAGGAGGGAGAGGCCGATCCAGTGGCCGTCCTCGAACCCGTCCACGGTGTAGCCGGTGCCGTCGAGGACGACGTCGGCGCCCTGGGCCGCCGCGCCCGTGACGTACGAGGCGACCTTGTCGCGGTGGGCCGCGGTGATCAGCGGGCCCATCTCGGACGTCGGGTCGTTGCCCGGGCCGATCTTGATCTTCTCGGCGCGCTCCTTGATCCTGGCGACGAGTTCGTCGCCGACGGCGCCCACCGCGACGACCGCGGAGATGGCCATGCAGCGCTCACCGGCGGAGCCGTACGCGGCGGAGACCGCGGCGTCGGCGGCGGCGTCGAGGTCCGCGTCCGGCAGGACCAGCATGTGGTTCTTCGCACCGCCGAGCGCCTGGACGCGCTTGCCGTTGGCGGAGGCGGTGGTGTGGATGTAGCGGGCGATCGGGGTGGAGCCGACGAAGGAGACCGCGGCGACGTCCGGGTGGTTCAGCAGTCCGTCGACGGCGACCTTGTCGCCGTGCAGCACGTTCAGCACGCCGTCCGGCAGTCCGGCCTCGGCTGCCAGCTCGGCCAGCAGGTTGGCGGCCGACGGGTCCTTCTCGCTCGGCTTCAGCACGAACGTGTTGCCGCAGGCGATGGCCAGCGGGAACATCCACATCGGCACCATCGCCGGGAAGTTGAACGGCGTGATGCCTGCGACGACACCGAGCGACTGGCGGATCGAGGAGACGTCGACCCGGCTGGAGACCTGGGTGGACAGCTCGCCCTTGAGCTGGGTGGTGATACCGCAGGCCAGCTCGACGATCTCCAGACCGCGGGCGACCTCACCGAGCGCGTCGGAGTGCACCTTGCCGTGCTCGGCGGTGATCAGCGCGGCGATGTCGTCACGACGGGCGTCGAGCAGTGCGCGGTAGCGGAACAGGACGGCGGTGCGGGCGGCCAGCGAGGACGTGCCCCACGTCGCGTACGCGTCCTTCGCGGCGGCGACCGCGGCGTCGACCTCTTCGAGGGAGGCGAGTGCGACCTGGGTGGTGACGGCGCCGGTGGCCGGGTCGGTGACCGGGCCGTAGTTGCCCGACGTGCCCTCGACGGTCTTGCCACCGATCCAGTGGTTGACGGTCTTCATTACGAAACTCCTTCAGGCCTTCAGAGGTGGCGGCGTCGGGCTGCGACTTGCCGGTCGTAGTCTTCCCGGGCTTTGACCGCCGACGGGCGGGTGGCCGTTTCGGCTACAGGAACATCCCACCACGCCTGCGCCGGAGGGGGGCCCGACACTGTGTCTGCCGTTTCGGTCTCGACGTAGACACAAGTGGGGCGGTCCGAGGCCCGCGCAACGGCGAGGGCTTCGCGCAGGTCACGCACGGTCTTCGCGCGCAGCACCCGCATGCCGAGAGAGCCGGCGTTGGCCGCGAGATCGATGGGCAGCGGGGGGCCGGTGAAACTGCCGTCGGCGGCGCGCTGCCGGTAGGCGGTACCGAAGCGTTCGGCACCGACCGACTCGGAGAGTCCACCGATCGAGGCGTAGCCGTGGTTCTGCAGGACGACGACCTTGACCGGCAGGTTCTCCTGCACGGCGGTGACGATCTCGGTGGGGTTCATGAGGTAGGTGCCGTCGCCGACGAGCGCCCAGACGGGCCGGCCGGGGGCGGCCAGCTGTACGCCGATCGCGGCCGGGATCTCGTATCCCATGCAGGAGTAGCCGTACTCGACGTGGTACTGGCTTCGGGAGCGGGTCCGCCACAGCTGGTGCAGGTCGCCGGGGAGCGAGCCCGCCGCGTTGATCAGGATGTCGTCGTCGTCGACCAGGGTGTCGAGCAGACCGAGGACCTGGGCCTGGGTGGGCCGCGCCGCCGGGTCATCTGCGGCGAACGCCGTGTCGACGCGCTGCTCCCAGCGCTCCTTGGCGTCGGTGTACTCGGTCTCGTAGGCCGGGTCGACACGGTAGTTGCGCTCGTTCAGGGCCTCGGTCAGCGCTTCGAGGGCGGTACGGGCGTCGGCGACGAGCGGGAGCGCGGCGAGCTTGTGGGCGTCGAAGCCGGTGATGTTGAGGTTGAGGAAGCGGACCGCCGGGTTCGAGAAGAGGGTGGCTGAGGCGGTGGTGAAGTCGGACCAGCGGGTGCCGATGCCGATGATCAGGTCGGCAGTTCGGGCCAGTTCGTCGGCGGTCGCGGTGCCGGTGTGGCCGATGCCGCCGACGTCGGCGGGGTGGTCGTGGCGCAGCGAACCCTTGCCGGACTGGGTGGAGGCGACGGGGATCCGGGTGGCGGCGGCCAGTGCGGCGAGGGTCTCCTCGGCCGCGCTGTGATGGACCCCGCCGCCTGCGACGATCAGCGGCCGGCGGGCGGTGCGCACGGCCCGTACCGCCCGTTCCAGTTCGTGGGCGTCGGGTGCGGGGCGGCGTACGTGCCAGACGCGCTCGGCGAAGAACTCCTCCGGCCAGTCGTACGCCTCCGCCTGCACGTCCTGCGGCAGCGCGAGTGTGACGGCGCCGGTCTCCGCCGGGTCCGCGAGGGTCCGCATGGCCTGGAGGGCGGCCGGAACGAGCGCTTCGGGGCGGGTGATGCGGTCGAAGTAGCGGGAGACGGGGCGCAGGCAGTCGTTGACGGAGAGGTCACCCGCGGACGGGACTTCGAGCTGCTGGAGCACGGGGTCGGCGGGGCGGGTCGCGAAGATGTCGCCGGGGAGGAGGAGGACGGGGAGGTGGTTGATGGTGGCGAGGGCGGCGCCGGTGACGAGGTTGGTGGCGCCGGGGCCGATGGAGGTGGTGACGGCGTGCGCGGAGAGGCGGCCGGACTGGCGGGCGTAGCCGACGGCGGCGTGCACCATGGCCTGCTCGTTGCGGCCCTGGAGATAAGGCATGGCCGGCCGGGCGGATACGGACCCGGGCGCGGCGGCCGCCCCCGTCTCCAGGAGCGCCTGGCCGATTCCGGCGACGTTGCCGTGGCCGAAGATGCCCCAGGTGGCGCTGATCAGACGCTGCCGCCGGCCGTCGCGCTCGGTGTACTGGCGGGCGAGGAAGGACACCAGGGCCTGGGCGGTGGTGAGCCTGCGGGTGCTCATCGAGGTGCCTCCTGACCGGGGAGTCCGGACGTTCCGGACAGTCCGTGGAGCGGCAGCCGGGGGTCGACCGGCTGGGCGGGCCAGGTGTCGCGGATCCAGCCGTGGTCGGGGTGGTCACTGATCAGCCACTCCCGCTGCTCTCCCGGGCCCGCCATCACATTGAGGTAGTACAGGGTGTGGCCGGGAGCGGCGATGGACGGGCCGTGCCAGCCGTCGGGGATCAGCACGGCGTCGCCGCTGCGGACTTCGGCGAGCAGGTCCGTACCGCCGGGCCGGGACGGGGACACGCGGTGGTAGCCGAGGCCGGGCCGGCCCCGGTTCGCCTCGATCTCGAAGTAGTAGATCTCTTCGAGGACGGACTCGGCGCCGGGCCGGTACTCGTCGTGCTTGTGCGGCGGGTACGAGGACCAGTTGCCGCCGGGGGTGAGGACCTCGACGGCGATCAGCCGGTCGCAGTCGAACGTGTCGGCAGCGGCGAAGTTGTTGACCTGGCGCGAGCAGTTCCCGGCCCCGCGCAGCTCGACGGGTACCTCCGGCGCGGGGCCGTAGCGAGCGGGGAGTCGTCGCTCGCACTTCGCTCCTGCCAGGGCGAAGCGGCCTCCGGCGCCGGAGGAGATCTGGGCATGGGCGTCACGCGGTACGTACGCGAAGTCGGAGACCCCACTGAACACGCTTTCCCGGCCCAGCAGTTCAAAGATCTCACCTGAGGTGTGCACCGTACAGCCACCGGTCAACGGCAGGATGATCCATTCACTCTCCCCGGTGGCCAGCATGTGAACACCACCCGGCGGCAGCTCCACCACGCGCAGGCTCGACCGGTCCCAACCGGCCCGCTTCGGGTCGATGTCCAGGGCATACGGTCCGTCGGCCGCGCTGCCGGCGGACAGATGCCGCTCGTACGACGGCCGGTCGCGTACGCCTTCGTCGTTGTCCGTAGTCATGCCTCTCCCATACCCGTCCCTGCCCCCTCGCTACAGCAGCGCCACAGCTGTGTCGACAGCCCCGGCCACATCGCCGTCGACCGGATAGAGCAACGACCGCCCGACCACCAGCCCTTGGACGGTGGGGAGCCGGAGCGCCCTGCGCCATTTCTCGTACGCACCCTCCTGGTCGCCGCCCACCTCGCCGCCCAGCAGCACGGCGGGCAGCGTCGATGTCTCCATCACGCGCGCCATGTCGTCGGGGTTCTCGGTGACGGGGACCTTGAGCCAGGTGTACGCGGAGGTGCCGGCCAGCCCCGAGGCGATGGCGATCGACGTGGTCACCGCCGCCGCGCCGAGGTCGTTGCGGACCTTGCCGTCGACACGGCGGCAGAGGAACGGCTCGACGAAGACCGGCAGCCGGTGCGCGGCCATGGCGTCGATCGCGCGGGCGGTGGCATGCATCGTGTCGAGGGAACCGGGGTCGTCGTAGTCGATACGGAGCAGCAGCTTGCCCGCGTCGAAGCCGAGCCGGGCGAGGTCGTCGGGGCGGTGGCCGGTGAAGCGGTCGTCGAGTTCGAAGGAGGCGCCCGCGAGTCCGCCTCGGTTCATCGAACCGACGACGACCTTGTTCTCCAGCGCACCGAGAAGCAGCAGGTCGTCGAGGATGTCGGCGGTGGCGAGGACGCCGTCGACGCCGGGGCGGGAGAGGGCGAGACAGAGCCGCTCCAGGAGCTCGAACCGGTTGGCCATGGCCAGTTCGTGCTCACCGACGGCGAAGGAGCCGCGGGCCGGGTGATCCGCGGCGATGATCATCAGGCGGCCGCTGTCGCCGACGAGGGGCCGCCTTCGGCGCCGGGCGGCGGTCTCGGTGACGGCCTCGGGGTGGCGCACACGCAGCCGGACGAGGTCGGAGACGGAGGAGGCCGCCGGCGTCATGAACCCGCCCCGGGTTCACCGGCGGTGACGGCGCCCCGGACGAGCGCCTCTTCCACCTCGTACGGGAACGGCATGGCCGGCGAACAGGCGAGCCGGGACGCGACGATGGCGCCGGCGGCGTTGGCGTACCGCATGACGCGCTCGGTCTCCCAGCCGGCGAGCAGCCCGTGACAGAGCGCACCGCCGAACGCGTCTCCGGCGCCGAGACCGTTGACGACCTCGACGGGCAGAGGCGGGACGTCGGCGACGGTGCCGTCGCGGTGGACCGCGAGGACGCCCTTGGGGCCCTGCTTGACGACGGCGAGTTCGACCCCGGCGGCGAGCAGGGCGCGGGCGGCATGGTACGGCTCGCGCTCCCCGGTGGCGATCTCGCACTCGTCGAGATTGCCGACGGCTACGGTGGCGTGCGCGAGGGCCTCGCGGTAGCGGGCGGAGGCGGTGGGGTGGCCGGGGTGGTCCGCGCCGGGGTCGTCGGGCCAGAACATCGGGCGCCAGTCCAGGTCGAAGACGGTGAGGGGTCCGGGGCCGGGTCCCTGCCCGCCGCGGGACCGCTCCCGCGCCTCGCTCCGGGCGCGCAGCGCCGCCAGCGTGGCCGTGCGGCTCGGTTCCGCGCACAGGCCGGTGCCCGTCATCCAGAAGACCCGGGCCGCGCGGATCGCGCCGAGGTCGAGTTCCGCTTCGTGGATCTCCAGGTCGGGCGCCTTGGGCTGCCGGTAGAAGTAGAGCGGGAAGTCGTCCGGCGGGAAGATCTCGCAGAAGGTCACCGGGGTCGGATACGCGTCGACGGGCGTCACCCACCGGTCGTCCACCCCGAACTCCCGCAGCTGCTGGTGGAGATAGTTCCCGAAGGCGTCCCGGCCGGTGCGCGTCACCACCGCCGTCCGTCTGCCGAGCCGGGCCGCCGCGACGGCCACATTGGTCGGTGAGCCACCGAGAAACTTTCCGAATGTGTCGACCTGAGCCAGCGGCAGACCGGTCTGAAGCGGGTAGAGGTCCACCCCGATCCGCCCCATGGTGATCACGTCGTACATCTCAGGCATACGCGTCCCTTCGACCGGCGGCCCGGAGCGGCTGCCCCCAGGTCTAGCCCTCCCTCCGGAACCCTGTCAACATTTTGTCCGGACATAAGGACGAAGCCTTGACACCCGTCTCCCGGGGCCGGGAGTGTGGCCGATATGACCTCTTCAGCATCTGCTCCGGCCCGCATCCGCATCGGCTCGGCACCCGACTCCTGGGGGGTCTGGTTCCCCGACGATCCCCAGCAGGTGCCGTGGCAGCGCTTCCTCGACGAGGTCTCCGAGGCCGGTTACGAGTGGATCGAACTGGGCCCCTACGGCTACCTCCCGACCGACCCGGCCCGCCTCGCTGACGAGACCCGACGCCGCGGGCTCACCGTCTCCGCGGGCACCGTTTTCACCGGATTGCACCATGGACCGGACGTCTGGGACCGGACCTGGGCGCATGTCGCCGACATCGCGGCGCTCACCCGGGCGATGGGCGCCGAGCATCTGGTGGTCATCCCGTCGTTCTGGCGCGACGACAAGACCGGTGAGGTCCTGGAGGACCGCACGCTCACCGCGGAGCAGTGGCGCGACCTCACCACCCAGACGGAGCGTCTGGGCCGCGAGGTACGGGACCGGTACGGGCTGCGTATCGTCGTCCACCCTCATGCGGACACCCATGTGGACAGCGAGGAGAACGTCAGCCGGTTCCTCGACGCCACGGACCCCGACCTGGTCTCGCTCTGTCTCGACACCGGTCACTACGCCTACTGCGGGGGTGACAGCGTCAAGCTGATCGAGACCTTCGGCGAGCGGATCGGCTATCTGCACCTCAAGCAGGTCGACCCGGAGATCCTGGCGCAAGTCGTGGCGGACGAGGTGCCGTTCGGACCCGCCGTGGCGCGCGGGGTGATGTGCGAACCACCGAACGGCGTACCCGCCCTGGGGCCCGTGCTCGACGCCGCCCGCCGGCTGGACGCCGATCTGTTCGCGATCGTCGAGCAGGACATGTATCCGTGCCCGCCCGAAAAGCCCCTGCCGATCGCCCGTCGCACCCGGGACTTCCTCCGCTCGTGCGGCACCCCGGTGCGGGCGCCCGACACGCCGAACCGCCCGGGGAAGTGACGCAGCGGCGGATTGCGGTGTTGTTCTCGGCAAGAGGAGGGTGCGGCCCCACCGCACCCCTCGACCGACCGAGGAGCAACTCACCGTGATCCGAAAAGCGTTCCGCACCCCCAGGACCGCCGGGGCCTCGGCCCTGGCCGCACTCGCCCTGGCCGCCGCCCTCATCGCGGCCCCGGCCGCCTCGGCCGCCGAGCAGGAGCCTGCACCGCCGCTCGCACCGCCCGGCGCCGGCGCGGTCTGCGCGTTCTACTTCGGCAACGAGCCGACCCTCTACGGCGATCAGGGCGACCGGGCCTCGGAGGTGCAGTGCCTGCTCGCCAACCGCCGCTATCTGCCGTGGAGTGAGGTCGACGGCACCTTCGGACCGACGACCCTCGCCGCCGTCCAGCGCTTCCAGGCGGACCACCCGCCGCTCGTTCCGAGTGGCCTGGTCGGACCGCGGACCTGGTCGGCACTCTGGAACGCTTAGTCGAATTCGACCCCGATGCATGCCTTCTGTCACAGAGATCACCCCCTCGTCACACATGTCTCCGTTACGCGGGTCTTCCGTCACAGGCGCTCGACAGCCCCTCTCCGCCGCTCGCTCCGCGTCGTTCACCGAACACAGGCTGAGTGATCGTCGGCGTGCGCACCGCGGCTCCCCCGACGGCCCCCCGACTGCCGCTGCGGTGCAGAGAGGTGTCATTCATGACGGACAGAAGGCTCTGGTCCTACAAGGACATTGCAGCGCACATCCGGGTGCAGCCGGACACCGTCCGCTCGTACCGCAAACATGGGCTGCTTCCCGCGCCGGACCATGTGGAGGGCGGTAAGCCCTACTGGTACGCGGACACCGTCCGCGCCTGGGTCGCGTCACGCCCGGGCAATCGGGGCCGCAGGGACTGACACCTCTTCCTTGTCGCCCCGTTTCCGTTCCGGCCCCGTCCGGCGATCGGCCTCCATGATCCGCCGACGCCGTACGGGGCCTCCGTCTTCGCCGGGCCCGGCTACTTCGCCGGTTCGATGATCGTCACTCCTGCCCCGGGGGCCGTCCCCATCGCGGCGAGCGCCGCCGGGGCGGCGTCCAGCGCGACGGTGGAGGTCACCAGCAGGTCCGGGCGCAGGATGCCGGCCCGCACCATGTCCATCATCGGCGGGTAGTCGTGCGCTGCCATTCCATGGCTGCCGAGGATCTCCAGCTCCAGGGCTGTCACCCGCGACATGGGGACGACGGGGTCACCTGCCGCCGTGGGCAGCAGACCGACCTGCACATGACGGCCCTGCCACCGCAGGCTCCGGACCGAGGCGGCGCAGGTGACCGGGGAGCCCAGCGCGTCGAGCGACAGATGGGCACCGCCACCCGTCAGTTCGCGCACCGCTTCGCCCGCGCCGTCCGGATGGGCGGACGCGTCCACGCACGCCACCGCTCCGAACGTCCGCGCCAGTTCGAGCGCGCGAGCCGAGACGTCGACGGCGACCACCCGCGCCCCGCAGGCCACCGCGATCATGACGGCCGACAGCCCGACCCCGCCGCAGCCGTGCACGGCGACCCATTCCCCCGGACCCACCCGCCCCTGACCGACGACTGCCCGGAACGCCGTCGCGAACCGGCAGCCGAGACCTGCCGCCGTCGCGAACGACAGCTCTTCGGGCACGGCGACCAGATTGACGTCGGCCTGTTCCAGCGCCACGTACTGGGCGAACGACCCCCAGTGGGTGAAACCAGGCTGGGTCTGCCGCTCGCAGACCTGTTGGGCCCCGGCCGCGCAGGCGGAGCAGCGCCCGCAGGCGCAGACGAAGGGAACGGTGACGCGGTCGCCCGGCCGCCAGTTGGCGACTGCGCTCCCGACCGCCTCGACCACACCGGCGAGTTCATGACCGGGCACATGCGGCAGGGTGACGTCCGGGTCGTGCCCCATCCAGCCGTGCCAGTCGCTGCGGCACAGCCCGGTCGCCTCGACACGGACCACGACGCCCTGATCGGAGGGGGCGGGATCCGGCAGGCCCCGCACGCCGGCGATCTTCCCGAACTCCTCGAACACCACAGCCCGCATCGGCCCCGCCTCTCGTCCCGCCCACCGGGCGTCGGCCGGCCCTCCCTCGGACCGCCCGACGGGCCGGCCATCAGGTCGCCGAATCTACGCCCTGACGGTGATCTTGTGGGCCGCCCGTCGCATCGAATCCGGTCGGTGATGCCGCCCGCCGGATTCCGCCGGATGGCCGACATCACTCGTCCGGCAGCGCGCCCCACCTCGCATTTATACCCCCTAGGGGTATAAAGTATGAGTGTTGGGGTGCACCAGCATTCCCGGGAGCCCCTGGCGCCACAGCGAGACGTACGCGTCGAAGAGGAGAACACCATGACCGCCGAGATCCAGCTCACCCAGGCCACCGGCTCCTGCTGCTCGCCGAGCGGCTCCTGCCACGACGGTACGGGCACCGAGGCCACAACGGACGGGGTCACCACCGTCTACCAGGTGACCGGCATGACCTGCGGGCACTGCGAGGGCGCCGTCTCCGAGGAGATCTCCGGTATCGAGGGCGTCACCTCGGTGAAGGCCGTGGCCGCCACCGGTCGGGTGACCGTGGTCTCCAAGACGCCGCTGACCGACGAGACCGTGCGGGCCGCGGTCGACGAGGCGGGATACGAACTCGTCGGCCAGGCCTGAATGCCGTCCGGCCCCTCGACACTCCTGCACAGACCCGCGTAACCCCGCATCATTCGCACCACCCTTTACCGCCGGGCCGGACCGACCAGCAGATACTGGCAGGCACGGCCCGGTAGGCATTTCAGGAGTTCGGACATGTACAGCGCAACAGAGGCCGAGGCCCCGGCCGCCGCCGGTTCGGAGGCCGAGCTCGTGATCGGCGGGATGACCTGCGCCTCGTGCGCGGCCCGCATCGAGAAGAAGCTCAACCGGATGGACGGCGTCGTCGCCACCGTCAACTACGCGACCGAGAAGGCCCGCGTGGAGTTCGGTGCCGGCACCCGGCTCGACGACGTGATCGCCACTGTCGAGAAGACCGGCTACACGGCAAAGCCGCTGCAGCGGTCCGCACCGACGCCGCCCGCCTCGCCTGTACCACCACCCGCGACCGAGCGGATGCCTCCGGCCGATGACACGAGCCCCACCGGACGGGCAGCGACCGGAGCCGCAGACACCGAGGACACGGCGGACGTCTCACCCGTCGCACGCCCCACCGCGACTACGGATGCCGCGGACACCGACGCCGACGATGCCCTCGCCGCCCTGCGTCAACGCCTCGTCGTCTCGGCCGTCCTCGCCGCCCCCGTCGTCCTCCTGGCCATGGTTCCCGCCTTCCAGTTCGACAACTGGCAGTGGCTCTCCCTCACCCTCGCCGCCCCCGTGGTCGTCTGGGGCGGCCTGCCCTTCCACCGTGCCGGCTGGACCAATCTCCGGCACGGCGCGGCCACCATGGACACCCTGGTCTCGATAGGCACCCTTGCCGCCTTCGGCTGGTCGCTCTGGGCGCTGTTCTTCGGCGACGCCGGTATGACCGGCATGCGGCACGGCTTCGACTTCACCGTCTCGCGCGCCGACGGCTCCTCCACGATCTATCTGGAGGTCGCCGCCGGGGTCATCGCCTTCATCCTGCTGGGCCGCCATCTGGAGGCGAAGTCCAAGCGGAAGGCCGGTTCCGCCCTCCGTGCGCTGATGCATCTCGGCGCCAAGGACGTCGCCGTCCTCCAGGGCGGCACGGAGGTGCGCATCCCTGTCGACCGGCTGACCGTCGGCGACCGTTTCGTCGTCCGTCCCGGCGAGAAGATCGCCACCGACGGCACCGTCGTCGAGGGCGCCTCGGCGGTGGACGCGTCGATGCTCACCGGCGAGTCCGTCCCGGT